>VGTO01000006.1 GCA_016874655.1 Bacillota bacterium | reverse complement strand
GGGATCAGGTTTGCTGCCACCGAAACGACCCCATTGCCCCCTGCCTCGATTAGATCAACCGTCATATTGTCATCGCCGCAGAGTACCACGAACTGCTCCCGGCGCAACCCGAGCAGGTTCTTCATCTGCTCCAGGCTGCCAGAGGCTTCCTTTACCCCGACAATATTGGGGTTCTCGTTCATCAGGCGCAGGAGCGTTTCATTCTCTACGTTTACCCCGGTTCGCCCCTGAATGTTGTAAACGATACAGGGGATTGATACCGATTCGGCAACCGCCTTAAAGTGCAGGTAAAGGCCTTTCTGGGTCGGTTTGACATAGTAAGGATTAACCACCAATACGGCATCTACCCCGGATTGCTCGGCGTGCTGTGACAGCTGAATTGCTTCGATGGTGGCGTTGCTGCCTGTTCCGGCAATCACTGGCACCCTCCCGGCGGCATACTCAACGGTAAGGGCGATTACCCGGTCGTGCTCATCATGTGAGAGAGTTGAACTTTCACCTGTTGTGCCGCAGGGCACCAGCCCATCGATACCGGATTCAATCTGAAACTCTACCAGCCGTTTAAAGGCCCCGATGTCAACAGCACCGGTCGAAGTAAAGGGCGTTATCAGTGCTGTATGTACTCCTCTGAAAATATCATTAATGGTACTCAACCTAACTTCCCCCAATCACGGCCTGCATCAGATCGTCGATGTTATACAGGCCTTTTTTATTAACAATCCACTCGGCTGCCAGCAGCGCACCCTCGGCAAAACCGGACCGGTCGCGGGCAGAATGTTCAATGGAAATCGTATCAATCTCACTGTCAAAAACCACGCGGTGAATCCCAGGCACCTCGCCAACGCGGGAGGAAGAAATGTGCAGATCTTCTGCGCAGAGCGGTTTTTCCGGGTTGCCGGTAATAATCCTCATTTTACGGCTTAGCGCATCAAGTAAGATGGCGCCGATCATCTCGGCCGTTCCCGAGGGGCTATCTTTTTTCTGGCTGTGGTGCACTTCGCTAACCAGCACATCGTACTGCTCAAAGCGCTCCATCAGACCGGCAGCCGCTTTAACCAACTGAAAAAAGATGTTTACGCCTAAGGAGAAATTACCGGACCAGATCAAACCGGTACCCGCCCGGTTAACGATCGTAGCCACCTCGCTCAGTCGGTCATACCATCCGGTCGTGCCGATTACTACCGGCAGCTGAAGTTCTCCATATAGTGTTACGTTATCAACAAGCGTCTGTGGATCGGTAAAGTCAATTATAACATCAAGTGGCAGTATTGCAGAACTAATCTCGCGGGAGGTGATCTCTTCTGCATCACTGGAAGGATCAATGACCGCGGCTACCTGGTGCCCTTTCTCCAGGGCTTTTTGCCTGATCATTTTGCCCATCTTGCCATAGCCGGCTATCCCAATTTGCATCATTTAACAACTCCTATCGTCTATGACCCTGCATAATATTGAATCATCAAGTAATAGTGTATTTTGTTAATTGGTTGGTATTAATAAGTTCTTTTAAATTCTTCCTACTTTCATAATTTCCTGCCTGTGGCCCGATTAATCCGACCAATTGCAGGGCAAAAGCTAAAGTCCTTTATTGACGCTATCCGGATTAAGCCGTTATAATGACCGAAGTCAGTAAAATAAACAGGTGATCGAATGAGCACAGATGAATTTAGGTACAGCAAAAAGACTAACCTTGATAGCGAGCAGAATGAAAAAAGCAGACGGTTCGCTCTTGAGGAACTCTGCAAACAGCTGAGGAATAAGCTTAAAACGCGCACCCCTCACCAGGTGGCCGACTATGCTGCTTTAGGAATCAACGAAGAGGCGGGAGCTATCTCCTTGAGTGGTGTGCTGCTGACAAAAGAATACCTGATCAGCTGGCCCACTTTAAGCATAGTTGACGCAAGCGGACAACCTGCCTCTCTGCAAACTGAAGCGCTATGGCTGCATTACCTAGAGAGGGCTGACGGCCACCCTCTGGCCGGACGATGGGTTAATTTAAGTGAAATCGGCGGTCTCTTCTACCAGCAAGCCTTCCAGGGTTACTGTGGTGATGAACTGGCAGCAGCCTGGCAGGATGACATCAGGGGGCTGGCCGCAAGGTGCCATGAAGCAGGTGGCTGGGAACTTAAAGGATTGGGAGATTTAGCCTTCGAATGGCGGGTTTTGCCCCGTCTGCCGCTTTGCCTCTGTTACCGTTTGCCGAAGGGGACAATAAAGGCCTGGGCGACAATGCTCTTCGACGCTGCAGCCGATCATTATGTAGCGGCAGATGTAGCCGCCACGGTTGGGAAACAGCTAGCCGACCGCCTCAAACCAGCCTAACCTGATGAAATTTAGTGATCCCGAGGAGGCAGTATCCCTGACAGCAGAAATCAGAGCGACAGAGCGGAACAGCTGGAAAAACTGGGCTTATTTCTACGGATCTGTCTTCTTCTTTATGGCCAACCTTTTTGCGGTTATCGCCACTTTTCCGGCATACAGCCTATCGATCGGCAGCACCCCTTTTCAGTCAGGCCTCCAGAACACAGTATTTGGCCTATCCGCTGTTATATTCAGGCTGGTCTTAGGACCGGTCATGGATCAAAAGGGAGCCAAGCCCCTAATGCTTTTTGGTGCTTTTACTTTTGCCACTACCCCTTTGATCGTAATGCTCGGTTCAACATACTGGTTATTACTCTTTGCCCGCATCTACCAGGCTCTCGGGCTGGCCGTTTTTTTGCCGGGTATTTCAACCATGGTTGCCGAACTGGCACCGGCTAAACGCCTGGGCACCTACCTCGGCAGCCTGAGAATCTTCTTTAATTTAGGATTGCTGGTCGGGCCGGCGACGGCAATATTCTTAATTGACAACTACGGTTATAACAGCTGGTTTGCGGTCAGCGCCATTGTGGGAGCTCTATCGCTGCTGCTGCTGGCATCGGTCAAACCGGGGGAGAGGACTATTACGGTAACCGCCATGATTGGCAGTCTGAAAAACTATGCTGAAGCACTTCAGGTTAAAGTTCTCTATCCAATTATTGTTGGCATTGCCCTCTTGTCAACAATCTACAGCGCAATTATTTCATTTACCGCCCTGCACATCAAAGAGCCGGCAGCCGGCGCAACAGCCGCTCATTTTTTTATGATTTTTGGGGTAGCGGGCATTATCGGAGCCCTTTCGGCCGGTGCTTTATCCGACCGGGTTGATCGCTCACGAATTGCCTGGCCGCTGATGTTTTTCCTGGGTCTTGGGACAATCCTCTTTGCTTTTATCGATCTTCACCCGGCACTGGTGATCATCTGTGCGATCATCCTCGGGATAAGCACTCAGGGCAGCTCTCTCGTTTTTGCTGCCTGGTTGCTTGACCTGGCCAAACCTGGTTTAAGAGCAACAACCGTTAGCATCCAGGAGAACACCATCGATATTTTCTTTGCCTTCGGTGCCCTTTTCTTTGGCCTGGCCGCCCAGGGTCCGGGTTTAAGCAGTGCCTTTTTAACGGTCGGCCTCATCATAATTTTTTCAATCATGCCTTTAGGATTGATCACAAAAAAATTATCTGCTTTTTAACCCTACTAAACCTGAACCGGGAACCATAAAAAAGGCTTTTTAACGGTCGAACAGGACCAGAAATACGCCGTCCTCATCTTTGCGTCCCCTGACCAACTCACAGTGCCTGAGCACTGCAACCTGTTTGTTTAACTCCCATTCCGGCAGATCGAGTTCTGCCATTACCTCGGCACGACTTGCCCGGCCTTTACGCTTGATTAGCTCGTAGATCTCTTTCTGTATTTCAAGCAAGCCCTCCGTGCCGGTCTGGCCGGTTGCCTGACGGTGCTTTTTAGCCAGATGAGTTGCAGCAACATCACAGGTTTTCGGCGCCTGCATCGCACCCATATAACAATCTTCACAAAGATCCTGACCATGGAAGTTATAGCTATCTTCCGGTTTTACGCTTACTTTACATCTTACACACTCGATCTCCATCATCATTCTCCTTTCTGCTCTCTAATTATAGCATTACCTGACAGGAGCAGTTATTAGTTACCTGAATAATCTTCGGATATAAAAAAGGAAGTTTGACTTTCATGCAGAATAATTTAAGAATAGCATTTTATAGTTCAAAGGGAGGTTTTTTAAATGAGTGCTATCGGCGGTCATATTCAGTCAGCCGACTGGAAAGCAGAAAAACATGTGCCGGTAATTGAAGTAAAGGGTCCCGTTAAGAAAGGGGAGCCCTTCCAGGTTCAGCTCAGTGTGGGAGCAGAAATTGCCCACCCCCATACCACTGAGCACCACATTCGCTATATTCAGTTCTATTTCAAGCCCGAAGGTGAAAAATTTATCGTTCATCTTGGTACATTTAACTTTGAAGCTCATGGGGAATCAGCAGAAGGGCCCAATACCGGCAGCGCTAAGTGTGAGCCGAAAGTGACGGCAACCATAACTCTTGAGAAACCGGGTGAACTGGTTGCTTTAAGTTACTGCAACATCCACGGGCTCTGGGATAACAGCGAAAAGGTTTCATTAGCTTAAGCTCTTTTGCTGGAAAGGCTAATACGGTTTTTCACTTAGAACCTCTTAAGTGAGAGGTGATAAGTTGGAAGTGGGAGAAGGTCAAAACCTTTTACACCCCCACCTTGACCCTCCCCCCTCAAGGGGGAGGGGGAGCTTTGTTAGGATGTGATTATGTTGAACTGGTTTGAAGTAACCATGCTGGGGTTGCTGGCAGGAGTAATCGGCACCGGAGCAGGCGGTTTGCTGTCGATATTCGTTAAAAAACCGACACCGCGTTTTACCGGAACCATCCTTGCTTTTGCAGCAGGGGTTATGCTCGCTATTATCTTTGTTGAATTAATTGATGAATCAATTGCTTCTAGCGGTCACTGGGCGGCGATTGGAGGATTAGCTTTCGGAATGGTGGTCTTCTACCTGCTGGACCATTATCTGCCGCACCGGCATACAGTAACAGAAGAAGAAACTATCTTCAGCGGCTACCTGAAAAAGGGGACCCTGCTCGCCCTTGGCATTGGGTTGCATAACCTGCCGGAAGGTTTAGCTATCGGCACCGGTTTCGTCGGCTCTCAGGAGCTTGGCTTTTCGCTGGCTATTTTAATTGGCGTACACAATATCCCCGAAGGGATGGCTGTCGCTGCACCGCTTAAGCAGGGAGGCTTTAGCTTCCCCAAGGTTCTGGCCATCACCCTATTGGCTGGAGTGCCCATGGGTTTAGGAGCACTGGTTGGTGCACTTATTGGCAGCATTTCGGTTTTTGTGCTGGGCCTCTCACTAGGGTTTGCGGCAGGGGCGATGCTTTATATCGTTTGTGATGAGTTGATTCCCGACGCTTATGAAAGCGCCGGCGCCCACTTATCCATATTCGGTATTTTTGCCGGCACCATCCTGGGATTGCTCTTCATTGCCTTGTTATAATTTTACGGATCACCTTAGTTGCGAACCGGTTGCTGCACGAGCACCTGTTGTTGTACGGAACCGAACTTGACCTTAATAGTGGAAACAGTTATCATTATTAGCATGTAATAAATATAGAAAGAAATTTGGGATGCCAACATGGTTAATAAGCATAAGTACAAGCGTAGCAGACAACGGGAGCGAATCTATAGTTTGCTTTGTACCACTGATACTCACCCCACTGCCAACTGGATCTACGACGAACTTAAAAAGGATTTTAACAACCTGAGCATGGGTACAGTTTACCGGAATATCAATATTTTGATTGATCAGAAGAAGGTCCAGAGGCTTGAGGCCGGAAGCAGTTTTGACCGATTTGATGGTAATGTTGAAACACATTACCACTTTATCTGTGAAGATTGCGGCAGGATAGACGATTTGCCGCACGAGATTTTTACTGAGCTCAACTCAATAGTTAACGAAAAAACCGACTTTCTGGTTGATAAGCATCGTCTGGATTTTTATGGAGTTTGTTCTTCCTGCAAAGGTCACTAAGCAGTTGAACATTTTTAGGCACAAAAAAAGGGGGTATCATAAGTGATAACCCCTTTTCCAATTTTCGACTATTTTCGACTTAGATAGGAACTACGTTCGCTGCTTGTTTGCCGCGATCGCCTTCGACTGTTTCGAACTCTACACTCTGTCCTTCTTCGAGGGTTTTGAACCCTTCGCTCTGAATAGCAGAAAAGTGAACGAATACGTCAACGCCTTCTTCGCTTTCGATGAAACCATAGCCCTTGTCCGGATTAAACCATTTTACCTTACCCTGCATGCATAAATCTCCTTTAAAATTTGATTTGCTTGAAAAGCGGATCTACCTGAATCACCTTGCCTGTGTTCCTCACCGGAGGGCTTAGTTCTTTTCAGTTCTTAACCTACTTTTCAATACCGGTTACGACTATAACATAGAATAATTAATAATGCAAGTAAAAAAATGTGTCGATGCCCTTTTTAACCCCGTCAGATCCTTTTTTCAAAAAAAGTTACAGGGTAATAACCCTGTAACAGTGGTAGGAGGTTAGGTCTTCAAGTTGCTTCCCCTATTTATTCAAGCTCAAAATCAAATTTCCTGCATAAATTTTATAATTTTTAATATACAAATTTATTTGATTATCGTTAGTCCTAATTAGCTGAAGGGGGAAAAGTAGATAAATAAAAATGCGGATCACTTCTTTACTACTGTTTTGTGATCAGGACAGCTAGTGTGGTTAACAATTACCGCCTGCCTGGCGGAATCGTACATCACCCAGAGGTATACGGCGATCAAACCGAGACCACGAGTAAAAAACCAGGCTGCGACTGCAATTAAGAACCAGAGCAGCCCTTTACTGAATTGGCCGATGTACATGTAACCTGCACCCGGAAAAATGAGGTTGATTAAACTAGTTAATATCGGATCTTTGCGAAAACAGGTGCCTTCATTGGTAATCTGATCCCGGTACCGGGCCTCTTCAAGAGCAACTGCTTCGGGATCAATAAGAGAACGGCAGTAGCGGCATTTAACGGCGAAGCTGATGATCTCTTCGCCGCAGTATGGACAGCGCTTATATTCAGGAGCATTAGCGTTGTTGCTTAATTCAGGTTTGCCTCCACAACCCCAGGTAGTGCACCCACCGGTTTTTTCCCAACAGCGAGCATGATAGTTACGCATGCATAATCTGCAACGTACCGAAAGATCGTTGGGTCTGAGTTCCTGGCCACAGGTGCTGCAAAAGTTTTCTTTCATCATAAAAACCTCCGCGCTAATTATAGCACATCTAGCTTTGCTGATTGTCATGATGCTCTTTCTGACCCTGTTAGCTGAAGTCTAAAATCTCCGAATAAATCAAATAATACTTGCTCTTTAGACTACCATGGATGATAATTAGGACAATACCGTTAAACGGGAGTTGACCTGAAATGGAAAGTAGAGATGTAGCCCAAGCGGCGATTAGCATTGCCATGACCCCTACACGCGAAGCAGAGATGGAGCTAAAAACAATACACCTGGATCTGGGCATCCAATCGCTTGCTGTCGACTACGGAGGAGAATTTTTAAGCTCTCTGCAAAAAGTGGTGGAAAGGGCCGTAGTTGCCTCCAAGCGGGAAAAATTAATCGATGACTCAAGCCATTCAGACGGCGCTGTGGCCGGGGCTACCCGCGAGGCTTAGTGCAGATCATGCCAAAAGCCCTTGGTTTGAATGTGGGTGGTAAAGTTGGCATAGCCCGGGGTGGCACTCATATCGCCGTTGCTATCTTTTTTGGCATCGGGCTACTGCACCGCAACGATATCGCCATCGGTCTCGGCCATCGGGTGGTCTGATCTAAACCCCTGATTATTGCCCTGGCAGACTTAGAGGTATTTTTTTCTCACATCAGGAACCAGAGCAGTAATTGGCTTGTCAGTAGATCAAAAGGAGGGTTATAAAATGTCAACAAGAAAAACGGTTTTAGGAATAACGCTGCTATTGATCATCTGCCTCTCTGGATTACTGCTTAGCTCTTGCGGGTCTACCTCAGAAATGGATTCGAGTGAAGTTTCATATGATTATGCCGAGGATAGCTACGAATCAGCGCCCTCTGCCGGAATGGACGAAGGAACAGCTGAATATGGCCATACCGAGGTTAAAAGGGTTGACGGGGTTGTCGGAGAAAGCGCGCTACGCTATGTTATCCGCAATGGATCAATTGATTTAACGGTTCAAAATACCAGGGAAACAATAAAAAGCATCCAGGAGCTGGTTTCTGCTGCCGAAGGCCTGATCAGCTATTCTTATGTTTATGAAATCAGGGAAAACATTTACGGAGCTAACCTGACGATCCGTGTGCCGCAGGAGCGTTTTGATTCCATGATGACCCAGCTTGAACCTTTGGGTAAAGCGGCTAACATTCAAACCGGTCAGGACGATGTTACCATGCAGTACGTAGACCTCGAATCTCGGCTAAACAACCAGAAAGCCCAGGAAGCCAGACTGGTTGAAATCCTGGAGATGGCCAACAATGTTGAGGAAGTATTGGAGGTTGAAAGAGAGCTCTACCGGGTCCGGGGCGAAATTGAATCAATGACCGCCCAGTTCAGGTATTTATCTGACCAGGTTAATTATTCCACCATAGAAGTCAGCATAAAAGAAGAGATAGATCCCACCCAAAACATTTCACCAGGCGCTTTTGACAAATTCGGAGAAAGACTGCTTCAGTCTTTCATCGGTGGTGTTAACTTTGTCTTCAGGGCTATTTCATCAGTTGCCGTCGCACTGGTAGCACTGCTTCCGGTAATTATCCTACTTGGGGTTATCGGCTACCTGATCTTGATCATAACCAGAAAAGCAACCCGTAAAAAGAAAGCTGCCGTGGAAGAGAAAAAACAGTAATCGAGAAAACTAGATAGAAAAGATGCGAGGAACTGATCTACTGATCAGTGCCTTGCATCTTTTTACAGGTTCAGGCTATCTTCATCCGGGATCTCTTCCTGCTCAAAAAGGTTGACGGCTTTTCGCAGCAGCTCGAGCAACTGTGTTCTCTCTTCTTCTGAGACTTTAGCCAGATAGAGAGCCAGCAATAGGTTTCTTTTTTCTTCCACCTCGCCCAGGAGTTTAATCCCTTTGGGCGTAATAGTAATTAAAACCTGACGGCGATCTTTTTCGTGCCGCTGACGGGTAACAAGACCCATCCGGTGCAGACGGTTGATCAGCGCCGTCACAGCGCTTAAGGTAACACCCAGCATATGGGCAAGGAAAGAAGTATTACAAGGCCCTTTACGCAGCGCTCGCAATACAATAAACTGGGTATCAGTTATCTCGTCCACCGTGTAACGGTTATGAAGGACTCTAACCCTGTAAATTAAGCGGCTGAAAATATGATCCAGCTCTTTGATATATTCAATCAAACTGTTTTCGCTGATTGGTTACCGCTCCCGTTCAGATATTTCTAAACGTAAACTGTTAAATGGTTTAATTATTTATATCACTGCCTGCCCCACTGGTCAAGACTGTTTGGTCTTTCGGCAATCTTTACCTTGTGAGCTGTTTTGATATATATACCAATAGCCAGTATAGATAATCGACATAATCGACCCAGGGAGTTTCTGATGTATAACCAGGGAAACGAAAAACGCTATTACTGTGGTGCTTTATTATCAGGCTTGATTTTGATTCTGGCCTACCCGCCCTTCGATCTCGGTTTTGTGGCTTGGGTGGCTCTGATTCCGCTAATCGCCTGCGCTTTTGTATTGCCACCGGCAAAGGCTTTCATAGCCGGTTTCCTTTTTGCTTTGCCTTTCAATCTCTACCTTAATCTCTACCTTAGTAAAGTTCTCTTCCCCCACCTCGGATTCGTCTTGGGGCTGACAGCCATGATTGCCCTAATTATTTACTTAAGCCTGTTTTACGGTCTTTTTACTTTAACTGCCAGTATTATAAGCCAACAGGGAAAAGCCTGGTTTACCATGCCGGCGGTGCCGGCACTGTGGTTGATGGCGGAATTTTTGCGCTCATTGGGCTTTATGGCTTACAATGTTGGCTACCTCGGGTACAGCCAATGGAATTACCCCGCGCTACTTGGCATCGCCGCGCTTTATGGCTACTGGGGACTGCCCTTTGTAATGGTCTATTTCCAGACTGCACTGACGATGCTTTGGCGAAGAGAGCTAAAAAATGAGCTCGTCCTGGCAGGCCTGGTTTTTTTTCTGCTCTTGATGAACGCCGGTCTTTTTGTACCAGGTCTCTTTGGCGTAGAAAAGGGCGATCAGATTCTTAATACTGTGCTGATCCAGGGCAACAGCATGCCTGAAGAGATCATGGCCGGTGAAAAAGAGCTGATCGGCAGGCGCTACTTAAATCAGACCCGACAGGCGCTGGCCCTTAACCAGGAAATCAACCTGGTAGTGTGGCCAGAGACTGTTGTAGACCTTGATTTCAGGCAGCAGATTGAGCACTACCACCTGCTGACCGACACGGAGGATAGCTTTCCGCTACCGCTGCTCTACGGTGCACGAACCCGCTATCCGGATCAGCTGTTCAATTCTATTCTTTTTTACCAGCCGGGAGAGCGACAGGTACCTCTTTATCACAAACAGCGATTGGTACCCTTTGTCGAGTTTTTCCCTGCAGAACAGTACCTAAACCGAATTTTACGCCTTAATATACTGCTGGGCAGTTACAGCCCCGGAAATGAATTAACTATATTTAAAGTTGATTCAGTCAGACTGGCCGGGGTAATCTGCTTTGAATCTTATTTTGGCGATCACACTCGGCTTTTTGCCAAACGCGGGGCGGAGCACCTATTTGTTCTAACGAACGATAACTGGTTTGGCGGCAGTATCGGACTGGAGCAGCATGCCCAGGCCGGGGCAATCCGGGCGGCAGAAATGGGCATCGGCATAACCCAGGTCGCCAACAGCGGTATTACCATTTCCTTTGACTTCCTGGGCAGAGAGCTATTCCGAACCGACAAACAGGTGGAAGATACGGTGGTTGTTTCGCTACCGCTCACTAACCGGAAAACTCTTTATAGATTATGGGGCGATTACTTTCCCGCCTTTTGGGCCCTATTTCTGGCTGCCGGACTAATCAGCATTTACTTGTCAAAGCACACCGGTCAAAAGGGTGGAAGCAAGCGCATGTAAAAACTTAAGCCCTGCCTTTAACGAAGGAATCCCCTGATGATAACAACCGGAGTACCGGCATCGGCCGAACCACTGACCAGGTCAGCTAAGCTGGCCAAAACATCTTCCATTTTGCGTGGCGTAGTTCCTTCCTTAGCTAGTGCATCTTGCGGAAGATCCCGCCTGGTCCGTTCAGCCATAATTTCTTCTATTTCGGCAGCGTTCTTTTGCTCATCATGAAAGCATTGATCGGCAAGAAACTTATATTTCAGACCTTCCCGGAAACAATCAAGACCGCCTGTTGCCGCAAACGCAGCACGGGGATCCGCCAGTTCATAAATGCCGCTCGATGGATCAAGGTATGCTCCATCACCATAGATCATTACTTCTACAGCAATGCCAAGCCTGCTTTTTACCTCTGACTGCAGCTGTACGACCACTTTTTGCCCGTCGCGGGGTGCAAGTTTAAGACGCTCGCCGGCTGACATATTGCTGCCCAGCAGTCCCCACTCCGAGCGGGCTTCGCCCTCATTGCAGATCTGATCTAAGGTAATACAGTTATCATACCACCCGGTGATCTGCTCTAAGGTTTTTTGCCGCCGGTGAATATCGGCAGCAATAATGCCATCAGGCCCGTATTCAATTGACTGTAAAGGGTTATTGGAGAGTATAATGGTCGGCACAGCCCCTTCTGAGGCAATAACCTCCCGGTAAAGGTTAATGTAGTCAACACCGGTAAGGGGATGTTTAAAGGTGTGGCCTTTCAGATCATCTTCAGTAATTGGATCTTTGCAAAGGTTAGCCGCAAAATGGGGAGTGATGACAACATTGCCTACTTCATCAGTCGGAAATGAGAGCTGTACCACAACCTCACCTTTCGGCACTGCCCGGGCTATCCCTTTCATGATCATGGAAAAGCGGTTGCGACTGGCAATCGGAAAGATCACCGCAATTTTACTGTCTTCCTTTAATTTCAGTTTTTCGCTTATTTCCTGGGCAATACGATCAAGGTTAACATAGTTGTTCTGTGCCCGGGCCACCACAGATTCTGTAACACAAACAATGTCGCCGTCGGACAGCAAGCCGTCTTCGCTGCACTTAACCAGCGAATCTAATACTTTTTCCACAATATCCATCCCGGGCAAGATAACACCCATCTTTACGCCAAAAGCCATTGGTCCGATATAATCAGGCATTTTTATCAATTTTACTGCCTCCCCCATTAACTGATAGTGATGCTGCTCCGCCAAGCTGTCGTAACGCCTGACGATAGTCGTCCCAGGTATTGATGTTGATAAAAGAGCGCTGCTCTGGATCAAATCTCTTGATCTCTGTTTCATCGATGAAGTGTACTTTTATCTTCGCATAAAAATCTGTTATTTTATAGTTTTCCAGTTGTATCTGCTTTTCGATAACCGCAATGCAGCTGCGGTGATATATGGCATGCAGAGGTTGGTAATACCTGCCGATCCGCGGAATGACAGCATCTTGTCCGGAAGCAAAACCCTCCATATAATCAATCAGCTCAAGGTTGAGATAGGGCATATCGCAAGCGACCACGAACTGATAGGGCAAAGCGGAGGCGTTGAGTCCGGCATGTATACCGCGCAAGGGACTCTTTACCTGATCGACGATCAAATCGCCGGTTATTTTAATCGGGAGTCCTTTGTATAGTTCAGGGCGATCAGTAACCAGGGTGATCTGGTGAAAAGATCTTTTAAGCAGATCAACCATCTTTTCAATCAGGCTCTGGCCATTAAAATCAAGGAGGGCTTTGGGCTGACCTAAACGTTTACTGTCTCCCCCGGCTAATATTATAGCGCCTTTTTCGGCATTGTTTACTGATTCGCCTTTTTTCAAGCGAGTACTCCCTCATTACTGATTATGGCGCCATCATTTCAAGGCGTTTTCTTTCACTGATCAGCACCATGATAATCCCGATTTCATAGAGTAAAATAAGCGGTATAGTCATCGCCACCTGGGATATTATATCTGGTGGAGTAATAATAGCAGACAGAATGAGCATCACCAGCAGGGCTATTTTGCGGTTTCGTTTCAAAAAACCTGAGGTTAAAAGCCCAAGTTTACCAAGAGCCCAGGTTAAAAGAGGCAGCTGAAACACCAGGCCAAACCCTAAATGAAAAGAAAAAACAAAAGATATATACTCACTGACTGTAAAACGTGGTTCCAGTTGATTCGCAGCAAACTGTAGGAAAAAATTTAAGGCCATCGGGAAAACAACATAGTAAGCAAACAATACTCCACTACTAAACAGAACTACCGTTCCAGCCAGAACGAGTAATAAAAAGATTTTCTCCGGCCTGGCCAGTCCGGGAAAAATGAAAGCCAGTATTTCATATATAATTACCGGCGAGGAAAGAACCAGGCCGCTAATCAGGGCTAGTCTTAAGTTTGACATAAAAGCCTCAGGCGGCGATAGGAAGATCAACTGCAGATCATCAAGCGGCCCGGTTAGAATACCACGAATTAAGTTTATGTTAGAAAAGCAAATAATAGCGGCAACAAGCAAAGCGCCTGCTGAAATAAACAGGCGCAGGCGCAATTCTGCAAGATGTTCAAGAACGGGCATTGTGCCGTCTTTGTTTTTACTCACCTTTTTCTGTAAACCTCCCGGCATTCCAAACGCTACCTTCGAAGCCTTCCTGCCCCGTTAAGCTGTACGGCAGGTGCTCTTTATCACTTTTTAGGCTTGGAATTTTGGCCGGCTGACTCATCAGAACCAGAAGCGCCTTTCAGCCCTTCTTTCAGTTCAACTACGCTTTTGCCAATAGCTTTCGCTAACTCGGGCAGTTTGGATGAGCCAAAAATCAAGAGGATAACTGCTAGAATCGCTACAATCTCCCATGGTCCGATTTTACCGAACATTAATAGTCCTCCTCAATCGTGAATCAGTAGTTTTCTTTGTCCTTCAAGTTCATTTTAACATATTCTTGTTTTTAGGTTAACGGTCAACACCAACATATAGTCATTTAATGACAATGATGCCGGCTTTTTCCTCTAACTTTTTTTGTCGCTGTCGCTGTCATCAAGTGAGATTGTGTCTTTCAACTCACTGGTTGCTTTGCGAAATTCTCTTAAGCCGTTACCGATTGATCGTCCGAGTTCCGGCAGTTTAGCCGGCCCGAAAACAATCAGGGCAACAGCCAATATCAATAGGATCTCCCACAGGCCGATTTTTCCGCCAATCAAATGTTTCACCCCCGGGTGAAGCCTGTAACATAAAAAATTAACTTAAGCTCACCGCTACTTATTATAGCGCAAAGCACCATAAATTACGACCTTAATTTTTACTTCATCTTCGACACTAATTATTTTCCCTGCCGGCCAGGCCGATGACTGAAAAAAGAAGTGGGGCGAGCAAGGTCACCCAAATACCCCCCAGGGCATAGCGGATAAACCCAAGTGGCTTAATTGCTGAGGGCAATAACCCGCCAAGGCCGACGATTATGCCGAAGAGGACAGCCAGCCCAATGATCACCTTAATGATTTGCTTGAACAGCGGCGCCTTGACTAAAGTCTTGATTTTTTCTTTCTCCAAAACATAACCGAAAGAAGCACCCGCCAGGTAGCCAAGCACTTTCGGCGGATCAGCTCCCGGCAGTACAAAGAGCAGCACGACGGGGATGATGATCGATGCTGCCAGTAAAGATGGCATCGATAATTTCTCGAGCAACCCTTTTTCATAAAGCAGGGCACTCAGCCACAGAAAAAGTAGTAAAAAAGGGATACCAAAAGCCAGGCCGCCAAGGATATCACCTAAAAAATGATAACCAAGGACCATACGTGAAAAACCGATTAATACCACTGCTGCTACAGCCCAGATCCAGTATCCTCTCTTCTTCAGACGTGCCGCCAGGTATGGCCAGACTGTAACTGCGGTTAGTGTATGACCGCTGGGAAAAGCGTAACTTCCCGGAGGATGAGTAACCCCTTCAATCGCTGGACGCTCCAGCAGAGTTAGGTCCTTGATTAGATTGCTGTAAGTAGCCGCGGATAAAAGCATGAAGGCACCCCAGAAGCCTAAGCTTTTACTGACGCACCAGATTATAATACCAAAAAAGATCATAAAGAACTGATCGTCTCCGATGAAGGTAAACACCCTGAAAAATAGTTCAACTGGCACGCTGCGCCACTGCTGCAGGGCGGCAATCAGCTCCAGACTCCTGGTCTGCGGCCAAGCCATAATTAAAATCAGGCCGGCAACCGCGGCCATTGCCAACAAGATTTCGATCCATAGCTGCTCACGTTTTGGATCTTCGGAGAAAAACGGTCTTTGTAAGGCCGGTAACTCCATCGTTAAAAACTCCTCTCCAGATAAGTTTTTTTGAAACTCGATCATCCAACTAATCTTTTTCTATCTCGTCTAACAACGCTCTTGCCTGTCCGTAAAGCAGCCTGGGCACCATTAGAGTAACTTCGTACGCCAGGCCACCGATAACCCGCATCGCACCTGTATAGGGGCTGCTGTCTTCCCTGCGAACCGGGATACCGTGCTCCGCCATCAGCCCACTGATAATTGCGGCTTCCAGGTCACTCTCTGCTTCAACCAGCATCACCCATTCTTCCTGCATAATAAGCCATTCACCCCTCACCAGGCAACATATTATTAGCCCTATTAATTCTGGTTGACTTAACATTAATCCTGCCTATGTCTTTTCCGATCAGGACTCTAAATATTAAATATTTATTAAGGTCCCTGTAAAGTAATAAATCCTCTTTACAAAAGGGAAGTAAGTTATTAGTATTAAGGCATGATTTAAATTGAAAGCAGAGTTTTGAATTCAAAGCCTCTTGGCCTTTTGTGAAAGCATTTTAACGGAGGTGATGCCCGGAAGGGTAGCTGCAACTGTTGCAAAGGTTTCATAAAAAACAAGGGGGTAATGAAGTTGAAAAAATTGACTGTTTTATTGCTGGTTTTCTTCTCCGCCGCTCTTCTCTTCAGTGGTTGCGGCACTGACAGTGAGACCGGTGAGACAGATGACACCACACCCGGCGAAGAGATGGTTCTGACCTATAACGTTGGTACCGAGCCGGAAACGATGGATCCACACCTATCCACTGGTTTACCGGAAGCGACAATCATGCTGCAAATTTACGAAGGTTTAACAAGACTGAACGAAAACAGCCTGCCGGATCTAGCCCTGGCCGAATCGGTTGAAATCAGTGAAGATGACCTGGTCTATACCTTCCAATTGCGTGACGGTTTAGTCTGGTCAAACGGCGAACCATTAACAGCTGAAGACTTCGAGCTTTCCTGGAAGCGTTCTCTTGATCCTGAACTGGCCGCTGACTACGCTTATATGCTTTATTACATTGGTGGCGCTGAAGCATATAACAGCGGTGAAGGTACAGCTGATGACGTAATGGTCGAAGCACTGGATGATAAAACACTCCAGGTCACTTTGGAAGCTCCTACTCCATTCTTTCTTTCCCTCTGTGCGTTTAAAACATACTACCCGCTCTACCAGCCGGCAATCGAAGCCGATGCTGAAGGATGGCACCTAAGCGCCGACACGATTATCGGCAACGGTCCGTTCAAGATGGTAAGCTGGGCACAGGGAAAAATGGAATTTGTACCAAATGAAAACTACTATGACGCCGATGCAGTTATTCTGGATCGCCTTTTCTTTACCATGATCGAAAATGAAAGCACCGAACTGACCATGTTCGAAACTGGGGAGATTGATGTTACTCATACCGTTCCCGGTCCGGAAATTCCAAGATTGCAGGAAACCGGTGAGTTGTATATCTTCCCCGAATTCGGCACCTACTATTATATTTTCCAGGTTGAAAAACCACCCCTCGATGACATCAATGTCCGTAAGGCCCTGACACTGGCCATCGACCGGGAAGCGATCGTTACTAACATAACCCAGGGAGGCCAGTTGCCGGCCTATGCCTTTGTTCCCAGTGGGATTCCTGAGGTTGACGGCATGGACTTCCGGGCCAATGGCGGGGATTACTTCGCCTATGATCCTGAAATGGCGCAGCAACTGCTGGCTGAAGCAGGTTATCCGGGAGGGGAAGGATTCCCCACGGTGGAGATCCTCTATAATACCTCTGAAATGCACAAGTTGATTGCCGAAGCAATCCAGGAAATGTGGAAACAAAATCTCGGTATCGAGAATGTGACCCTGACCAACCAGGAATGGGGTGTCTACCTGAATACCCGCGACGAAGGTGATTTCATGATTGCTCGCGCCGGTTGGATCGGCGATTACCTTGACCCATTCACCTTCCTCGATATGTGGGTTACCGATGGAGGCAACAATAACTCACGCTTTAGCAATGCAGATTATGACAGATTGTTAACCGAAGTCAGGATGGTTGATGATGAGGTTCAGCGTATGGAAATGATGCACCAGCTTGAAGATATTTTCATGGAAGAGATGCCGATCTGCCCGATTTATTACTACACATTACCAATGATGATCAAGGATTATGTAAAAGGGTATATGAAGGCTGCAGTTAGCGGCATCGACTTTAAAACTGCATATATTGAAAAGTAAAGCTAAACTGAATCATTGAACTGCTGAGGTATACCGGAGGCTTTCGCAATCTCCGGTATACCTCTTATTTAGGGATGGAGGTGCCCGCCAAAATGCTCGCCTACCTGACAAAGCGCATGTTTCATACAATCCTGGCCATTTGGATTGTTATAACCATTACTTTCATCTTTATGCACGCTATCCCAGGCGGACCTTTTCAGAGAGAAAAAGCAATTCCGGCCACAATCAAAGCCAATATCGAAGCCCGCTATAAACTTGATCAACCGCTCTACCTACAGTATGTTGATTACTTAGGAAATGTTGTCAGAGGCGATTTAGGTCCCTCTTTCAAGTACCGCGGACAAACCGTAAACGGGATTATTGCTGAAAGATTTCCTGTATCGTTCCAGTTAGGATTGCTTACTTTCACCATTGCTATTGTTGTTGGCATAGGCGCGGGAATCATAGCCTCAATTTATCAAGGTCGCCTGCCTGATTACCTGACGATGTTTTTCAGCACAATCGGCATATCGGTACCCAGCTTTATTCTTGGAACGCTGCTGATGTACTTTCTGTCCTTTCGGTGGGGACTCTTACCGGCAGCCATGTGGGGCACACCAAAACATATGATTATGCCGGCTATCGCCCTCGCCGGTCTGCCCACAGCATTTATCGCCCGTTTGACCCGTTCAAGTATGCTTGATGTTTTAAACCAGGATTACATGCGGACTGCCCTGGCCAAAGGACTGCCGCGCTGGCAAATTATCTGGATTCACGCCGTAAAAAACGCCATCATCCCTGTCATTACTTATGCCGGGCCGCTGCTGGCCTACGTTTTAACAGGGAGCTTCATCGTGGAGAACATCTTTGCGATTCCCGGATTAGGTAAACACTTTGTAACCAGCATCTACAACCGTGATTATACAGTAATTCTCGGTCTGACAATTTTTTACAGTATTATATTGATCGTTTTGAATATGCTGGTCGATCTGGCTTACACCCTGGTTGATCCACGGATCAAGTTGATCGGCAAGGAGGAGTAGAGAATGCAGATTTCAATTGGACTATTTTCACCACTAAAGAAAAAACCTAGTCAACAAGAGATAGTCAGACCGAGTATTACTTACTGGCAAGACGCCTGGTACCGACTTAAAAAGAACCCGGTAGCTATGGTCAGCCTGGTTTTCATCATTCTGCTGCTGTTGGTAGCTATATTCGGCCCTTATTTTTCCTCCTACTCCTATTCTGATCAGGATTTCGACCGCAGAAACGAGGGACCGAGCAGGCTTCATCCTTTCGGCACCGATTCCCTGGGGCGTGACCAACTGGTTCGGGTGATGCACGGCGCGCGTATATCTTTAGCTGTCGGCTTTGTCGCGGCTATTACTACTTTCTTTATGGGAGTAATCTATGGCGGAATCGCCGGTTACATTGGCGGCCGGGTTGACAATATTATGATGAGGATCGTAGATATTCTTTATAGCATACCTTTTCTTCTCTGGGTAATCATGCTAATGGTTCTTTTCAGGGAACTGTTTCCCGCCACCGGAGGTGGAGCAGGGCTATACAGTATCTTTTTAGCCCTCGGCCTGGTGTTCTGGCTGCCAATGGCTAGAATTGTACGGGGGCAGATCTTAAGCCTCAAGGAACAGGAATTTGCTCTTGCTGCCCAGACGATCGGTGCCCCGAAAAGCACAATCCTTTTCCGGCATCTAATCCCAAATGCCATGGGCCCAATTATTGTAACGGCAACCCTGGCTATTCCGGAGGCTATTTTTACTGAAGCTTTCTTAAGCTTTATCGGACTGGGGGTTTCAGCACCGCGGGCCAGTTGGGGAATGTTATCGTCTGACGCCCTAACTTCGCTCAGATCTTATCCTCACCTGCTACTATATCCAGCCCTGGCCATCTGTCTGACACTGTTGGCCTTTAACTTTTTAGGAGACGGGTTGCGTGATGCTCTTGACCCGCGCATGCGAAAATAGGAGGTACTGCACTTGGGGACCAAACTGCTATCTGTTGAAAACCTGCACGTTCAGTTTAAAACCTACGCCGGCATCGTTGAAGCGGTGCGCGGGGTAAACTTTGGGTTGGAAACCGGAGAAGTACTGGCCATTGTCGGTGAATCAGGCTGTGGCAAAAGTGTAACTGCACAGTCTATTATGCGTCTTGTTCCCGAACCACCGGGAAAAACCACAGCCGGTTCAATTATTTTTGGTGGCATCGATATACTGAAACAAACAGAACGCAAAATGAGATCAGTTCGGGGCAATATGATCAGTATGATTTTTCAGGATCCGATGACTTCGCTTAATCCTGTGCTTAATGTGCGTACCCAAATTTTCGAGTGCTTGCGTCAGCATCAGACAATGAGCAAAAAGGAAGCTGATCGCCGTGCTGTAGAACTATTAAGTCTGGTCGGGATTCCGGCCCCCGAAGCTCGCCTGAAGCAATACCCGCATGAGTTAAGCGGTGGGTTAAGGCAAAGAGTAATGATTGCTATGGCTTTAGCCTGCAACCCAGAGCTGTTAATCGCTGATGAACCGACAACCGCTCTCGATGTGACCATCCAAGCCCAAATTTTAGAATTGCTGAAAAACATTAAAAATAAATTGCAAATGTCTCTGATTCTAATTACTCATGACTTAGGGGTAGTTGCCGGTTTGGCCGATCGGGTGATAGTAATGTATGCCGGACAAATTGTTGAAACCGGTACGGTTGATCAGGTTTTAAGAAGCCCCTGCCATCCTTACACCTGGGGCCTGTTGCGTTCACTACCACGGGTTGACATGCACAAAAAACAGAAACTGCAACCAATCTGGGGACAGCCCCCCGACCTGCTGCAGCAATTTGCATGCTGCCCTTTCATGCCCCGGTGCGACTATGCAATGGAAATCTGCGCCCGTGAAATGCCTGAAGCATTTGGCCCCAACCTGGTCCGCTGCTGGCTTGAACATCCGCAGGCTCCAAAAATTAAGCGCATTTCGGAGGAGGCAAAGATTCGATGAATCTCGCCCTGGAAGTAAAAGTTAAGCCGATTGTTGAAGCACGTGATTTAAAAAAACATTTTACCAAAACCTCCGGATTGATCAGCAAACAGCTGATTGTCAAAGCTGTTGACGGAATCTCTTTTTTTATTAATCCCGGTGAAACCTTAGGGCTGGTAGGTGAAAGCGGGTGTGGAAAAACCACGGTCGGCAGAACTTTAGTCGGACTATATAAGCCAACAAGCGGCCATGTATTTTACAAAGATGAAGATCTTTTTAAAACAGGTAAAATTGATCAGGCTCTATACCGTCGCCAGATGCAGATGATTTTCCAGGATCCTTATTCTTCACTGAACCCGCGCATGACCGTAGGCGACATTGTGGGAGAACCGATCGACATCCACAAGCTGGCAGAGAACTACAAAGAGAGAACCGACCGGGTTCAACAGCTTTTGGGACTTGTGGGGTTAAACCCAGAACATGTAAACCGTTATCCCCACGAATTTAGCGGTGGCCAAAGGCAGCGGATCGGGATCGCCAGGGCGCTTGCCGTTAAACCGGAGCTGATCGTCTGCGATGAACCAATATCGGCAGTTGATGTATCAATTCAGGCTCAGATTGTCAACATGCTTGAAGAGCTGCAGGAAGAGCTGGGGCTGACTTACCTGGTGATTGCTCATGACTTGTCGATGATCCGCTATATTTCCAACCGCGTGGCTGTTATGTACTTAGGCAAATTTGTTGAGCTGATTTCGAGTGAAAATCTCTATTCCCACCCGCAGCACCCTTATACAAAGGCGTTGATCTCTGCCGTACCAATTGCCGATCCGACAGTGGAACGTAAACGTAAAAGAATCATTCTCGAAGGCGACGTTCCCAGCCCGATCAACCCTCCCAGTGGTTGTTACTTTCACACTCGCTGCAGCAGGGTTTTGCCGATCTGCCGGGAAGTAGAACCGGGAGAAACCGAAACAGGCCCGAATCAGTGGGTGGCCTGTCACAACCCGGGCTAAACAACAAACTGTTTGCTGACAGAGGTTAAAGCGGCTGATGCTGATCGATCAACAGACAATCAAAGAAAGCGGCCTCTTACTACAGATCGATCAGGTGGGTGTTGCTAATGCAGAGCCACTCGAGTCGATGCTCGAAATCCTGGAAAGAAGAATCCGGGAAGAGCGCTTGACACCTTTTGAAGAGAAAAACCCCTCCCTTAGAATCACTCCGGATAACTTACTGGACGGTTGCCGCACGATTATAACCCTGGCAATTCCCTATGACAGGCCTGCACTATCTGCGCAATCTGATGATGAAGGTCAGCAGGGCCTGGTCTCCCGCTGTGCCCGGAGCCAGGATTATCACCGGGTAGTTGAAGAAAAAGCAGTTCAACTGGTTAAAAAAATCGAAGAAACGGTAAATAAATCCCTCCGGCATAAAATCCTGACCGATCGCAGCCCGCTGCTCGAAAGAGAGTTGGCCCGCCGCAGTGGCCTTGGGTTGATTGGCGAAAACTGCACCCTGATCAATCCTCTTTATGGTTCTTATGTCGCTTTAGGGACAATCTTGCTCGATATCGCCATCGAGCCGGATCTGCCGAACGAAAAAACTTGCCTGCAATGCGGCGGGTGCCGCGAAGCATGCCCCACGGGAGCGCTGATTGCACCCTATATCATCGATCCCCACCGCTGCCTCTCTTACCTGAGCCAGGCCTCCGGAGTCTTCCCCGCTGATTTGCGGGTCAGCCTGGGCAGCAGGCTTTACGGCTGCGATAGCTGCCAGGAAGCTTGTCCGCTTAACCAGGAAGTGGCGGCTTCGCCGCTTACTGAGTTCAGTACTGTTCTTTTTGCTGCTGAACCATACCTGCTCACCCTGCTTAAGATGACGCGAAAGGAATTTGATACCAAGATCAGGCTGACTGCAGCAGGTTGGAGGGGTAAAACAACCCTGCAGCGAAATGCAGTAATCGCTTTAGGCAACAGTAAAGACCGGGACGCGGTAAAGGACTTGGCCCGGATCCTGGAAAATGATGCACGCCCGTTGATCAGGCTTCACGCCGCCTGGGCGCTGGGGCAACTTGGTGGTAGGAAGGCTGCATTAGCACTTGGTAAATCGGCGGAAAGAGACCCGGAAGAGACCGTTCGCCGGGAAGTGCTTGCGGCCCTGGGTAAAAAGAACTGAGGATTTAGACTTGACAGCACAGTCATCAACCACTATTAGCAATAACACTTGATTAATGGGGACTACTCACAAGCAGCATTGGTTGAGCAGGTAGCTTTACTTTTTAAGGCCTGAGAGAATAGTGCCTACCGCTATGGAGATCACGGCCAGAGCACCGACAGACGCCGGCAGGGCAACCCTGATCAACTGACCCCCCTGCTGCATAGCCCAGCGCTGTGCTTCGTTGACCAACCCGTGTTCAAACACCACCGGAAGACTCAGAAAGAGCAGGAGGGCGGCCAGGATCACCGGCAGCAACCTGAACCGACCTAAATCGGTGGAGCTTTCTAAACCGAGGAAATCAGAAAAAAGGGCGGAGAGCTGACCGCTCTGTAAATCGTAGATCGCTGCAACTAAAATAATAAACCCGAGCAGCAGAATCAGCAGGTGGCTCATCCCGAAGTAGCTAAGCACCAATAGCACAATCAGCCAGGTAGCCAGATCCACAGCGATAAATATTGCAACAGTTCTCGGTTTTATGCCTGGCAGGTTAAACCACCACCTTCTTCTATTTATTGCAGGCAGGAATATCACCTGTCAAAGCTAATAAAGTTATTATACTAAAAAAGTGATCCCAAAGGGGGCCTCTAACGATGAACAACTCTTTTCGCCTGGCGGTAATCAGGGGTATTCCTGTAGAAATACATTTTAGCTGGCTGCTGATCTTTTTCCTCTTCAGCTTAACTCTCGCCCAGGGCTACTTCCCTACTGTAGCGGCCAACCAGACTTCAACCGTATACTGGACAGCTGGTGTTATAACGACGCTGGTTCTCTTTGCCTCCGTATTGCTACACGAATTCGGCCATTCTCTGGTAGCAATCAGAGAAGGGATTCCAATCAGAAAAATCACCCTCTTCATCTTTGGCGGGGTGGCCCAAATGGAAGCCGAGCCAACCAACCCGGTAACGGAGCTTAAAGTTACTGCTGCCGGCCCTCTGACCAGCCTAATGATTGCTTTAATCTTTGGCACTGCCTATTACCTGGCCCTCGCTCCCGGCCTGATTATCAGCGAGTCGATCTTTTTTGTCGCTCGCTTGAATCTGATCATGGCCGTCTTCAACCTAATCCCGGCCTTTCCCCTTGACGGGGGTAGAATTTTTCGCTCGATCGTCTGGCTGTTCGGCAAAAACATGCTCAAAGCTACCAGGATCGCCGTCGGCCTGGGCACAGTTTTATCCTTTCTGGCCATGGGTCTGGGTTTTGTGATGATCTTTGTCCAGGGAGATTTGTGGGGCCTCTGGCTGATCTTTCTTGGCTGGATGATCAACCAGGCCGGGCAATCCAGCTACTCGCAGCTGGTCTTTAAAGAGACTTTTTCAGGGATGAAAGTGGAAGAGCTGATGAGCACCAACCTGGCAACAGTTTCACCTGATGATACATTAGAAGAGTTGGCTGAGTGCTTTCTCCATTATAAATACGGAGCTTTTCCGGTAGTTTACGGGTCAACCACGCACGGGCTGGTGTCACTGCAGAATATGAAGCAGGCCCCCCGCGAAAAATGGCCCGAGACCAGGGTCTCCCGGGTGCTTACCCCTTTAAAAGAAGTGCTGGTCCTCAAGCCCGGGAGCGATGCCGCAGAAGTGATGATGAAAATGGCCGCCCAGAACGCCGGGCGGGCCCTGGTAATGCAAAACGGTGAATTAGTCGGCCTGCTCAGCCGAACCGATATGATGCGTTTTATGCAAATGCACATGGTGTTGAGGGAAGAGTAGGGTTGATCTTTTCGGTTTCTGGATCATCAATGACATCATCCTTTAATTAAGGCTGTAAATTCAACTTCAAAATAGGAATCGGTTACTATTGCAGATTAACTAGCTGGGCCCGGTCATTAAAAAAGGTGCGGTAACCAAGTTGGATCACCAGGTAGACGGCCAGTGATACACTGCCGGTAATCCCCATCATGATCACGATTTGATACTTGATCGCCTCAACAGCCGAGGATCCGGCCAGGATCTGCCCGGTCATCATCCCCGGGATGAAAACAAGACCCATCCCAAGCATCGAGTTGATCGTTGGGATGATTGCCGCGCTGAAAGTTTCACCTAATAAAACGCTGACAGCCATCTGCGGGGTTGCACCGAGCATCAGTGCTTCTTCGATCCTGGTCCGCCCGACTTTAAAACCCTGAATCAATCGTTCCACTCCCAATGAAATACCGGTCATCGAATTACCTACGGTCATCCCGGCGATCGGTATAAAGTAACGTGGTTCATACCAGGGATCGGCAGCAATAACCACCAGCATAAAATAGGCGAGCGGCGCTGAGGTGCCAAGGAAGATCGCAACAACCACCATTCTTTTTAGCTGTACAGATATTTTCTCTTTTAACCGGCTGATAATCGTATAGATCGCAAAGATCTGCATGCAAAACAGGATCAGCAGGGTCACAAGGGGGTTGTTTTGACCGAAAACCAGGTCAAGCAGGTAGCCAGCCAGCACCAACTGAATGGTCATCCTGACCGTAGCCACGACAAAATCCGGGCCACGACCCAAACGTAGCAGGTATGACATCAGGAGCAGTAAAACCAGGAAAAAGTAAGAGGCGGCCAACCGCCAGGTCTCGATTGAAAGCTGTTCAGGCAAGTTGATCAGCCTCCTTTGCAACAATTTTATGTAGATTTTCAACCTGCCCCTTGTTTAAGAGCAGGACCGTGCCGCTTCTGGCTCTGACCTGCTCTCCGCCATGCGAAACCATGACCAGGGCCCGATCGTCCCTGCTAACCCAATCGGCTAAATATCTTAGAACTATCTCAGTATTTTCATCATCTAGAGCAGCCGTTGGCTCGTCCAGCAGCAGTGTCTCCGGTTCAAGCAGTAAAGCCCTGATCAGGGCCAGGCGCTGTTTTTCACCACCAGAGAGGTTGTGAGTGTCCTGTAGCGGATCCCGGGGCAGATCAAAAATAGCGAGCAGCTTCATAATCCGGTCTTGCCCGGGGGGTTCTTTACGGTTAAAATGAAATGCCAGCCGGAAATTGTCTTCCATACTGCCGGGGAAAATATATGGAGCCTGGGGCACCATTATCACCCGACGGCGCAGAGCAACCGGATCGAGGCTTTCAATGTTGGTACCGCGATAGAAAAGATTGCCCTCATCGCAGCTGATCAGGTTGTTCAGTAGCTTAAGGAGGGTGGTTTTACCACTGCCGCTTTTACCGGTAATGGTGCAAATTGACCCCCCCGGGATAACCAGCTCCGGGACCTGCAGGATAGAGCCATAAGTAACATTTTGCAGACTGAAAACCTCTTGCATTTGTGCACCTCATTTAGAACCTGATCAAAAAGGAGTTATTAAAATGCCTGCCTTTACAGAACCTTTAATCAAGGGCTTCCGGAAAAGCATCGGCCTACTCTGGCTGCTAATAAAAATCATCGTTCCGGTATCCTGCCTGGTCGCCCTGCTGGACTTCTACGGGATCGTCGATCAGATTGCAATCTTTTTTACCCCGGCCATGAGTTTGTTCGGCCTGCCGGGAGAAGCAGCGATATCTTTGCTGCTCGGTTTTCTGGTCAATATCTATGCTGCCATGGGAGCAGTTACAGCAATCTCGCTTACTGCCCAGCAAATGACAATCCTTGCTGTGATAATCGGCATTTGCCATGAACTGCCGGTGGAAACTATGATCTGCCGTTACACCGGCCTGAGGATACCGGTATCGATTGCACTGCGGCTAACGACGGCAGTTGTTGCCGGAGTATTGCTCAACCTGATCTACACACTGGTTCAGGGAGGTTGATGGCAATGGATATCATAAACCTGATCTTTAACACCACCCTGCAAACGCTCCTCAGTATTGGAAAAATTGCCCTGATTCTAATCCCGGTTTTGATGGTCATTGAGCTGGCCAAACATTATCAGGTGATTGAAAAGTTTACCGGCAAAATGAAGGGGTTTTTAAGTTTCCTAACCCTGCCGGAAGAAGCTGCCTTTCCCCTGCTGGCCGGCATATTCTTTGGTATCGTCCTCGGTTCAGCATTGATCATCGATTACGCCCGCGAAGGGATATTGAAAAAGAGAGATCTACTGCTAATCGGCATTTATTTAAGTATTTCGCACTCTATCGTCGAAGACACCTTCATTTTTGCCGTTTTTGGAGCCAACCCGGCAGTGTTGATCATCACCCGGACAGTTCTGGCAATTATGATCACCAGAATTGCGGCCGGGCTCTTTGATCACTTTTTAAGGCACCAAACCGCTGCCGCCACTGAAAAAGATCAAACAGTAAAAGCAGTCCGTAAATGATCAGATTATGGCAGCCCTTAAGTTTTCCAAAATGTAAGCATTATTGATTATAGGCCTGGTAGGCCGCAAACACCTCAGCGATCCCAGCTGCCCAGTGAAGCAGCAACTCATCGCCCATGAACGGGGCCACCAGCTGTAAAGCCAGGGGCATACCGTTTGCGGCCCTGCCGGAAGGCACCGAGACCGTCGGAAGACCACTGTTCGTCCAGGGCAGGTTCATGGCCGGGTTACCGGTGGCAGCAATCCCTTCCGGCGCCGGACCAGGTGCTGCCGGGGTTACCCAGAGATCTATTTTCGCTTCGCGCATTTTTGTCTCCAGTCTCTCCCTTAAAACTTTTTGCAGACGGCGAGCTTCAGTCAGCTCTTCTTTCGTGACCGCCAGGCCCTCTTTAATAATTTCGACAGTTTTTGGCCGGTATTGTTCAGCACAGTTGGCATAAAGTTTGTGGTGTTCCAGAGCCATTTCAGAGGCGATCAGCTTGCGGTGCCAGGCTGCGATCGATTCAATATCATCCAGGACTAAAACTTCCTTCACCTCGTAACCGCTGTCACGTAATTGCTCCAATTGCTGAAAGAAATACTTTAGGGCCTCCGGTTCGGTTTGCTCGAGATACTTACCTCTGGGAACACCAAGTACCGGCTGATAATTGACATTGATCTCCTGCCAGTTGTAACAAAGAACAGCGGCAGCAAGAATCATGCCCGGGATATCCTGCGTGAAACAGCCGACATGGTCAGCTGAACGTGAAAAATATAGAAGACCCGCTGACGGAATTCTTCCATAACTGGGTTTAAAGCCGATTACACCGCAAAAAGCGGCAGGCCTATTGATTGAACCAATCGTCTGGGTGCCGAGGGCGAGCGGACAGAATCCAGCGGCAACTGCCGCTGCTGAACCGCTGCTTGAGCCACCGGGTGTATGCTCTAAATTGTGGGGATTGCGGGTCGGCCCGGGATCAAAGTAGGCGAATTCAGTAGTTACAGTCTTGCCGAAGACCAGTGCGCCTGCCTGGCGCAATAACCGCACAGCTTCCGCCTCAGGACCCGCCAGCAATTCCGGATCGAGCCGGGAACCGGCACAGGTTGGAAACCCCTCTACATGGTAGATATCTTTCACTCCCACCGGGACCCCAAAAAGAGGTGGCCTTCTGGCTGGTTCAGGATAAGTAACTAAAAGAAGTTCCACTTCCGCCAGTAATCTACCACGACGATCTTCCTCAGGTATAAATGCTTTTATTATTTGATCTGATTCTTCAACAATATCCACCAAATCAGTTACGTACTCGATTAAGCACTGATTACCCGTTTTTAAATCACGAATTAGGGGGGCCAGGGGGGCAGGACGAAGATACATTGATGATTCCTCCTTCGGATCCATTTCGCCTTTAGAAGGTTAGGCTTTTTAGGAATGTTTTCAGCTGCGGAGCCAAGTCTTCTCTGCGCAGAGCATACTCGATAGTTGCTTCAATATAACCAAGACGGTCTCCAACATCATAGCGCCGCCCTTCAAAACTGTAAGCCCATACGGACTGCTGCCTGGCCAGCAAGTTCAAGGCATCGGTCAGCTGTATTTCACCGCCGGCACCCGGTGGTGTAACATTTAAGATATCAAATATCTCAGGATCAATTACATAGCGGCCCAGAACTGCCAGATCGGACTTCGCTTCTGCCGGATTCGGCTTTTCAGTCAGGCTGCGCACCTGCACCACCGGTTCACTGAAATCTTCAGCATCAACTGCCCCGTATTTTTGAATGTTATCGAACCCGACTCGCTGGCAACCGAGCACTGTAGCGCTTTTTTTGTTGTAGATGTCAATTAGCTGTCCAATAACCGGGATCTCGGCGTGGACAATATCATCTCCGAGCAACACAGCAAAAGGCTCCCTGCCCACAAAATTGCGGGCGCAGGCTACTGCATGTCCGAGGCCAAGGGCTTCTTTCTGACGGACATAAAAGATATCGGCCAGGTTACTAATCCTCTGCATTTCTGCCAGCTCTTTGTTCTTTCCTTTTTGTTCAAGCAGAGCTTCCAGCTCCACACTTTTGTCAAAATGGTCTTCAATCGCCCGTTTGCTGCGCCCGGTAATGATTAGAATCTCAGTGATCCCTGCCCTGACGGCCTCTTCAACGACATACTGGATCGTCGGCACATCAACAATCGGCAGCATCTCTTTCGGTTGGACTTTAGTGGCCGGTAGGAACCTGGTTCCCATACCGGCAGCCGGAATGACCGCTTTCTTAACCTGCATTGATGATCACAACTCCTTTGTTCCAGATCAGCTTTGCTGTAATCAGTTCCTAACTCTGGCTCTTTTCTACAACCAGGCTGCTAATCCCTTCCCACAATGAAGAAGGGAGCCAATGCTGCAGTTTTTGCTGTTTTTTTCAGGCATGGTTTACGATATCAGCAAAAAATCCCCTTTTCCCTATGTTATAATCGAGTAAAATCGTCAAAGGGCGGGTAGCAGTGAGATTACTGGCTGACAAACTGGCAACAAAACTAACTGCGGGTAAGGATTTGCGCAAACCCGAAGAGCGTTACCGGGTTGGCTTGATCGAAAGCTGGCTCAGTATTGTGGGCAATCTAATTATAGCTCTGCTGAAGGCCTTCTTCGGACTACTTACAAACAGCATCGCTTTAGTCGCTGATGCGGTGCATAGTGCATCAGATATTCTTTCATCACTGGTGGTGCTGGCCGGTTTTGCACTCGCAAAACGCAAGCCCGACCACGAGCATCCCTACGGCCACGGACGCATT
This sequence comes from Bacillota bacterium, assembly GCA_016874655.1. Classification (GTDB taxonomy): domain Bacteria; phylum Bacillota; class Dethiobacteria; order DTU022; family DTU022; genus UBA993. Next base: position 7,102 of record VGTO01000006.1, on the reverse strand, counting down.
GAATATCTGGCCGCTTTGCTGATTGCCCTGATGCTTATTGGCGCCGGGATCGCCTTCATTTACAGCTCTTACAACAGACTAACTGAAGGTGTTTTTGCCCAACCAAGCATTGCAGCAATTATTGTAGTCACCGCTTCAATACTGGCAAAAGAATTTATGTTTTACTTTTCAGACCAGCTGGGCAAAATGATCAAATCCGATGCCCTGGCGGGAGATGCCTGGCACCATCGCAGTGACTCTCTATCATCCGTTTTAGTCTTGGTTGCTCTGTTAGGCGGTTTCTGGGGCTACAGAAGTCTTGACGCTTATCTTGGTTTTGGCGTTGCGCTGTTCATCATCTATGCCGGAGGCAAAATAGCCATCCAGTCTTGCAGCAGCCTATTGGGTAAAGCCCCGGAAGACGAGCTCTATCAGGAAGTAACCGAATGTGCTATGGCCATTGAAGGGGTGATCGACACCCACGATCTGGAAATCCACGATTACGGTTCCTGGAAAGTGGTAACCGTCCATATCGGTGTCAACGGCCGTCTCAGTCTTGAAGAAGCTCATATCATCGCTCACCAGGTTGAATACCGGATCAGCAGTTATTTTCACTGTGATGCAGTGGTTCACCTCGACCCGCGTTAAAGTTGCCAACGGCAACCGTGATCAGATTTTTCAGCCGCCGCCGCCAAAACCGATATTCTTAACAACACCATCTTCCACGACTACCGGTACTCGGTCAGCTTTAAACTCCTCGCGGGCTCTAATCAGAGCCTCTTTGTCAACACTGACATTGTGCAGTTTATATTCAAGGCCCTTCTTTTTAAAGATTTCCAGCTGTTTTTCGCAGTATGGACAGCCGTCTTTAACATAAACCTCAAGCATGTTCGCACCTCCGCTTATGAGTATTATTAATAATCCTTCTGCCTTTTATTATAAAGGCCTCTGACGGCATTAGCAAGAATCGGCAGGCTAAGCCCGGATCGCAGATTAGCCATTACTATTGACTTTGCGGCAACCCTTGATTATAATTCAGCCAGAAGAAAGCTTTAAAATAACGGGAGAAACGCTCACTGGGAAAGTCGCTTTCCCGTGAGCATTTTAATTATTAAGGGGTGCTGAAATGCGGATTGCCATGGCCCAGCTCAACCAGACAGTAGGAGCCCTGAGCAACAACACGGCAAAAATTAAAGATCATATTTTACGGGCCGCCGATCACGGTTCTGCCTTAGTGATCTTTAGCGAACTTACTTTAAGCGGTTACCCCCCTAAAGATCTGCTGCTCTACAACAGTTTTGTAGAACGGGAGAGGGAGCTGCTCGAAACTCAAATTTTACCGCTTACCCTGGGCGGCCCGGCCGTGATCATCGGCACTTCTCACCGTGAGCTAGGAGTTCTTTATAACGCTGCCCTTTACCTGAAAGATGGTAAGATTAAATCTTTACACCGGAAATCTTTACTGCCAAATTACGATGTTTTTGACGAAGAGCGCTATTTCAGACCTGCCCCGGTTCGAGCTGTCGAAATGATCGGCGACCTGCCGACTGCAATCACTGTTTGCGAAGATATCTGGAACGACAGCGATTATAACGAAAAGCAACTCTACCATATTGACCCGCTAAAAGATCTTTTCGCAGGCGGAGCCCAACTGTTGATTAATATTTCCGCCTCGCCTTATCACCTGGGCAAGCAGAAACTTCGCGAGGAACTGCTGACTTTCCTGGCGCGCAAATACAACACTGGGGTCATCTACGTCAACCAGGTTGGCGGAAACGACGAGCTGATCTTTGACGGCTCCAGCCTGGTTTATAATAACCAGGGCGAGTTGCTCTACCGAGCAAGGTCTTTCGGCGAAGATCTTTTTTATATCGAAAGCGAAGAACTCTATAAAAGCGCAGGTTTAATCACCCCCCCTGCTACAGAAGATAGCGCTACGGTCCTTCGGGCCCTGACTCTTGGTTTGCGCGATTACATTACCAAGACCGGCTTCAGTAAAGTTGTCCTCGGCTTAAGCGGCGGGATTGACTCAGCGCTGGTTGCCACCCTCGCAGTTGAAGCCCTGGGGGCCGAAAATGTGCTGGGTTTAATCATGCCATCACCATACTCCTCCGATCACAGTATTAAAGATGCTTTAGAGCTGGCCGACAACCTGGGGATGGAAAAGCGGCTCATTAAGATAAATGAACCTTTTACTGCATTTTTGCAGCTGCTGAACGAAGACGGTCAGCCCCGGCTGGATCTGGCTGAAGAAAATTTGCAGGCCAGGATCCGCGGCAACCTGGTGATGCATATCTCCAACCGGGAAGGTTACCTGGCCCTGGCCACGGGCAACAAATCGGAACTGGCGGTTGGCTACTGCACGCTCTACGGCGATATGGCCGGCGGCCTGGCGGTGATCGCCGATCTACCGAAAATGATGGTTTACGAGCTATCCAATCACATTAACCGGGTTAAAGGAAAAGAGGTCATCCCGCGGAACACGATTGACAAAGCACCATCGGCCGAGCTGCGTCCCGACCAGAAAGATGTGGATTCTCTGCCACCCTACCCGCTACTTGATCCGATTCTTCAGCTATATATCGAGGAAAACCTCTCGATCAGCGAGATCTGCAACAGGGGTTACGAGAAAGAGGTAGTGAAAAAAATAGCACGGATGGTTGACAAAGCGGAATTTAAAAGGCGCCAGGCGGCGCCGGGGCTGCGCATTACCACGCGCGCTTTCGGCTCCGGACGGCGCATGCCAATTGCCCGCAGTTACGAATACTAACGAAGGTATAAATGTGATGGATCGAGAAAATTTGAAAAAGCAGATTGTCGGCCGCTACGATGTGGTAGTGATCGGCGCCGGGCATGCCGGCTGCGAAGCAGCCCTGGCGTCAGCCCGCCTCGGCTGCAGCACACTGCTGCTGACCCTGAACCTGGACATGATCGCTTATATGGCTTGCAACCCGTCTCTGGGCGGACCGGGGAAGGGTCACCTAGTAAGGGAAATTGACGCCCTGGGTGGAGAAATGGCTAAAGTCGCCGATCAGAACCTGCTACAGGTACGCCTGCTGAATACGGGCAAAGGGCCTGCTGTCCAGGCCCTACGGGCCCAGATCGATAAGTGGGGCTACCAGCGCTCCATGCGTCTTAGCCTCGAAAAGGAACCTCTTTTAACCATCCGCGAGGATATGGCCGAAGAGATCTATACAGAAAGCGAAGTGGTAGCTGGTGTAGTTGGCCGCAGCGGTGCTGTTTACGAATGCCGTACGGCAATCCTCTGCAGTGGAGTCTATTTAGGCTCGGAAATCTTTTTAGGCGATCTTCATTTCACTGCCGCTCCGGGAAGTCTGACCCCTTCTTTTAACCTGGTTAAAAGTATGCAAAAATTGGGACTCAAGTTTGATCGCTTTAAAACAGGCACTCCCCCACGGGTATACCGCCGCAGCATCGATTTCTCGGGGTTAACCGAAGTTCCCGGAGAACCAGAGGCTCCCGGTTTCTCAATAACCGGAAGCGATTCGCCGCGGGTACAGATTCCCTGCTGGATGACTTACACCAATAGCGAAACACACGCCGTGATTCGCGACAACTTTGCTGTCGCCCCAATCTACAGCGGACTAATCAAGGGGCGCGGCCCCCGCTACTGCCCCTCAATCGAAGATAAAATCGTGCGCTTTGCCGGCCGCGACAGGCACCCGATCTTTATCGAACCGGAAAGCGCCGACAGTGACGAACTTTACCTGCAGGGTATCTCCACCGGCTTGCCACCGGCAGTTCAGGAGGCTTTCCTGCGCACGATCAAGGGCCTGGAAAAAGTTGAGATTATGCGCCCCGCCTACGCTATTGAGTACGATTACGCCCCGCCGGTGCAGCTGAAAATCACCCTGGAGACGAAAATAATAAAGGGCTTGTTCTTTGCCGGGCAGATCAACGGAACCACAGGCTACGAAGAAGCGGCCGTTCAGGGACTGGTTGCCGGGATAAATGCGGCCGCACAAATTAACAAAAATGAACCGCTGGTTCTCAAACGCAATGAAGCTTATAGCGGGGTGATGATTGATGACCTGGTAACCCGGGGCGTACAGGAGCCATACCGTATTTTCACCTCCCGCGGCGAATACCGTCTGCTGCTGCGCCAGGATAATGCCGATCTGCGCCTGACAGAAAAGGGCAGGCAAATTGGTCTTATTGACGATGAACACTACGCGGTCTACAGGAAGAAGAAGGCTTACATTGAAAATGAACTTAAACGACTGGCGGAGACCAGGCACAACCCGGGCAGCGCGGTTGAGCAGTTTTTGGCTGCCCGCTCCTCGGCAGCACTGCAGCAACCAACCAGCGCTCTTGAACTGCTGCGCAGGCCGGAGGTTAATTACCGGGCTTACCGCGAGTGGGAAGGCAGCGTCCTGCCTTCACTGCCCCGCGGAACTTTAGAAGAACTGGAGAACCAGATTAAATATGCGGGCTACATCGCCAAGCAGGAGCAGCTAGTGGAAAAAACAGCCCGCTTACACGAGAAATTGATCCCCGCAGATTTTGATTACCAAAAAGCAAGTAATCTGTCGCGCGAAGCACGCCAAAAGTTGGAGCAGATCCGACCGGCAACCCTGGGCCAGGCCTCACGCATGGAAGGGGTAACCCCGGCAGATATCACAGTCTTAATCCTCTACCTTGAGCGCCCGGAAGCACTGGGCGCAGGATCGGAACGGAAAGATGAGGGGGCGGATGATGAGCAGCGCTCTTAAACGGGGAGAACCGGGATGGTACTACCGGTTAGGTACCTATTTTAAGGAGCAGTTCGGTCAACCAGTCTACAAGATCCCACTTGACGCCGGGTTTTCCTGCCCCAACCGTGATGGCACCATAGGCACAGGAGGGTGTAGCTACTGTTATAACCCTTCATTTTCTCCACACAGCAGGGAAGATCAGCCACCAACCTTAAGCGAACAGCTACAGAAGGGCAAAAAAAAGAAACCCGCTCTCTACCTGGCTTATTTCCAGTCATACACCAACACCTATGCTCCACTAAATAAATTAAACGAACTTTACGATCAGGCCCTGGCTGCTCCTGAAGTGATCGGCCTCAGCATTGCCACAAGGCCAGATTGCCTGTCACCCAAAATCCTTGATCTGCTTGAGAGTTATGTCGCCCGCTGCCATCTCTGGGTGGAATTCGGCCTGCAGTCTGCTGCTGACAAAACCTTAAAAAGAATCAACCGCGGCCATAGTGCTGCTGATTTTGTAAAAGCTGTTATGCTGACCCGTGAAAGGGGCATCCGGGTCTGTGCTCATATTATCCTGGGGTTACCCGGTGAAACACCGGATATGTATGCAGAAACTATAGATTTGATTAACAGAAACGGGATTGAAGGAATCAAATTTCATCACCTGCAGATCATCCACGGCACACCGCTGGCTGGAGAATATAAAACAGGGGATGTATTGATTTTTGACTGCCTGGCAGACTATCTGCCACACCTGTGCGACTGCCTGGAACTGCTAAATCCCTCCACGGTTGTTCACCGTCTGGCCAGCCAGGTCACCAGCGCTGATCTGCTCATCGCCCCGCAGTGGCCTGAAAGCCCCGGGCAGATCGCTGCCGCGGTCACCGGAGAGTTAAAAAGACGCGGCACCCACCAGGGGTATCGCTTTTACCAGTAAACTGCAGATGCTATCCTCTAGCAAAAACTTTTAGGTCAAACGTAATATTTTACGGGCTTCATCGGGGTTAGCAACCGGCCGGCTATGAATTTCGGCAACCCGCACAATCCTCTCTACCAACTGGGCATTGCTCTGGGCCAGGACCCCTTTATCATAATAGATATTATCCTCAAAACCGACCCGCACATGACCGCCCATGATGATCGCGGCTGTGCCGAGCGGAAGCTCGAAACGACCCATGCCGGCCACTGTCCAGGTACTACCGGCCGGAATACTTTCCGCTAAATGCAGCAAATTTTTCAACGTGCCCGGAATTCCGCCAGGCACACCCATCACAAAGTCATAATGCAGAGGCTCCTCCAAGAGGCCATTTTTAACCAGTTGCAGGGCATTGTTAATCATGCCCACATCAAAAACTTCAATTTCAGGCCTGACCCCGTTTTCTTTCATTACCCTGGCGAATTCTTCCAGGTAAGACGGCGGGTTTAAGAAAACATCGTCGCCAAAGTTAACCGAACCGGTAGAAAGGGTTGCCATTTCAGGCTTCAGATAAACCGGCTGCAGCCTTTCTTCCGCGGTCATCCCCACCGCCCCTCCGGTTGAAACCTGAATAATGATATTACATTTGGCCTTAATCTTTTCGATTGTTTCCCTGAACCGATCGCCGGACTGGGTCGGGGTCTGATCATCTTCACGAACATGAAGGTGAACCATAGAGGCTCCTGCTTTGTAGCAGACGTAAGCCGCATCGGCAATCTCGCCCGGGGTTACCGGCAGGTTGGGATTGTGTTCACGCGTCACCTCAGCCCCAATCATCGCCACTGTGATTATCAGTTTATCCATTATTTTTCTCTCCTTGTCGAATCCTGTTAGCTGCCCTGTAGGCCGCGCTGCAGCTCCTTGGGCACAACACAGGTGCCGCTGGCTCTGTTGACCAGGAGTGGCTCGCTTAAAACAGTACAGGCTGAAGGGCAGCCTTCGATCCCGGCGCTGGTGATTACTTTATAAGCTTCAAACTGCATATGGCGCGAGGTATTACCGGCCTTGTCGATCCAACCACTTACCTCAAGGTAGTCTCCGGCGTGGACCGGAGCTTTAAATTCAACAGAGTCGTAAGCGACAAAAAGCCCTTCGTCGCCGTCATTGCGAATCAACAACTCCGTTGCCACATCGCCGTAAAGTTTCAGGACAAAGGCGCCATCAACCAAGCCACCGGCATAATGAACCTCCTGCTCACTGATTCGGATCCGGAGTTTAACTTTTTCAGCATAAGCCACTTTGCAGACCCCTTTTCTGCCGGCGGCTGGCATTCCTTATCTTTGCCAGGCCAAGCATTCTCAAATTTTCTAAGTGTAAAGTTCTTCAAAGATTTTGCGCAACACCGGGCTCTCACGCATGATATTTAGCGAGATTGCGGCATGGTCTTTAGTGTATCCGTTACCGACAATCATCGTCACATCCTTACCCACACCCT
>VGTO01000005.1 GCA_016874655.1 Bacillota bacterium | reverse complement strand
TTTTCGCCCAGTGGAACAGACGGGTTGTAGAGGATACTGATCAGACCGCTGGCATGAATAACCGCTGTCTCGCCTTCAATATAATAGTAATTGGCCTCTTCCTCCTGGCTGATACTGGCACCCTCCCTCAGAAAACGCAGTAAAACTGCTCGCTGTACAGACAGCGATTGCGATACCGTTAAAAAGTCAACAGTTTGAATAGCCCGGTTGATTGGGGATTCAAGTTTATAGTTGTTCTCTGCCAACATCTGTTCTGTCAGACGCAGTTCTTCCGCCGATACAGCCACACTGGTCAGACGGCCAAAATCAGGCCAGAAGAGATAGTAGCCCAGAAAAATGTTAAGAGCTGCAAAAGCAATGATTAAAATTAGTTTAGCCCGGCCTAAATTCACCTTAAATCCTCCACTTGGATCTGCACCAGATTATCAGCCCGCAGCAGAATGCGCTGGCCGTCTATTTGCAGGTGCCATACCGGTTCTGCCCACAATTCATTCCCCCCGGTAACAATAGCGTAACCGAGGTTAAACGCTTCCAATTTTAAATCTTCAGGTTGCTCTGAGGCTTCTGCGAATATGACTTCCAGGGCGGCCCGCAGGGCCTCCTGCCATCCGGCCGTCATGCGGTTTTCAGCCAGATCCTGATTTAGGTTCTGAAGATTATAGATTAACCGGTTGAAATGTATCAGACCCCGATCGTTAAAAACAATCCTGGTCGGTTTGGCGGCATAAAGTGGATAGCCCAGGTAATACATTCTCCACTGGGTGCTATAAGTGACTGAACGTCCCAGGCGAGCTTGCTCAATTATTTCCAGCCTTAGGCCTGATGGCCATCCCCCATGAAAACTGATCAGCGCACCGCTGCTGTTCAGAGCCTCCGCTACAGTCTGGTTTGCTTCGCCTTCCTCAAGGCGCGGGTATGAGAATTCAAACCCCCCTGTGGTGAGGCGCAAGCCTCTTTCACCATCTGTATAGATTACAGCTCCGTCTTTCTCCTCAATCGAGCGGGCCAGGCTATAGTCAACAAAAAAGGTTTTCAGTAGCTGCTCCCGGTTGATCGTTTCTGGTTTGACCGGGAGCCTGGCCAGATCGATCTGTGCCTGCGGTAAAAAGATGACCTCGTTGACAGTGACATTTAAGCCTGCGGCCGAAGCAGCAGCATCTCCGGTAAGCAGATTGTGCAAAACTCGCTCCTCTGCTTTCGCAACGCTTATTAAATTTTGTAGTACTGCAACCTGCGTGGATGTGAGTTTCGCCTCAGCCAAAACTTCTTCTTCAGCTGTAAAGAGCCTGACCCAATAAGTTTCACTACCTCCGATCAGATCAAGCCTGGCCAGTTCACTTTCGGGAAGTAAAGGTAGCAGTGACGATTCACTGCCAACTGGCAGCAAGGGTCTCAGGTAACAACTGAGAAGCCGTGGTGCCCCTTCCGGGAAGTCGGAAACAGTTCCCGCCTGATTGCTTACGAAAGAGCTATGCAACTGTTCTAGCAGTGTTTCCCAGAGCCTGGTATAGATCTGTTCACCTTCCCGGTAAGCATAGTAACCATTTTCGACCGGTATAACAATGGTTTCAGGAAAAATAATCTGTTCCGGCGGGCGGGGCTGCTCGATAATCACCCTTTCATAAATATCCTCGGCGGTTGCCAACTCGGCAGGTTGCTGCCCGTACCATAGTTGATAGGTCTGAAATAGGCTTAAACAGACCAAGACCAGTAGAATAATGCTCTTTAAGCGCTCTTTCATCAAATGGTAACAGCTCCTTCAACCGGTCCGGGCAGGGTAAAATAGACTCTTGTTCCCCTGCCTGGATCACTTTCTATCCAGATTCTGCCACCATGTCCTTCAACTACCTTGCGAACAATCGAAAGACCCAGCCCTGTCCCGCCAAAATCTCTGCTGCGCGTCTTCTCAACCCGGTAGAAGCGTTCAAAAATGCGCGGCAACTCCTTTTCTGGAATTCCTGAACCGGTGTCGGCAATGCAAACTTTGACACTTTCTGTGTCAGCTGTGGCGCTAATGTCAATGCTACCACCCGTTCCGGTATATTTAATAGCGTTGATCAAAAGGTTTGAAAAAACATGCATCACCTTATCGCGATCAACTAACACCGGACAATCAGCAAAGTCTGTGGCTATGCTGATTTTTGGGTGTATTACCCCCTGTTTAAGTTTAAGATTATCTACCGCTTCCTGTGCCAAATCTTTGAGGTTAATCAATGTTTTCTGCCAGTAAATGCGCCCTGCATCCATTTGTGATAAGGTGAGCAAATCTTTTACCATTGCTACCATACGGTCCGTCTCTGCCGATAAAACTTTTAAGAATCGATTGCGTACCTGCGGATCTTCAGCAGCGCCGTCCAGCAGGGTTTCAACATAGCTCTTTATTGTAGAAAGCGGGGTTCGCAGTTCGTGGGATACGTCAGCGACAAATTCTTCCTGCATCCGGGCTAAATCTCTTTCCCGCGTGACATCGTGGATCACGATCAAGGTCCCGTTTAGCTTGCCTTTTTCTATTTTAAAAGGGGCAATCTTAATCTCTACAGTATAACTGTCAGCGGGGCCTGCTATCTCAGCCATGTATGGCTCCTGGTCGTGTAAATAATGGCGCACGGCACCTTGTCCGATTAAGTTGCGCAAAAGATGAAATCCGGAGCGGCCCATCGTTGGGACCTTTAAATCCATGATCCGGATTAAGTTACGTGCCGATGGATTGATCTGAATCACATAACCTTTTCCATCAAGAGCAATAATCCCGTCAGTCATATTATTAATAATCGCCTCTACCTTACTTTTTTCCGAGGACATCTCATCAATGGTCTGACTGAGCTGCTCTGCCAGGTAGTTGAAAGTATGACCCAACTGGCCAATCTCATCTGCAGTCTGGACCTTGATCTTGACAGAAAAATCACCACCGGCCATATAATTAGCCTGATCCGTGACTTCCTTAATCGGTGAAGTAATTGTCCTGGTGAGGATCACCCCTAAGAAAAAGCAAATCAGTAAGGCCAGCAAGACTCCAGTCAGTAAAATGGTTTTTACTTCGTTTAGAGTATGATCAACCGCCTGCAGCGAACCGCTCAGGTAGATCACGCCAATGGTGCTCTGTTCGCTGGTTACGGGATAAGCCAGATAGTAGCGCCTTTCCTGGCCTACCGGGTCAAAGCGAATCACATCGCTCATGTGGCCGGCCAGAGCACGGGTAATTTCATCTCTGATCAGACGACGACCGATCAAGGCCTGACTGCCGGAAGTGCCAACAATCTGGGCATAACTGTCAAGAATGATGATCTCCATCGTATAAAGATCCCTAAATTCACGGGCCAGGCGCACGGTATCTTCCGCCCAGCCCTGGCCTTCTCCGAGAGTCGGCTGCATAAAAACGGAGAGCAGTCGTGCCTGATTTTCTAAGCCTTCTTTATAATTATTTAAATAGTACTGCTCCAGTGACTGGACAAGATAGACGCTGATCAGCTGCAGCGAAAAGAGAATGAGCATTAGAAAAACAAAAATAATTTTCCACTGGAGGCTATTAAAGAGTTTACCTCCACTTAAAATAATAGCCGACACCTCTTTTTGTGTGAATGATTTCTGGTTTTGCCGGGTTATTTTCCAGTTTTTCACGCAAGCGGCGAACGGTCACATCAACGGTTCGCTCTTCGCCCACATACTCATAACCCCAAACCTGATTTAGTAGCTGTTCCCGGCTAAAAATAAAACCAGGTCTGTTCATCAGGAATAGCAATAAGTTATATTCCCTAAAAGTAAGCTCTACAGGCTGTTCCTGGAAACTAACCTGCATCAGATCGCGATCGACGGTCACCGGACCGATGCTTAACTTGCCCTGTTCTGTCTGGAGTCTTTTGCTGCCGGCATCGCTGCGCCGCAGGATCGCTCTGATCCTGGCGGTGATTTCCCTGGCGCTGAAAGGCTTTGTAACATAGTCGTCCGCACCCAACTCCAGACCCAGTACCTTATCGGTCTCCAGTTCTTTTGCAGTCAGCATAATGATCGGTATATCGCGGGTCGCCCGGATTTCACGGCAGACCGTGAAGCCATCCTTCTTTGGCAGCATAATATCTAAAACGATCAAGTCTGGATCATTCTCCCCGACCATGCGCAGAGCTTCTTCACCATCATATGCTGTATGAACCAGGTACCCTTCTTTTTCGAGATTATACTGAAGGATTTCCACAATCGGCTTTTCATCATCAACAATCAGTATTTTCTTCAAACGATCATTCACCCCTAAAACAGATGTTTTAGATGAAGATTGATTCTTAAAAGTTTAACCTGAATACTGTTTCGCGATCTGTCCAGAAAACCCTGTTAGAACAGAGAATTGCATAAAAAGCCCTTCCCTTAGCATAAGAGAAGGGCTAACCTGCCATAAAATAATGTTACGGAGTGAAAAATTGCAGTGGATCAATCGGAGTATGCTGGTAATAAGTTAGCCATTCACCGGTACCATCGTCAAGCCGCACTTCAAAATGGAGGTGAGGACCCGTTGAACGTCCTGTTGAACCAGCCTTGGCAATTATGTCTCCCTGCTGGACAGCATCGCCTTCTTTTACCAGGTTTTGACTGTTGTGCAGGTATAATGTCCAGAAAGACCCGTGGTACAAAATAAGATAATTGCCCTGAGGACCACCGTAGCCGGAAAACCAGACAACTCCGCTGTCTGTAGCCAAAATGTTGGTACCTGTGTTGGCATGAATATCAATGCCTGTATGCCAGGAGCTGAAGCCCCGGCCAGGGGTTATCTCCCCACCGCCTTCCACCGGCCAAATGAAACGGCCTGTTCCCACAGCAGGAACTTTTGCTGTTCCAACAGTTTCAACCTGGGTTACCGGCTCGGAGATAATCTCTTCCCTGACCTTGATTCGATCCACTTCAACGCCATTCTCACGAGTTAGATGGTAAACCACCTCTTTGAGGCCTTCTTCTCCCTCAACGGTAATTTCCCTTTGCACCACCCACAGTTGATCGTTATAAACATACTCGACCTCGAAGGGGATCTCTTCTCTAACCACCGCTTCTTCAACCGTAGTGACACTGACATTCTGCTTTTTGATTACCGGCAGATCGGCTGTTTCTTCCGGATCTTCGGATAAGTAAATGATTGAGAAAGGAAGATCATAATACCCCGGGGCAGAACCATTACCTTGCACCAGCAGATCTACTGAGGGCGGTAAAAGAGCCAACTGCCGATCCTCTTGCGATGTAATACCCGTAAGCAGGACTACCACATCTTCGGGTTCTAAAATTGATTCGGGATCAGCTGTACCTGGCTCAATGGCCAGTTCTTGATCGATCTTAGCAGTAATGGTTTTTGTTCCGTAACCATTTGTAGTATAGATACTTTTCAATTCGCCAACGACCAGGTCAAGGGCATCTTCGTCGCGGACCGCAACAAATGGTTCGCCATCTACAGTAATCACATAAGCATCCGTTGTAAAAGTAAGCTGCTGTCTGATTTCCGACTGAACCTCATTGATGGTAGGCTTCGCGCCGGGCCTGAATTCTTTGATCAGCAATACTTCCGCAGCGGGTTTCATCGTCATACCGTATAGATTACCACAGCGGTCAGTTAAATGGGCAATAAACCCTTCGACCTCTTTTGCGCTTTTAACAATGCCGACTTCCCGTTCATTTAATTTAACAACATACACGTAGTTACTAAGATAGTCGTGCATGCCAAGCGACAAAACTACTGTACAGACCACCAATACCAGAAAAGAAAGCCTGCTGACCTTTCCGGAGCTGAATCTGCTTTTTAACAATTTGCTGATGCTATTTGTAAATATGGATCCTCTAATCTTTGGCCTTTTACCTGCAGGCACCATTTGGACAGACCATTTTTTCATTAAGTAGATCCTTTCTCTATACTGATGCTGTGGTCAATCCTGCATATTATTAGTCTATTCATGAAACACCTGAAACGGCAGATCAGCCGAATAAAAAAAACGGCGTGGCCTGTTAAGCGATCCGCTAAGCAGAAGTATTATAACATTTGAGGGCAATCAGGGCAAGCGAGTAAGAATTTCCCTTGCGGCAAGCATTCCGGTAGCTGAAGCCTGAATTAAACCGCGGGTGATCCCTGCACCGTCGCCGACAGCGAAAAGATTTTTAATCTCTGTCTCTAATTTAGCGCTCAGGTTTAGCCGGTAAGAGTAAAACTTGACTTCCACCCCGTAAAGCAGGGTGTGTCTCGAGTGAACTCCTGGCGCCAGCTTATCAAGGGCTTCGAGCATCTCCACAATAGCCAGCAGGTAGCGGTAGGGTAGAACTAGACTTAAATCTCCGGGAGTTGCCTCAGTCAGTGTTGGACGGACCAGACCGCGGCGAATACGTTCCTCCGTTGAACGTCTGCCCATTAGCAGGTCACCTAAGCGTTGAACAATGACTCCGTCCCCTAGCATGTTAGCCAGGCTTGCTATATAGCGTCCATAACGAATTGGCTCATTGAATGGTTCAGTAAAGGATTTACTGACCAGGAGGGCAAAGTTAGTATTATTGGTGTGGGTTTCAGCGAAGCTATGACCGTTAACGGTAACAAGACCGTCGCTGTTTTCAGTTACCACCACCCCGTAAGGGTTCATGCAGAAAGTGCGAATCCGATCATCAAACTGGCTGGTAAAATAGATCAATTTTGACTCATAGATTTGGTTGGTTATATTTTCCATGATCACTGCTGGCACTTCAACCCTAACCCCGATGTCTACCGGATTATTCATCCCTTTTAAGCCCAGGCGAATTGACTCCCGGTGCATCCATTCAGCTCCAACACGTCCCGGGCCGCAGATCACATAATTAGCTTCGTAATTATCACCGTTGGCCAGCTTAACTCCACTCACAACCCCGTCCCTGACCATAATTTCAGATACAGTTGTCTGCATGAGAATGTCAACCCGGCCGGATAGCAAGTTGTGCATCTTTTCTAAGACTCGATAACAGTTTTCTGTACCAAGGTGTCTGATTTTTGCTGGAACCAGATTTAAACCTGCAGCAGCTGCCCGGCGCTCCATATCTTTAACAGCTTCCAGATCCGTGCCGTAAATCTTTTCCGTTGCGCCATAGGAGAGGTAGATCCGGTCAACTTCATCAATCAGCCTTTCTACCAAATCCTGATCAATAAACTCGTTCAGAAATCCTCCGAACGCAGGGGTCAGGGTGAGCTTGCCATCGCTGAAAGCGCCGGCTCCACCCCAGCCACTGGTGATTGCACAGGGATTACAACGCAGACAACGTCCGTACTCCCTCTGGGTTTTACATTTTCTTTTATCCAGCGGTGCGCCTTGATCAATAATTAAAATCCTGGCATCGCATTTGGCTGTCAGCTCCAGGGCAGCAAAGATCCCGGCCGGACCGGCGCCGATAATAATCACATCATAGCTTGGCTTCAAATTATTCATAATTAACCTTCTTCACGCAGCGATTCGCTGGCCTTGTTTGTAAACTTGGTAAACCGATCGATAAAATAAAGTTCAATCTGGCCGGTGGGGCCATTTCGCTGCTTGGCGATGTTAATCTCTGTGAGATTTCCTTTATCAGAATTTTTATCGTAGTAGGAATCCCGGTAGATAAACATAACTAAATCAGCATTGGCTTCAATTCCGCCGGATTCCATCAGGTCGCTCAGTATTGGCCGCTTATCATTGCGTTTTTCCACCGCGCGGCTTAACTGCGAAAGAGCTACCACCGGTATGCTGAGTTCCTTGGCAAGCGCTTTAAGTGATCTGGAAATCTCGGAGAGCTCCTGTTGGCGGTTTTCCGAGCGGCTAAATCCACGCATCAGCTGCAAATAGTCAACAAATATCACATCAAGACCCTTTTCTGCTTTAAGCCGGCGAGCCTTTGCACGAACCTCCATCACTGAAAGGTTGCCGCTGTCATCAATATATAGTGGCGAATCACTCAGCGGCCCCACTGCCCGGGTCAGCTTCGACCATTCATCTTGCGTCAGGTTTCCCCGACGCATATTCTGGGCATCAATCTGTGCCTCGGCACAAAGCAGACGTTGAGCCAGCTGTTCTTTTGACATTTCCATGCTAAAGAAAGCCGTCGGCTTTTTTTCTTTCACCGCAATCTGTTGCGTCATATTAAGAGCCAGTGTGGTTTTACCCATACTGGGGCGGGCGGCAATAATGATCAGATCGGAACCTTGCAGGCCAGAGGTTATGCGGTTTAAGTCAATGAAGCCAGTCGAAAGTCCGGTAATGCCTTTCTTTTCATCGTATAATTTTTCGATCCGATCAAAAGCCTGAACCAGCACTTCTTTTAGGGATGCGAAGCCTTGATATTTTCCACGACTGCCGATTTCGAAAATCAACCGCTCTGCTTCATCCAAGAACTCATCCACGTTGTGAGGAGCATCAAAACTTCGGGTTACTATACCGGTCGCTGCCTGAATTAGGGAACGTAAGATAGCTTTTTCCCGGACTATTTGTGCATGATACTGGACATTGGCTGCCGTGGGAACAACATTGGCCAATTGCACCAGGTAAGCACTGCCGCCAATCTCTTCCAGACATTTATTCTTTTGCAGTTCGGCGCTAAGGGTGATGGTATCTACCGGCTCACCTTTTTCACTTAAAGCCACTGCCGCTGCAAATATTCTCTGGTGGGCAGTGCTGTAAAAATCATTTTCCACCAGCAGTTCGGCAGCAGCAAAAATTGCTTCCCGATCGATAATCATCGAACCGAGCACTGATTGCTCTGCTTCTTTGCTTTGTGGCGGAACCCGGTCACTGATTACAACCACGGCCATCCTGCCCCCTTTTGGTCTTTAAGCTTCCTTTTCAACCAGGATTTTGAGCTCTGCCTTGATCCCCGGATAAAGGCGGACATAGGCTTTAAAACATCCGATTAACTTGATCGGTTCTTCAAGCTCGATCCGTTTTTTTTCTACTTCAAATCCGCTTTGTTTTAGTTTTTCGGCAATATCCCCCGGGGTTACCGACCCGAAGAGGCGCCCTCCCTCACCGGCTGGCATTGTAAATAAGAGATTATGCCGGGAGAGTCGATCAGCCTGCTGCCTGGCCACCTCTTCCTGCTCTTTGTGATCAGCTTCAAGCTTTGCTTTTTGCTGTTGCCATTCTTTCAGACGCTGGGCGGTAGCCTCAAAAGCCAGCCGTCGTGGTAGTAAATGGTTACGGGCGTAACCAGTTGCCACCTCTTTTAACTCACCGCGCTTACCGAGGTTGGCAACATCCTGATTGAGGATTACTTTCATTGGAAACGCTCCCTTCGCTTGGTTCGAACGCATAAACATTATTCGCTGCTTGGAGCTTTCTATCCTGCATAAAAAAAGGGCCCGGTTTATTATCCAGGCACCTTCTCTCTTCGATTTACAAGCTGCTCTCTTTTTCCTCCGGTTTTTACTCGGAGGTAAAAGGCATCAGCGCCATAATTCTGGCTCTCTTGATTGCTTTGGTCAGCTGGCGTTGGTGCTTGGCACAGTTGCCGGAAATACGGCGGGGCAGTACTTTGCCTCTCTCCGTGACAAAACGCTTTAGCTTCTCATATTGTTTGTAATCAACATTTACTATTTTATCAACACAATAGCTGCATATTTTTCTTTTAGGTTTCCGTCCTCGATCGCGCCTCAAGTAAAAACCTCCTTCCACTAAAAGGGGACATCGTCCTCACTGATATTAATATCATCAACATTGGGACCATAATCCTCACTGCTTTTTGCATCTTCGGCAGAACGACCACCACGGTCTAAGAACCTGACATTGTCGGCAACCACTTCCGCTACTTTGCGCTTTACGCCCTGATTATCTTCGTATGACCGGATCTGCAAGCGCCCGGTTACTGCCGACATACTGCCTTTTTGCAGGTAATTAGCACAGTTCTCGGCCAGCTTTCGCCAGGTAACGATGTTAATAAAATCGGCTTCTCTTTCTCCCTGCTGGTTGGTATACGGACGGTCAATCGCAAGGGTGAAAGAAGCCACCGGCACTCCGTTACCGGGTGTGTAGCGCAACTCGGGGTCGCGAGTTAGGCGACCGATTAAAACAACCTGGTTTAGCATTTATGACACCGTCCCTTCAAAACTACTCTGCAGGCTTCTCTTCTTCCGGTTCTGCTTCAGCTTCTTGTTGCTCTGCATCAGCAGAGGCATCTTCTGTCTCGTCTTCCCCTTCTGCAACAGTTTCAGCTTCTTCATCTTCAGCTTCTTCATCTTCAGTGTCGGTTCTTTCATCAGTGCCTGTGGCAAGCACTTCTGTTTCCTCTGTAACCGCTTCTTCCTCCTGAAGTGTATCAACCGCAGCAGCCTCAGCGGCAGCTTTGTCCGCAGCAGCTTCGAAATCCTTCTCGTCAATCGCCACGACCATGTAGCGAATAACCGCATCTGTTACCCTAAAGTAGTGTTCGAGTTCGGGGATGATAGCACCATCACCACTGAAGTAAACCAGATAGTACTGACCTTCGCGGAGTTTGTTGATTTCATAGGATAGTTTTCGTTTCCGCCAATCCAAGACGGTTGAAACCGTGCCGCCCTGCTTGGCAATAACCGCAGTCAAACCGCTTACTGCTTCTTCCTGCTCATTCGCCTCAAGATCGGTACGAATGATCATCATAATCTCGTATAGACCCATCTTTTTCACCTCCCTCTGGACTAGTGGCCCCTTACTGACAAGGAGCAGGGAATTTCCTGAAACATGATAGCATATCCTTAAATCTGAAGCAAGCTTTTGTGCCACCGTTAGTGTGCCACCATTTGTGTTTGCCCCTCGTGGCAAATTTACCGCCAAGGAACCTGTTGGTCAGGAGCGAAAACGGACGAAGAGTACATCACCATCCTGAACCTGATAATCTTTACCCTCAGTCCGGCTTAGCCCCCGGTCTCGCACCGCTGTCAGGGAACCGGTAAAGGCTAACTGCTCCCAGCTAATGACTTCCACATTGATGAATCCTTTTTCCATCTCTGTATGAATCTTTCCGGCCGCTTTAACCACCTTGGTCCCCCGGGGAACAACCCAGGCCTTAGCTTCATCGCCTTTTACCGTATAAAAAGTGAGCAGTTGCAGCAAATCAAAGCAACGCTGTAAAAGCATGGTAATCCTGCTTTCTTTCATTCCGAATGCTTCCAGGTACTGAGATCTCTCACCGGGTTGTAAATCTATTAATTCAGCTTCCAGGCGACCACAGAGGGCCAAATAGGTTTGATCGCCAAAGAAAGTAAGCGGATCACCATCATTAAAGTCATCTTCATGATTGTAGACATAGAGCATCGTTTTTCCAGTTAGCAGTGAGAGTTGCTCGACAATAATTTTCTCTTCCGGGGTGAAAGTTAAGTTACGGAGAGGCATTCCTTCATTGAGGTAACGTTCCATCATTACCAGTGTTTCCAATTCAAAACGGGCACCTTGATCGCCACTTTTCAACTTCGGTTCCGTCTTTTCTCTGCGCCTTCTAATCGTCTCGAGATCGGCAAGTGCTAATTCGAGGTTAATGATTTCTATTTTTTCAGCCTGGTTATCAAAGCCACCCTGCTCGCGATCAAATAACGCCACCACGTGAATAAGAAGATCAACATTGCGTAAATGCCCAAGAAACTGATTACCCAGGCCTTCACCCCGGCTAGCCCCTTTGACCAAACCAGCTACATCAATTATTTCAATGGTTGCCGGGGTCATTTTTTTTGAGCCACAGGCAGCCGCAAGCGAGATAAGGCGCAGATCTTCAGGCGAGACGATTGCTTTGTTCGGGTCAACGGTGGAAAAGGGATAGCTAGCAATTGTGACATCATGGGCTGTTATTGCTTTAAAGATTGTTGATTTTCCAGCATTCGGCAAACCGACCAGGCCACAACTCCAACCCATCTTGCACCCCTAAATCTTTAGTCTTCCTGCTCTTGATCCGGATCAAAAACTGTTTTAACTCTGCGGACAAAGCGAGAACGGGGAATCAGCACACTACGACCGCAGTTTTCACACTTCAGGCGAAAATCCATTCCAACCCTAATGATTAGCCAGCTATTGGCGCCACAGGGATGACCTTTTTTCATTTGCACTCTCTGACCCACTGTATAATTATCCATATCCACCTGCACCGGAGTCTAAAGCTTTTCGATAATCCCGGCTATTTGCTTGTAGACCTGATCAATTTCAAGGTTACCATCAATGCGTTCCAGCAGATTTTTATCCTGGTAAAATTTAACCAGTGGTTCGGTTTGATTCTTGTAAACCTGCAACCGCTCTCGAACAGTTTCCAGAGTATCATCCTCCCGCTGAAAAAGATCTCCACCACACTGGTCACAAACATTGCGAACCTGGGGAGGCTTGAATTTCAAGTGATAACTGGCACCGCAGTCTGAACAAACCCTGCGGCTCGTTAACCTTTCAATCAGCTCTTTCTCATCAACTTCGATCGAGAATACCCGATCAATTCCAGAACAAACGGTTGGCAGTACCTGCTCCAGAAATATCGCCTGACTTACCGTTCGCGGAAAACCATCCAGCAATGCCCCCTTTGCGCAGTCAGGATCCTGTAGCCGTTCCCTGACGATTTCAACAACCAGCTCATCAGGAACAAGCTGCCCCTGATCCATGAACTGCTTGGCCTTACGGCCCAAAGCAGTCGCTGTTTTTACTGCATTCCTGAGCATATCTCCTGTCGCTATATAAGCCAGCTGCTTTTCTTTGACTATCCTTTCCGCCTGAGTGCCTTTACCGGCGCCCGGAGGACCCAACAGAATAATTAACAACATGACCCCTCATTTCCGATAAAAATAGTCAGCCTACGAGACAGATCAACGACAGTGCAACCTTGTAAGCAACTGATCAGGATTGTGGTTTCGCCTGTTCACTGCTTTTATCTTTTCCTGTTTGAAAATGGGTGGCGCCTTCGCTGGTTTTCATATCCAGGCTGCCATCTAAGACAGCTCCGTCTTCTACATGTAAAGCGTTCGCTTTAAAGTTACCCTTGGCCACTGCTGTTCTTTTCAGCTCAAGCCTGCCTCCGGCTTCGATTGAACCCTCAAAACGACCAGCAATAGTGACATTACGAACTTTGAGATCCGCCGCTACTACACCACTTTCACCAACTATTAAGTCTCCTTTGTTATCAACCTGACCTTCCACTTTGCCATCAATGCGAATAGAGCCTTTACTTTCCAGTGTTCCCTTAAAAGAAGTATCCTTACCAATTAGGGTGTTCACTTTGTCTGGCGGTGTATCCAAATTGTCTTTTTTAAACATTCATATCCCTCCCGATTTAAAAGCTGGAAATGCTTGCTACTGCAAATAATTAGAAGGATTGACAGGAGAACCTTTAAAGAGAACTTCATAATGAAGGTGTGTTCCGGTAGTCCTTCCGGAGGCCCCCATATACCCAACAGTTTGTCCTCGCTCGACCAGATCGCCGTCATCGACGATAAAACCGGATAGGTGGGCATAAAGCGTTTCATAACCATACCCGTGATCGATGACAACAGTATGACCATAACTGCCCCGGTAACCGGTAAAAATCACTTTTCCATCAGCAGAGGCCCAGATTGCCGATCCGTAAGCCCCGATAATGTCAACCCCGGTATGAAACTGATAGCCACTGGTATAGGGAATTTTACGCATCCCAAAACCGGAGGAAATCCGACCCCTTGCCGGCCAGATTGAAGGCTTGGCGTCAGCCTGAACAACATATTCGCTGACCAGATCGAGAGTTTCCGAACGTTCCGGCACCAGACTCTGCAGGATAATTATATTTTGAGAGGCCCTCCCCAAGACACCATCTGCCTCCGATCCGCCACCGTAAAGTGACCCTGCGAATAAATCAGGCTCATCAGATCCGCCACGGTAGTAACCAAAACCCTCTCCTGAATCTCCATTCACCTCATTTAAGATCTCCTCAACATCGAGATCAAGCTTTTCAGTTACAAATATGACCAGATCATCGATCACCCTGACTTGCTCGACCATCCTCTGTGTCTCGGCCGCCAGAGCATTAATCTCCTCCTGCTGAGCCCGGTTCATCTCTCTCAAAGCATAGACCTCACGCGCGTCCGCCAAAACCCTGATATAAGAAAAAACGAGCAAACAAAGTCCGGCTACTATCAAAACTAGTAAAGAAACAGCCAACTGTACAGCAAAAAGTGGAAGCCGAGCAGAATAAGTCGACTCTTCAGAATGAGGAATGATCATTATAGTAAAGCTTCGCTTATTTTTAACAGACATACAATAACAGTCCTTTACAAACCGGACAGCCAACAGCTACTGCGCGACCGATTAAAACACTTTGTCGATTATAACACAGTTTTTCCGAACCAGACAAAAGGGTAATCAGTTACCGTAAACAAGAAAATGTTTCACGTGAAACACCCGGGCATAGCATGGCGTTTCACGTGAAACATTATTTAAAGACCTTCGGGCAGCAACTTGGCAATTAAGCGCTCGAGATCTTCTTCTCCATAATAATGAATCTCGATCGTGCCTCCGCTCTTTAAAGGCTTAATTCTCACCTTTGTTCCCAAACGGCGCTGAATCTGGAGTTGCAGTTCTGATGTAAGTGGATCTTCTGCCGCTACCCGCTTATTCTCCATGCTCGTCCTGTTTTTCTTTTCTGTTCGCTCCGAAAGCTTTTCAGCTTCTCTCGCCGTTAGCCCTTCTTCGACTATTTTTTGGGCGAACTCTTCCTGTTTTAGCTGGTCAGTGATAGTAAGCAGCGGTCTGGCCTGCCCTGCAGTTAACTTTCCCCGGGCTATCAGGTCGAGGATATTTTTGGGAAGGGCTAGAAGCCTGACGCTATTTGCGATCGCCGGACGGCTCTTCCCCAGTCTCTGCGCCAGATCTTCCTGGGTGTAGTTGTAATCCTTCATCAGTTGCCGGTATGCGGCGGCTTCTTCAACGGGGTTTAAATCTTCTCGCTGAAGGTTCTCAATCAGAGCAATTTCGAGCATTGCTTTGTTATCGTAGCTTCTGACAATCGCCGGGATGCTCTTCAAGCCGGCCAGCTTCGCCGCCCGGCACCGACGTTCACCGGCAACCAGGTAGTAATCAGCGTCACTGCCGGTTGGGCAAACGACAATCGCCTGCAGAACCCCGTGCTCCCTGATTGACTGAGCCAGCTCTTCAAGCTTCTCCTGGTCAAAGTTTTCTCGCGGCTGATAAGGGTTCGGCCTGATTTTTTCGAGTGCTATCTCGCTTTTCTCTACATCGGATTCGGTGTCAAACGCATCGGGGATCAGGGCACCTAGCCCTTTTCCCAGTCGTCTTTTGTCGCTCATCTTGTCAGCACCTCCCGGGCCAGATCAAGGTGTAGCTCCGCTCCCCTGCTGCGGGGGTCATATTCAAGGATATGCTTTCCATAACTAGGCGCTTCGCTTAACCTGACATTCCTCGGAATAACAGTATTAAATACGTATTGTTTAAAATACTTGCGGACTTCTTCGGCAACCTGCTCGGAGAGGTTGGTGCGACTGTCATACATGGTCAGCAAGACACCTTCAATGCGTAGATCCTTATTTAAATGTTTGCGGACCAGGGCTATTGTGTTCATCAGCTGTCCCAAACCTTCCAGGGCATAGTACTCGCACTGGATAGGAATCAGAATACCGTCAGCTGCCGTGAGAGCGTTGAGGGTAAGGAGACCGAGTGAAGGCGGGCAGTCGATGATGACAAAGTCATATTTACTACGAATCGGTTCCAAGGCCCTTTTCATTCGCCCCTCCCGCTTATCCATATCCACTAGTTCAATTTCTGCGCCAGCGAGTTGGATGGTTGCCGGAACAACAGATAGACCTGGCCATTTTGAGGCCCTGATTACTTCCATCAAAGGAAGATCGTCAATTAAAACGTTGTAAATACAGCTTTTCTCTTCGTTTTTATTGAATCCAACGCCGCTTGTTGAGTTACCCTGAGGATCTGTGTCGATCAGCAGGACCTTTGAACCGCCGGCCGCCAGAGAAGCACTCAGGTTGATGGCTGTTGTGGTTTTACCCACGCCTCCCTTCTGGTTGGCGATGGCCATTACACGTCCCATTTCATCTCTCCTAACTTTTCACAATCTATAAGCTACCCGGTTTTTAAACCCTGTTATTTCGCGCTTCAATCATCTCTTTCGTCAGGCGAATCGTTACCTCAATATAATCTTGTTCAACCGTCTCGTCCACCTCAGGGTAAAGGCCCGCGTTGTGCATTACAGACACTGCCTCCCTGATTGTGTTCAAAACGATCCTCATGTCACGAATAATCGGCTTGGTTCGTCCGTTCGTCTTCCGCTCTCCCCTGGTTTCCTGGATCCGATCGATCCTTTTTTCGGCCTGACTGACGGTAAGACCCCTCTCCGATATCTCGTGGATCATTTTCAGTTGTACTTCTTCAGAATCAAGCCTGAGCAGGGCCCGGGCATGACGCTCTGTAAGCCCGTTCTTTAGGAGTTTATTTCTGATATCATCACTGAGCTTAAGCAGCCTGATTTTGTTGGCGATTGTGGACTGGCTTTTCCCTAACCGCTGCGCCAGTTGCTCCTGAGTAAGATTGAAATTTTTCATCAAGTTGGTATAGCCCATGGCTTCTTCAATATAGTTCAGATTTTCACGCTGCAGGTTCTCAATTAGGGCAACTGTTGCCATGGCGTTGTCTGAAAGAGTCTTGACTGAAGCGGCCATCTTTTTCCAACCCAGTTTACGGCAGGCTAGATATCTACGCTCTCCCACAACTATTTGATAACCATCTCCAACTCGCCGGACCACAATCGGCTGAATAAGTCCGCAGGATTTAATTGACTGGGCCAGTTCACTAATTTTCTCCTCCGCTATTTCACGGCGGGGCTGAAAGGGGTTCGGCCTGATCCGGGCCAGATCGATGGCGAGAACATTTTCTGTAGTCGGTTCACTTTCTTGGAGTGGAAATTGATCCATCCATTCTTCTGTCATTTCACCAGCACCTTTTCTAAGATATGATACTTAGTTCTAATTTGACAAGCAGCCCTGCTTTCCTTCAATTCAGCCTGAAAAACAGTTACCTATCGGTAATAAATCCATTATTTTATTGGTCGACGCGCTGGTTTGCCTTCTGTACGTGGGTATTGTGCGGGTGTCAATACGACTTTCTCCACCATATAGATAACTCTTTTTTCACCTGTTGGCAATGTGTAGTCTAAACGTTCCGTCAGCTTCCCTCCGCATAATGTA
This sequence comes from Bacillota bacterium, assembly GCA_016874655.1. Classification (GTDB taxonomy): domain Bacteria; phylum Bacillota; class Dethiobacteria; order DTU022; family DTU022; genus UBA993. The sequence continues at coordinate 22,031 of VGTO01000005.1, read as the reverse complement.
AGCGCTCTTGCTGCTGCTTTCATCTCCTGCTCTCCACGTGGCCCCTTATAAAAAACGGCCTTCCCTCCGGGGAATAAGAGCGGCAGTGCAAGCTCTGCCAGCACAGCTGCTTTGGCAACGGCCTTGCTCAAGACGTAATCAAATTTTTCACGATAAGCACTATCCCGTCCGCAATTTTCTGCTCTTTCCCTGATGATATTGACATTTTTAAGTTCCAGTGAATGTACTGTTTCTTCCAGAAAAGCAGCTTTTTTCTGACTGGCATCAAGCAGAAATAGCTTACATTCCGGTAAGCAGATGGCCAGCGGAATACCCGGCAGTCCTCCTCCGCTTCCCAGATCAATAATACGACTGTTTTTTTCAAATGATCTGCTCTTAACTGGGAAAAGGCAATCGTAAATCTGTCGGTTAATCAAATCCTCAATTGAATTTTCTCCGGTGAGGCGCTGCTTTTTGAGGCCGGCCAGCAAGAGTGAACAATACTCTAGAAGCAAACCCTTTTTCTGCTCTTCCAGGGTCAGCCCGAGATTCTTGATGGCCTCATTGAGAACAATTTCCGGTTTAATCGCTTGATTCATTTTTACGCACCTGAAGCCTTTCGGTTACTTGCCCAGGCAAAACTGACTGAAAACCCGATCCAGCAGATCATCACCGGCTGTGTCCCCGGTGATCTGCCCCAAGGTTAACCAGACCTGCTGTAACAACAAGCTGGTGATCTCTGCCGGTTCAGAAAGCAGCGCCCTTTCAGCTTGCCTGATTCCGAGCAAGGCCTCAGTAAGGATCTCTTCCTGACGGAAAGTAATCAGAATCGGACTGTCGCTAAGCTCTCCAAAATGCTGGTCCAGTCCATCGGCCACGGCCTTTTCCAGTAAAGGGATACCAGAGCCTTTTAAAACAGAGACGGAAACTGCCGTCACTTCTCCAAATTGTTTCTTCACTTGATCAGCTGTAACTATTTGCGGTAAATCGCTTTTATTGATAATAACAATTAATCGTTGTTCTCCGCTGATCGGGGAAATCATCTTGACGATGTCCGGATCAAAGGGCAAGGAGCCATCGATCACCAGTAGGATCAGTTGAGCCTCTGCCGCAACAGACCTGGCTCTCTTTATACCCTCAACCTCAACCGGATCATCTGACCCCTGAATCCCAGCCGTATCAATCAATCGCAGCGGATAACCGCCGAGCATCAAGGATCCTTCGAGCAGATCGCGGGTGGTGCCCGGAAGCTCATGCACAATCGCTTTCTGATCTCCCAGTAACCTGTTGAGAAGGGAGGACTTGCCAACATTTGGCTTGCCGATTATTGCAACGGCCACTCCCTCCTGATAAGCTCTGTTCCTGGTAACTCCTTGCAACAGCGTCTCTAATTTATCTTTAATCGCCAGCAGTTCGATCTGCGTTGCTGCGATGGTTGGCAGTTCGTCCATGAACTCCTCCGGATAATCTATTTCGGCTTCAATTGGAGCCCTGACCTCAATGATCCGATCCCGGATGTCGTTTACTGTTTTTGCCAGCATTCCCTGGAGGGTTCGCAGGGACGCTTTCGTTGCCTCTTCTGAACGGGCGCGGATCAGACCAATGACCGCCTCCGCCTGGCTAAGATCGATGCGCCCGTTTAGAAAAGCTCTTTTTGTAAATTCACCCGGCTCGGCAAGCCTGATGTCCATAGCCAATAAGATCTTTAAAACAGCACGCAGGTTAATGATCCCACTGTGGCAATTTATTTCAACCAGATCTTCACGGGTGTAGGTATGAGGAGCAGGCATGAAGGAGACCAATGCTTCATCAATGATTTCACCATTTTGATCTTTCACTGTTCCATAATAAAGGTATCTCGGTTTCGGATAGTCCGGCTCGTTGCTTTTGTGGCATTCAAATATTTTCCGGACTAAAGGGAAGGACTCCGAACCGCTCAATCTGACAATACCGATGCCACCTTCGCCAAGAGGAGTGCTGATAGCCACAATTGTATCATTGCTGTTTTTCTTAGCTTCTATCGCCACATAATCACATCTTTTCATGTTGTTTCAGGCATAATAAAAGCCGCCCCAAATACAGTACTGGGGCGGCAGTAATCAACCATTTTAGCGTGGAGCTACAATAACTTTTCTGAAAGGCTCCTGCCCCGAACTGTAAGTGGTAACATCCAAATCATCCTGCAAGGCTAAATGAATAATGCGCCGTTCCTGCGGAGTCATCGGTTCAAGTGCCTGTTCATAGCCTCCGGAGCTTACTTTTTTTGCGACACTCCGAGCCAGCTGTGTGAGGGTTTTTTCCCGCCTTTGGCGATACTTTTCAACATCAACAACCACCATTTTATTCAGGCCGGGAAACTGCCTTCTGACAATGATGTTTAGTAAGTACTGTAAATCACCCAGTGTCCTACCGCGCCTGCCGATCAGGGCTCCAACTTCGTTTCCCTCTATTTCTGCTTCCAGCTTTTCTTCATCTTCATCAACCCATACTATGCCACTGATGTTCATCAACTTGAGCAGGGTGGATAGGTACTCTTTTAGAAACTGGTCTGTTGTTTGCAGGGGGCTAACCTTTACCCTTGCCTCTTTGCTACCGATCAGACCCAAGATGCCCGATGACGGCTCACCTAAGATTTCAATCCTGGCATTATCTTTCTTTATGCCCAATTTTAATAGCGCTTTCTCAACTGCTTCATCGACAGTTTTACCAGTTTCTTCATATCCGCTCATCTTTTTCCCTTTCCCTTTTTTGACCGCGGCTTAGCTGTCTTTTCTTCCTTTTCTGGTGTCTCCGTTTTTGCATCTGTCCGATCTTCCCGATCAGCAATTAGCTGATCTTTATTGCTCTTCTTGTCCTGAGCTTCAGCAGCTACCGGGGCTTTTTCTTTCTCTTTTATGGCATCGAGGTGCACAATCAGTTTATGCTGTCCGATAGAAAAAACATTATTCATGATCCAGTAGATTACCAATCCTACGGGAAAACTGAAGCTGAAAACGGTAATCATAACCGGCATCATGTAAAGCATCATTTTTTGACTGCTGTCCGAGGACATCGACATTTGTGAATAGAGGTAAGTTGTTGCTCCGGCGATTAAAGGGAATATATAGTAATAGCTGAATTGACTCGTAAAAGCAGAAAAACTCAAGTTGGTCAGGGGAATTTTCAGTAGATCAATCAGTTCCGCTGACTGAAAAAGATATTGATTGATAACATTCATATCCAAATATTTACCGGCATCCTGCAACAGCCTGAAGATGCCAATAAGAACCGGAAACTGCACCAAAAGCGGTAGACAGCCGGCCAGTGGATTCATGTTGTTCTCCCGCATGAATTCAGACATCGCCTGGTTTTGTTTCTCTTTATCATCCTTATATTTTTGTTGAATCTTTTTCATCTCAGGCTGTAGTGCCTGCATTTTTTTTGCGGACTGAATCTGCTTGTTATTTAGGGGAAACGTTACCAGCTTAACCATTACGGTCATAATGATAATCGCCATTCCAAAGTTAGGGATATACTCGTATATAGCGCTGATAACAACCCCAAAAAATTGAGCTATAGCATCAATCATTCTTTTACCTCCTATATGGACCCTATTCTACAGGGTGATATCCTCCTGGGTTAAAGGGGTGGCAATGGGATAATCTCTTTAGTCCCATCACCAAACCCCTGCAAAGACCATACTTGTTCAGGGCATCATAGGTGTACTGTGAACAGGATGGATAAAAACGGCAAACCTTAGGTTTCAATGGTGAAATAAAGAGGCGATACAAGCTAATCAAAGCCATACAACCTTTTGTAACCAGCTGCTCCGGCTTGCTTACTGCTCTCTTTAAAAAAGCTGCCCTTTCTGGCACAGTTTAGTCAACTCCCTGAGTGCTTCATGAAAGTCCAGATCTGCAGAAGGATTACGGGCGATGAGAATAATATCATAACCCTTTTTTAACCTATTTTCCAGGTTTAAAAACGCTTCCTTAAAAAACCTTTTAATCCGGTTCCTGATGACGCTACCACCAACTTTTTTACTGATGGAAAAGCCGATTCGGTTGCATTCCGATCCGTTTGGGCAGTAATAAAGGACGATATTTTTTGAAACAACCGTCCTGCCGTAGCGGTAAACCCGCTTAAATTCCCAGTTTTTTTTAAGCCTGAACAGTGGCATCTTTTATGCGCTTAATCTTTTTCTCATTTTTTTCCTTCTTCTGCTGATAACCTGCCTTCCGGCCTGGCTGCTCATGCGTTTTAAAAAGCCGTGCACTCTTTTTCTTTGTCTTGTTTTAGGCTGATATGTTCTCTTCATCGGTAACCCCTTTGCTAATCGTTCATAATGTAAAAAAATTATACGTAATAATAATATATGTGTCAAGAAAACCTTCGTAAAACAAGGCCTGATCTTCTATTTTTTGCACAAACTAAGCTTTACAGCCACGCAGCTGATCTGTTAATATGTATCTTACGAAGCAGCAGCTATTTCGCCGATCTGTTTGTTTATCCACAGCTTTTGTTAACAACTCGAGGCATTGTTAATAACCATTCCGAAGGTAGCTTTTCCTGAGAGGTAATTAATGAACAATCAGTTAAATGAAATCTGGCAACTCACCCTCGAAGAGTTGAGCAAAGATGTCAACAAACCTAGTTTTGAGACCTGGTTTAAGCTTACCAAACCGGTATCTTTAGACAATGGATGTCTGGTTATTGAGGTTCCAAATGATTTTACCAAGGAGTGGTTTGAAACCCGTTTTCGCCAGCAGATTATAAACGCCCTAAAAGAAGTGACTACAGACGATCACCGGGTTAATTTTGTTATATCAACGCAATTCCAGTCAGAAGAAGACAGCATCGACCTTCAGACAGCTATAGCCGGAAATAATTATCCCAAAAACATTCCTTCGCTGAAAAACAGCGATAATGAATTTCTCCAGCATAACCATAAAATCGTTTCAAATTTCAATCCCCGTTATACTTTCAGTACTTTTGTTGTCGGAGCCTGTAACCGTCTCTCTCATGCTGCATCTCTGGCTGTAGCAGAGAGCCCTGCCCGCGCTTATAACCCACTTTTTATTTACGGTGGTGTGGGCCTCGGTAAAACCCATCTTCTGCATGCCATTGGCCAGTATACCCTGATAAATCATGGTTTCAACAGAGTCTACTATCTCTCATCCGAAAAATTCACTAATGAATTTATTAACGCCATTCGTGACAACAAAACATTAGATTTTCGTAATAAGTATCGTTATATGGATGTATTATTAATAGATGATATTCAGTTTTTAGCCGGTAAAGAACAAACTCAGGAAGAATTTTTTCACACTTTTAATGCCCTTCACGATAACAACAAACAGATAATCATTTCCAGCGATCGTCCTCCTAAAGAGATCCCAACATTGGAGGATCGTCTTCGCTCCAGGTTTGAGTGGGGCTTAATTACAGATTTGCAACCTCCTGATTTGGAAACAAGAACAGCTATCTTGAAGAAAAAAGCAAATTCCGACGGTATAGAGATGCCGGATCAGGTAATCCAGTACATTGCCGGAAAGGTAAACTCAAATATCCGAGAACTTGAAGGAGCCCTGATCAGGATTGTTGCCTATGCTTCACTATTTAAGACTCCGGTTACTATAGAACTGACTGAAACAGCCCTCCAGGATATTATCAACACCAGACAAAAGATTATTACCGTATCTATGATCATTAGTGAGACTGCTGATAATTTTAATCTGAATCCGGAAGAACTTCTTTCCAAAAAGAGAACTCAGGATATTGCTTTCGCCAGGCATGTTGCTATGTACTTATGCAGGATGTTAACCGACCTTTCTCTACCCAAAATCGGTGATGAATTTAGAGGTAGAGATCATACAACTGTTTTGCATGCTTTTAAAAAGATCGACCTTTTAATCCAAAAAAATAACGAACTTAAAAATCGTATTGAATTGATCATGAATAACATTCTGGATAACTCCTGATCAAGATGTGTATAAGTTCGTTGTTGCCCGGCTCTTTAAAGTTTACAACATCTTTATCTGATTTATGTACAGCTTAGTGGTGTTTTTTAAACAGCAATAATAAATTGCTCTTCTATAATATTGTTATACTGCTAATAACAAAATGATTTTTTATTATCTCTATCCACAGTATAAACATGGTTTACTACTTCTACCTTATATATAAAATAAGTAATTCTAAAATCTATAGCTGTTGAAAAACAAATTTAAACCTAGCGGGAGGTTTTATGATGCAGATTGTAATAAATTCAACGGAGTTTAAAGATTGTCTCGAAAGTGTTGAGAAAATCCTTCCTACACGTTCAACAATGCCCGTCATAAATAATATTTATCTTGATACAAACCCTGGCTCACTGATCATCGCTGCCACAAATCTCGAAATGTTTATCAGTGTTTCAATGCACTACAATGGAAAAGAGAGTGGAAAGATATTATTACCTCCTAAAATTGTTGATATCATGCGATATTTTCCGACACCGGATGTCACAATTAATGTTAATTGGGATAACAAAAGAATAGAAATTTTTGGTGGTCAGGCCCAGTTTCATCTATTTGGATCAGATCCTGAAGATTTTCCAACTTCTTTGGGCCCGGAAAATGATTCAGGTCAAGCGATAGAGATCGAACAAGGTCTTCTGAAGAAAATGCTACGCATGGTTGTGTTTGCCGCATCAACAGAAGAAAGCCGTCCTGCGTTTAATGGGATTTTGATTAAGCTTGAAGGTGGTATACTGACTTTTACTGCCTCCGATACTTACCGCCTTGCGGTTAATAAAACCTTTAACGAAGAGTGGGATGGTAAGGAGTTCAGGCTACTGGTGCCGGCCCGGACGCTGAGGGAATTTTTAAGGATTGCTAACGATAGTCAGCTTCCGGTCAAGCTTAAGTTTGATAAAAGTATTTTATCTTTTGAGTTTGGAGATGTCTATTTTGCTACCAGGCTCTTGGAAGAAAAATATCCGGATGTTAGCGGTGTTATCCCAAAAGAATATAAAACCAGGATTATTGTCGATCGCAAATTATTGGAAGAAACTGTGGCAAGAGCAAACTTATTGGCGGAGGGTAAAAACCAGGCGATCCATTTTTCAATTCAAGAAGAGGAATTACAGATTAAGGCAAGCGGCCAGGAAGGTAGAATGGAAGAGATCCTCCCGGTGGAGAGGGAAGGAGATTTGCTGGAACTTTATGTTAATTCCCGCTACATCCTGGATTTAATCAAACAGCTTGATGTGGAAAAAGTGAGTATAGATTTTCACGGTGATGGAGGGCCGCTAATTTTTAGAATGCCTGGCAGGCAGGATTACCTCTACCTGGCTTTACCGATCAAAAAATTTAATTGAAAACCCAGGAGCAAAACACTTTGTTTTACCTGGAGAGTCTTTTTTTAAATAATTTTCGTAATTATTCGAAGTTGCGTATTGACTTCCATCCGCGTTTAAATATCATCCTCGGTGAAAATGGACAGGGAAAAACAAACCTGATTGAAGCAGTTTTTTTTCTCTCTGTCACTCGCTCGTTTAGGACTAACCGTGATCAGGATCTGGCGGGTTTACCGGAACAGTATTTTTTTATTAAAGGACAATTTGTCAAGGACGACTTTAATAATCTACTACAAATCAGCTACAATGATAAACAGCTTAAGGTGGTCATCGACAATGATCGAAAAGGCCGTTTTGATCATCTGCAGCAATTCCCGATCGTAGCTTTCAGCCCGGATGATCTTTTAATTGTTAGGGAAGGGCCGGCCATCCGCCGACGCTATATAAACTTAGAGGCATCGCGATTAAACCAGCTCTATTTTCTGGAATTACGCGCTTATCACCGGGTTTTGCTGCAACGGAGTAAGTTGCTAAAAGAAAATAGGAACAGAAGGGATCTTGAGAAACTACTTGAACCATGGGATGATTCTTTAATAACTCATGGCTCAGCGGTAATCAGATTCAGGAAAGAGCTGGTCCGCCAACTGGCAAAAGAAGCGGCTCCCATCTTTTCCAGGATGAGTGTTGAACAGGAAGAACTGTCACTTAATTATACCTGTTCGTTTGCGAGCGACGATAACTGTGTAGACCTGGAGAAACAATTTCGCGAGGCTTTACTAAAAAAAAGAGAGCTGGAATTTAGAAGACAGACTACTGTTGTTGGGCCACATTTAGATGATCTATGCATTATCATAAACGGACGAGATTCTAGGAAATATTCTTCCCAGGGGCAAAAAAGAACCGCAGCTCTAGCCCTCAAAATGGCCGAAGTCACGATGCTTCGTCAAAAAAACGGCAGCTGGCCTATTCTTTTACTTGATGATGTTTTCTCAGAGTTTGACGGTCAACGTAAAGAACAACTACTTGATTTTTTAGCCGGCATCAACAGCCAGTGTTTTTTAACTTCAGCGGTTGCTCTGGAAAAGTTACCGGCTGAGTTGGCAGGCTGCTATTATAAAATAAATGTTCAACGGGGAATAATCAGTCATGAAAAAGATGGGCCCGGTTCTTGAACAGCTGCTCAAGAAATATGATCTTTGGCAGGGCTACCTGCAGTTTCTGGTCGTAGAAAAATGGGCGGTAATAGTTGGCCCCCCTCTTAGTGAGGTCACAAAAGCAGACTCGATCAGCAGGGGGAAATTAAAAGTTTTAGTCAAGGATTCGGTTTGGGCTTATCACCTGACTATGCTCAAACCACAGCTGATCGCGAAATTAAATAGAGAAGCCGGAGCGGTTGTCGTAAAAGATATTTTTTTTTCAATCAGTCTGGAAGATATTGTTACTGCGCATAAAGAATAAAGAATAGTGTACTGGAAAATAACCTTTCTGTGCGCAAAAGTCCACCGGTAGGAATTGGGCAGGAGGTAGTAGATGTATATTCACACAGGAAACAGTCGGATTATTTTTAAGCGTGAACTGATCGGAATTTTTAATTATGACCTGTTTGACAGCGATCAGCTCGATAATAACGAAAAGATCTGGCAGCAAAATGTAAATGAGCTGAAGGCTAAAAAAGGGCGAAGTCAATCAATAGTTGTTACGGACCGGGAATTGTTTTCGGCCCCGATCTCGCCTCTGACCCTGGCTGGTCGCAGCAATAAATAATAATCAGAGCCAGCAATCTGTCAGGCAGCAAAAATGCTATAATGGATCAGCTATCATAAACAGGTTGTGGGGGTGAAACATGTCTGCGAAAAATAATAATAATCATGACTATAAAGCCGAACATATCCAGGTGTTGGAAGGTCTCGAAGCAGTAAGGCGTAGACCCAGTATGTACATTGGCTCAACTTCGAGCCGTGGTTTGCATCACCTGGTTTTTGAAGTAGTGGATAACAGTATTGATGAAGTTTTAGCCGGCTATTGCACGCAGATCAAAGTGACTATCAATAGTGACGGAAGCGTTGCGGTGGTTGATGATGGTCGCGGTATCCCAGTTGAAAACCATCCACAGGAGAAGAAACCGGCAGTTGAGGTTGTCCTAACTACTCTTCATGCTGGAGGTAAATTCGGCAGTGACAGTTATAAAGTGGCCGGCGGCTTGCATGGCGTTGGTGTTTCGGTGGTCAACGCACTTGCGGAATGGCTCGAGGTCGAAGTTTATCGGGATGGCAAAATTTACAGTCAACGTTATGCCAGAGGCAAAAAGGTTTCTTCGATCAAAGAGCACGGCACAGCCAGTAAAACGGGAACAAAGATAACCTTTCTGCCCGATAAAGAAATATTTGAAAAGATTGATTTTGAAAATGAGGTAATTATTCAGCGCTTGCGCGAGCTGGCTTTTCTGAACAAAGGAACGAAAATTATTTTTAAAGATCTGCGTAGCAACAGGGAAGAGAAATTTAAATATGATGGCGGTATCTTGCAATATGTGGCTTATATGAACCAGGGGAAAGAAACCGTTCCTAAAAAGCCGATTTACATTAATAAAGCGGCCAGTGGATTTGAAGTAGAGCTGGCGATGCAATATCATAACGGTTATAACGAAGTGATTTACTCCTACGCCAACAATATTCATACCCATGAAGGCGGCACCCATGAGTACGGCTTTAAAGTGTCCCTGACCCGGCTCATTAATGATTTCGCCCGCAAGCTGGGTATTCTGAAGGATAGTGAAAACAACCTCTCCGGCGAGGATATTCGGGAAGGCTTAACAGCAGTGCTCAGTGTTAAGCTGATGGATGCTCAGTTTGAAGGCCAGACAAAAACCAAACTTGGTAACAGTGAAATCCGCAGCGTGGTAGATAATATTACATACGAGGGGATTGAAGCTTTTTTTGAGCAAAACCCGGCAATAGCGAGAAGAATTATTGAAAAATCGATCCGGGCTTCAAGGGCCAGGGAGGCGGCGCGTAAGGCCCGCGAACTGACCAGGCGCAAAAATGCTCTCGAGGTCTCCAGTTTGCCGGGCAAGCTGGCTGACTGTACTTCTAAAGATCCGGCAGAAAGCGAGCTTTTCCTGGTTGAAGGAGATTCAGCAGGCGGTTCGGCCAAACAGGGGCGGGATCGTCGCTTTCAGGCCATCTTACCGTTACGCGGTAAGATTATTAATGTTGAGAAAGCTCGGCTTGATAAAATCCTTGCCAACGAGGAGATCCGGACCCTGATCACTGCTCTCGGGACAGGGATAGAAAGCGAATTCGAGATCAGAAAATCACGTTACCAAAAAATAGTGATCATGACTGACGCCGATGTTGACGGTTCGCACATCAGGGTTTTGCTGTTGACCTTTTTTTACCGCTTTATGCATCAGCTTATTGACAGTGGTTTTGTCTACATTGCTCAGCCACCTCTGTATAAAGTGAAAAAGGGCAAGCAGGAGGCCTACCTCTTCCGGGAAGAAGAGTTGGATAAGCTGCTAAACGAATGGACGCGCAACGGCGGAGTCCAGATCCAACGGTATAAAGGCTTAGGAGAGATGAACCCCGATCAACTCTGGGAAACGACAATGAATCCGGAAACCAGGATTATTAAGCGCGTTGAGCTAGTGGACGCAATCCAGGCCGATCATATATTTGGGGTATTGATGGGCGATAAAGTGGAACCACGACGTAAGTTTATTGAGGATAACGCCCGCCTGGTGCAAAATTTAGATATCTGATCTTTAAGGTTAAAAGATTGGATGTCGGATTTATTATTCAGATGCCCTGTCGGTTTTAGCCGTCAGGGCGTTTTCACTTGCTGGCCTCAGTTATCAAGTAGCAAAAGATTGCAGATTAGTACAGCTGTTTTTTGCTCTCCGATGTAGTGAAACAGAACTTCATTTCCCAGTGAGGGATTTAAAGGGTAATTAAATATAAACCCTTAGAGTAACAAAAGCAGCTTTTTAAAACAATTTTAAAACATTTACGGAAGAGCTTTTTCATGGTTTAATAAACCATACTGCTTGCTGAAACAATTCAGTTAGCCTTTCATCTTTCTTCCCGGAGGGGTCATTATGTTGCTGAGGCTGGTTTTTCCTTATTTTATTTTATTCATGATTGTTATCGGCTATCTATATTATCGTCATCAGAAGCTGGGCCCGGTTCTGTTAAAGATTAATCGGGCGCTGTTCAGTCGCTTCAACTCTGATTCCCTTTTTTTGATCCTGATTCTTGCCGGCACTTCCTACCTGCTAATGCGATTCGAGCTGCGGAACCAGTTTCCGGATGATCCGATGCTGCTGGGTCCCTATACCTATGTTTTCTTTTATGGGGCACTCTTACTGGTAGTAATCGCCCGGGAAATCGAGCAACCTTCGTTTCGTGAAAAAGGTATTGCAACTGCTCGCGGTTTTTGGGCCTGGACGGAAGTTGAAACTTATCGCTGGACGAAGGACGTGCTGACGATCACCTTTTTGCGCGGAAAACGAAAACGGGCGGAATCCTGGCAACTTGTGCCAGGTTCTAAAAAAGAAATTGAACAGGTCCTAAAACAAAAGGTCGAAAAAAATCAGGCTCGAAAAAAGAAAAACTGATTACGAGATCCTGGTAAGCCCTGCAGTCAGTGCCTGCAGACAATCAGGCTGTTTCGTCAGTCGCTTCTTTGTGGTAAAATTAAAGGATAGTATACTGATATATTGATGCGCCTTGTAAAGGAGATAAGATGGCCAACAGGGACAGCGTAGTACCGGTTAATATTTATGACGAGGTAAAGGTTTCATTCCTTGATTACGCCATGAGTGTAATTGTGAGCCGTGCTTTGCCTGACGTGCGCGATGGTCTTAAACCGGTGCATCGGCGGATTTTATATGCCATGTCCGAAATGGGTTCCACACACGACAAACCACACCGCAAATCTGCCCGTATTGTTGGTGAAGTGCTTGGTAAATACCATCCTCACGGCGATGTTGCTCTCTATGACACCTTGGTGCGTATGGCTCAGGTTTTTTCTACCCGCTATCCCCTGGTAGATGGACACGGCAACTTCGGTTCCCTTGATGGAGACTCGGCTGCAGCAATGCGTTACACTGAGGCACGACTCTCATCAATTGCCGGTGAGCTGCTGACCGACCTGCAAAAAGAAACAGTTGACTTCAGACCCAACTTTGATGAAAGCTTAGAAGAGCCGGCTGTTTTACCCTCACGCTATCCCAATCTTTTGGCCAATGGGTCTTCCGGTATTGCCGTCGGGATGGCTACTAATATCCCCCCGCACAACCTTGGCGAGCTAATTGAGGCAATTAAATTCATCATCGATCGCCCGGATGCATCAGTGCGAGATATTATGCGCCATATTCAGGGCCCGGACTTTCCCACCGGTGGCCTGATTGTCGGCCACGAGGGGATAGTCTCCGCTTATCAGACCGGTCGCGGTATTATCAAGGTTCGCGGTCTAGTTCATGTTGAAGAGAAAGATAAAAACCGGGAGCAGATTGTTATTACTGAGGTGCCTTATCAGCAAAACAAAGCCCGATTGGTAGAAAAGATAGCAGAGTTGGTAAAAGAACGTAAAATTGAGGGAATTACCGATCTGCGCGATGAGTCTGATCGCTCTGGGGTTCGCGTTGTAATGGAAGTTAAGCGCGATTTTCAGGCACAGGTAATCATCAATCAGCTCTATAAATTTACACCACTCCAGCAAACGTATGGCATTATCATGTTGGCTCTGGTGGATGGTCAGCCACGGGTCTTGAATTTAAAGCAGATTTTGGCTTATTACCTGGAGCATCAGAAAGAGATAATCACGCGTCGCTCCCAGTTTGATTTGAATCGGGCAGAAGAGCGAATGCACATTGTCGAGGGGCTGCTTACCGCCCTTGATCGCCTGGACGAAGTGATTGCCCTGATCCGGGCCTCGATTGATGTCCAGACAGCACGTACTGGATTAATGGAGCTGCTGGCACTCTCGGAGAAACAGGCTCAGGCCATTCTCGATATGCGTCTCCAACGCCTTACCCAGTTGGAAATATCCAAGCTGACGGAAGAGCGCGAGCAATTGATGGAGAAAATTGCCTATTTAAAAGGTGTTCTTGGCAGTGAATCACTGGTGTTGCAGATCATCGCTGATGAATTAACGGTGATCCAGGACAAACATGGTGACCGGAGGAGAACCCAGATTGTTGCCGACGAAGGTGAAACGGTGCTGATTGATTTGATCTTACAGGAAGATGTGGTCATTACTTTAACCGATCGCGGTTATATCAAGCGCTTGCCGCTAAATACTTACCACAGCCAGCATCGGGGAGGAAGGGGCGTTAAGGGTATTCAAACCCGCGAAAATGATGTTGTTGAACAGTGTCTCGTTGCCTCAACCCACGACAAACTGCTCTGTTTCAGTAACCGCGGGAAGGTTTACCTGCTTCAGACTTACGAAGTGCCCGAATCAGGCCGACAGTCACGTGGAACAGCACTGGTGAACCTGCTGCCGCTTGAAGAGAAGGAATTTATTACGGCAACTCTCTCCATTTCTGAATTCAGTGTAGATCGATTCTTGCTGATGATCACGGCCAAGGGCTTGATCAAAAAGACTCCCTTAATCGATTATAAGAACACGCGTAAGACTGGGCTCACAGCCCTGACCCTGTTGGAGGACGACGAACTGATCGCTGTAAGGCTTACTGACGGGAAAAAAGAGGTAATTGTCGGCACCAGTGCCGGGTTATTTGTCCGCTTTCCGGAAGGTCAGGTGAGGCCGATGGGAAGGACTGCCAGGGGCGTTAAAGCAGTATCCTTAGGCGCTCGGGACCGGGTGGTTGGGGCTGATCTGGTAACCGGCGAGCAGCAGTTGCTGCTCGCTTCTGAGAAAGGTTTTGGTAAAAGAGTGGCAGTCAGCGAGTTTGCTTTGCACCGCCGTGGCGGGAAAGGGATGATTGGCATCAAAACAACCCCGCAAAGCGGCCCACTTTCGATTTTTATCGTGTTGAAAAGATCTTTTGAAGAATTTATAATTGTAACCGCTAATGGAGTCGTTAATCGGCAGCGTATAGAGAAGGTTTCACTGATGGGACGTTATGCCCGCGGTGTTACCCTGATTAGGTTGGATGAAAACGACCGGGTGGTCAACCTGGTCGGTCTTGACGCTGAGCAGGAATAAGAAAGGAGTGGCGCGGTAAATGCCGGAAAAGAGGAAAGTAGGTATCACCGATACTTCACTGCGCGATGCCCATCAGTCGCTGCTGGCCACTCGGATGCGGCTGGTTGAAATGTTGCCTATAGTCGAGCTGATGGATCAGATCGGTTATCACTCCCTTGAAGTCTGGGGTGGGGCGACTTTCGATGCCTGCATGCGCTTCCTCGATGAAGATCCATGGGAACGGCTGAGGCAGCTGCGTAAGGGTTTGAAAAATACGAAACTGCAAATGCTGCTGCGCGGTCAGAATATTGTCGGCTACCGCCACTATCCGGATGATGTGCTGGAAGAGTTTGTGAAAAAAGCGGTTGCCAACGGGATCGACATTATCCGCATCTTTGATGCCTTAAATGACCTGCGCAATATGGAGCAGGCTATTCGCACCACCAAACAGGAAGGAGCTCACGCCCAGGGAACGATCAGCTATACAATCAGCCCCTTTCATAGCAATGATTATTTTGTGCAAGTCGGGCATGAATTAAAAGCACTCGGCGCTGACTCAATCTGCATCAAAGACATGGCCGGCCTGATTGCCCCTTATGATGCCTATGACCTGGTCAAGCGTCTGAAAGAAGATGTCGGGCTTCCGGTGCAGCTGCACTGTCATTATACCAGTGGCATGGCATCGATGGCTTACCTGAAGGCGGTTGAAGCCGGGGTTGATGTAATCGATACAGCCAATGCCGCCTTGGCCATGGGTGCCAGCCAGCCGGCTACCGACACCCTGGTAGCAGCGCTGAAGGGCACGGCTTATGATACTGGGCTCGACTTACTGCTTCTCTCGCAGGTCAGTGATTATTTCAAGGAGATCAGCTGTAGTTACGAGGTGCCCCGGGAAGTGATGGGTGTTGATACAAATGTTCTCAGCTATCAGATTCCCGGGGGAATGATCTCGAATCTTACCTCTCAGCTGGCTGAGCAGAAGGCCACCCATCTTCTACGCGAGGTTCTCGAAGAGGTGCCCAGGGTCAGGGAAGATCTTGGTTTTCCCCCGCTGGTTACACCCAGTAGCCAGATTGTAGGCACCCAGGCAGTGGTTAACGTGCTGACTGGCGAACGGTACAAAATGGTATCGACGGAAATAAAAAATTATCTACGCGGGTTATACGGTCGTCCACCGGGGTTGGTTAATGCCGAACTACTAAAAAAAGTATTAAAAGGTGAAAAGCCAATCAGCGGCAGGCCGGCTGACCAGTTGGCTCCTCAGCTTGAAGACGCCCGACGTGAAATTGAAGCATACATGGAACAGGATGAAGACCTGCTTTCATATATTATATTTCCTAACGTCGCTCTCGATTTTTTCAAAAGACGAAGAGGCGAACTGCCTCCGCTCGAACTGACCAGCAGTTGCGAGAGCGGCAAAGTGGTAAATACCACCAAACCAAAAAGCCCTTCAGCGAACGAGTTGAAGCCTGAAAACCTTTACGGGGTCGACGAGCGGCTACTTTCCGGAGACGATGATCATTCTGCCTATCCGGCGTAGCATAGTGATCAATGGAAAGCAACTAGCATATGCCTGAAAAATGCCTGCTATCGGTTGACACCAAAGGGCTGTGAAGCTATAATGAGAGGCAATCTTTTAAGTAACGGCCAGGAAGGACAGGAGTAGGCGACCAGCTTTTACAGAGAGTCGGAGCAGCTGAAAACCGGCAAAGCCAGGTACTGAAAGTCGGTCTGGAGCCGTCCGGTTGAAATTTACAAGTAAACCGGACCGGGTTGATACCGTTATCAATATCACTGAGTGCACTATCTCTTTGCTGACAGAGAGCAGTTAAAAAGGGTGGTACCGCGGAGGATTTCCCTTCGCCCCTTTGGGCGAGGGGTATTTTTATACTTTTCCATACCTTAACTGAAGGGGTGATGGTTTGTGGGCAGGTTAATCTATTTAAATGGCAAGATGGTTCCGGATGAAGAAGCGGTAATCTCTGTTTTCGATCATGGTTTACTTTACGGAGACGGGGTTTTTGAAGGGATCAGGGCTTACAACGGAAGGGTCTTCCGGCTGGCGGAGCATATCAGGAGGCTTTACGAGTCAGCCCATTCGATCTTACTGGCGATTCCCTTAAGCCAGGAGGAGATGATCAAGGCGGTTATAGACACGGTTAATGCCAATCAGCTGCGTGATGCCTACATTCGTCTGGTGGTGACCAGGGGCGTCGGAGATTTGGGAATGGACCCACGTAAATGCAAGCAGGCTCAGGTGTTCATTATTGCTGACAAAATCACCCTCTACCCGGTGGAGCTTTATGAAAAGGGGCTGGAAGTGATCACGGTGGCAACCCGCCGTAATATTGCCGAAGCTCTTGAGCCGAAAATCAAGTCACTTAACTACCTCAATAATATTCATGCTAAGATCGAGGCCAACAGAGCCGGTGTGCTCGAGGCACTGATGTTGACCAACCAGGGCTACATCTGTGAAGGCACCGGTGACAATGTCTTTATTTATCGCCGCGGAGAGCTGCTTACCCCGCCAGCCTATTTGGGGATCCTGGAAGGGATTACCCGCGAAGCGATCATTGAACTGGCTGCCAGAGAGGGGATCCCTCTAAGAGATGTCCCTTTCACCCGGCATGATCTATATGTCTCTGAAGAATGCTTCCTGACTGGAACTGCTGCTGAAGTGATTCCGGTGATCGAGGTCGATCAGCGGTTGATCGGTAGCGGTAAACCAGGGCCGATCACCAAACGGCTGATCAAACTATTCAGGGATCTGACCCAGAATGAAGGAACACCCCTTGAGTAACAGTAACTAAAAAGAACCCGAATCTTCCGGGTTTGGATGAGGAGGTTCATGATGCGCAGTTACCAGGTTTTAAAAGGCGCTGACCGCGCGCCGCATCGTTCGCTATTCAAGGCGGCCGGCTTTCATCCCGCAGAGCTAGAACGTCCGCTGGTCGGGATTGTTAACTCGGCAAATGAGATCGTTCCCGGGCATACCCAGCTGCGGCAGATCGCTGAAGCGGTTAAAGCGGGAGTGCGGATGAACGGTGGAACACCGATCGAGTTTTCAACGATCGGCATCTGTGATGGGATCGCAATGAATCATGCTGGGATGCACTATTCGCTGGCCAGCCGCGAAGTGGTAGCCGATAGTGTTGAGTTGATGGCCGAGGCCCACTGCTTCGATGCCCTGGTCCTGATCACCAACTGCGATAAAATTACACCCGGGATGATGATGGCCGCAGCAAGGCTTGATTTGCCGGCAATCCTGGTTAGCGGGGGGCCTATGCTGGCCGGCCGACGGCAAGAGCAGAAGATCGATTTAAGCACAGTATTTGAAGCCGTCGGCGCTTTGAAAGCCGGTCGGATTACCGAAGCGGACTTAATGGATGTCGAATCTAAAGCCTGCCCCGGCTGTGGTTCCTGTGCTGGTATGTTTACGGCAAACTCAATGAATTGTATGGCCGAGGCGCTCGGTTTGGCGCTGCCCGGTAATGGAACAATTCCGGCCGTCAGCTCAGAGCGGCTGATTTTAGCCAAAGAAGCCGGTATGCAAATCTTAGATCTGGTGCGCAGCAACATTACTGCCGGACAGATCATGACTGAGAAGGCGTTTGAAAATGCCCTGGCGGTGGATATGGCTCTTGGCTGCTCTACCAATACTCTGCTGCACTTAACGGCTATTGCTTATGAGAGAGGTTACCGCCTTGACTTAGACCAGGTTAATAAAATCAGCAGTAAAACACCTCAGCTCTGTCTTTTAAGCCCAGCCGGAGCAGACCGGATTGAAGATCTGCACCGGGCCGGAGGGGTTGGCGCGGTAATGAAAGAGCTCTTGGACGCAAAGTTGCTTGATGGCGAATTGATTACAGTTACCGGCAGAAAAGTGGCGGAGAATGTCGCCGATAAGAAGGTTTATGATCGTCAGGTGATCCGTCCGGTAAAAGAACCCTATCGCAGTGAAGGTGGCCTGGCGGTTCTTTTCGGCAGCCTGGCTCCTGACGGCGGAGTGGTCAAACAGGGAGCCGTCTCCGAGAAAATGCAGCGATTTGAAGGAACAGCCAGGGTTTTTGACAGCGAGGAAGCTGCTGTTGACGCAATTGGCAGTGGCTCAATAAAACCCGGCAGTGTTGTCGTAATCCGCTATGAAGGCCCGCGCGGGGGACCTGGAATGCGAGAAATGCTTGCCCCTACTTCCGTACTGGCCGGGATGGGTTTGGATGAAGATGTGGCGTTGATAACTGACGGCCGTTTTTCGGGAGCCACCCGTGGCGCTTCAATCGGTCATATCTCTCCCGAGGCGGCTGCCGGCGGGCCGATCGCTTTGGTAGAAGAGGGAGACCAGATTGTTATTGATCTGCCGAACCGTAAGCTTGACCTGCTGGTGGAAAAAGAGGAACTTGAGGAGCGCCGGAAGTTGCTAAAAAAACCTAAACCAAAAATCGCGCACGGCTATCTGAAACGCTACGCGGCATTAGTATCATCAGCTGCTTCAGGAGCCGTGCTTGACGAAGATGTTTTTGAAATGAAGGGTGATTAAAGTGAAGAATAAAATGGTAAAAGGATCAGCGATGATCCTTAAAGCGCTGGAAATTGAGGGCGTCGACCAGATCTTCGGATTTCCCGGAGGGGCTGTGCTCCCCCTCTATAACCAGCTTTATGACTCACCGCTGAAGCATCTGTTGGTACGACACGAACAGGCGGCAGTTCATGCTGCGGACGGATATGCCCGGGTTACCGGAAAGCCGGGGGTGGTTTTTGCCACCTCGGGACCGGGTGCAACCAACCTGGTTACAGGAATAGCCAACGCCTACATGGATTCGGTCCCCCTTGTTTTGATCACAGGTCAGGTGGCCAGCCCATTCATCGGTACCGATGCCTTCCAGGAAGCCGACATCACCGGGATTACCCTGCCGATCACTAAGCATAATTACCTGGTAAAAAACGTTGAAGAGCTACCGTCCATTTTGAGCGAGGCGTTTTTTATTGCCTCAACCGGAAGACGCGGCCCGGTGCTGATCGATATACCAAAAGATCTCTTTGATCATGAAGCCCCTTTTAATTATGATCAAAAGTGCCACATTGCCGGCTATAACCCCACTTACTCCGGACATGCAGGCCAGATTAACCGGGCGGTCAAGGCGATCCGTGATGCTCGCAGACCGGTTATCTTTGGCGGGGGAGGCCTGATCAGGGCCGGTGCAGACCAGGTCTTACGTGAACTGGCTGAGACAGCAAGGATTCCGGTTATCCTATCGTTGATGGGCCTCGGCGCTTTTCCGGGCGACAACAGTCTATTCCTTGGGATGCCCGGTATGCACGGCAGTGTAACTGCCAACTATGCCCTGACCGAAACCGATTTAATCATTGCTGCCGGGGTTCGGTTTGATGACCGGGTTACGGGGAAGCTCGAAAACTTCGCAGAAAAAGCAAAAATTATTCACATTGACATTGATCCGGCCGAAATCGGCAAAAACGTTATTATCGACATTCCGATTGTCGGGGATGTGCGCCTGGTATTGGAGGATCTGCTTTGCAAACTAAAGCCCGGTAACACCGAAAAATGGTTTAAGCAAATCGAAAGTTGGCAAGAAAAATATCCGATGCCAGCTGGCTCAAAAGGCGCCAGCAGCAGCTTGCTGCCGCAATTTGTAATCAGGGAACTAAGCCGGCTTTCCGAGCCCGATACTATCGTTGCTACCGATGTGGGGCAGCACCAGATGTGGACTGCCCAGCATTTTATTATTCGTGCACCGAAAAGATTCTTAACTTCCGGTGGCTTAGGAACAATGGGCTATGGTTTTCCGGCAGCAATCGGCGCCCGTCTTGCTGCTCCCGAACAGAGAGTGCTCTGTATCACCGGCGATGGCAGCTTTCAGATGAACATTCAGGAGTTGGCCACTGTGGTTAATAACAACCTTGATCTAACGATAGCGCTGATCAATAATGGCTCCCTGGGCATGGTTCGCCAGTGGCAGGAGTTCTTCTATGAAAAGCGCTATTCTCATACACTGTTGGTTGGTAGCCCCGATTTTATTAAAGTTGCGGAAGCTTACGGGGCTAGAGCGCTGCGCGCTTCCACAGAAGTAGAAGCAACGCAGGCAATCGAAGAGGCTTTTCGGATAAAGGGACCTGTTTTGATCGACTTTGTGGTCAATCCGGAGGAAAACGTATACCCAATGGTAGCGCCCAATCACCCGATTAATCAAATCATCACCGGGGGTGACTTCTAATGAAACATGTTTTGGCAATTCTCGTCGAGAATAAAGCTGGCGCTCTGACCAGGATTTCAGGTCTGTTCAGCAGGCGCGGGTTTAATATTGAAAATATTGCTGTTGGAGAAACAGTCACACCCGGTGTGGCTCGGATGACGATCACCGTTGAGGGCAGCGATCCGGTAATTGAACAGGTAATGAAACAGTTGCACAAGTTGATCAATGTCTTGAAAGTCAGCAACCTATCGAAGGAACCTTCAGTAATGCGTGAGCTGATGCTGATCAAGGTCAGGTCCGAGACCGGCAGTCGCAGTGATATCCAGCAGATTGTTGAGACCTTTAGGGGCAAGGTGGTTGATGTCTCACCCGATTCAATGATCATCGAGGTAACCGGGACAGAAGATAAGCTTGAGGCAATTAAAATGATGCTTGAGCACTTTGGTATCAAGGAGATCGTCCGCACCGGGAAGGTAGCTCTGCTCAGAGGAGCGAAAACAACCCGGGAAGCTTAATTTATATTACAGCACTAATCCGTTATTACCATCTTAAAAAAGCATAAGCAGTATACAGAAAGAGGACATCATATGAACACAGAACAGTTCCGCTATAGTGGATCAACAATGGTTGAGAAGATCTTGGCGGCAAAAGCCGGCCAGGCAAAAGTAGCACCCGGGGATTTGGTTAGTGTAATTGTTGATCTGGCTCTTGGCAACGATGTAACTGCCCCAGTGGCGATCAGAGAATTTAAACGTTTCGGACTCGATCGGGTTTATGATCCGGACCGGATAGTGTTGGTGCCCGATCATTTTACCCCTAACAAGGACATTGCTTCTGCAGAACAGGTAAAGGTTGTGCGACTTTTTGCTGATCAGCAAGGCATCAAGCATTTTTATGATGTGGGGCGAATGGGTATCGAACACGCTCTTCTTCCTGAAAAAGGCCTGGTCTGGCCCGGCGCGGTCATTATTGGCGCCGATTCCCACACCTGCACATACGGGGCACTTGGCGCTTTTGCAACCGGGGTTGGCAGCACCGACCTGGCTGCGGCAATGGCGATTGGTGAAACCTGGTTCAAGGTGCCGCACACAATGCGTTTTGAATACAAAGGAACTCTTGCGCCATGGGTGAGTGGTAAAGACCTGATCCTCTTTACGATCGGCCAGATCGGGGTCGAAGGAGCCCGATACCGGGCGATGGAGTTTGCCGGGCCGGTAATAGACAACTTACCGATGGATGGCAGACTGACTATGGCCAATATGGCGATAGAAGCTGGTGGTAAGTGCGGCTATATCCAGCCCGATCAAATTACTTTTGACTATCTCAAAGGCAGGGTTACCCGTCCCTACATTTCGGTTTACAGTGATCAGAAT
>VGTO01000004.1 GCA_016874655.1 Bacillota bacterium | reverse complement strand
TAGCTTTTTACGGATTTGTATTGGCATGGAAATAAGCAGTAAAAACTCGAAAAAACCCGTCTTGCTTGACACTAAGGGCTGCTCTGATATAATAACCACATCTTTTAGAAGCATTGAGGAGGCCTTCCCGTGGCAGGCAATAACACATTTTACATTACAACCCCGATCTATTATCCCAGTGATAAACTGCACGTTGGCAATTCATATACAACCGTGGCAGCCGATGCCATGGCCCGCTTTAAGCGGTTGACCGGGTATCAAGTTTGGTTTTTAACTGGTACTGATGAACACGGGCAGAAGATTCAGCGTCAGGCCGAGGCTGCCGGCAAGAAGCCGATTGAATTTGTCGATGAAATAGTTGCCTGGATCAAAGAACTTTGGCAAGAGCTGGACATTGCTTACGACGATTTCATCCGCACTACGGAAGACCGACATATGAAGAAGGTTGCGGCAATATTCACCCGTTTCTATGAACAGGGGGATATCTATAAAGATAAATACGAAGGCTGGTATTGCACGCCCTGTGAAGCATACTGGACCGAGCGGCAGCTGGCTGAGGGCAAATGCCCCGACTGCGGCCGTGATGTCGAATTAATTGCCGAGGAAGCCTACTTTTTTAAGATGTCCAAGTATGCTGATCGCCTGCTGAAACATATTGAAAATAATCCGGAGTTTATCCAGCCTCCTTCGCGTAAAAATGAAATGGTCAATAACTTCCTGAAGCCCGGTCTGGAAGATCTCTGTGTCTCCAGAACATCCTTTGACTGGGGCATTCCGGTACCCTTCGATCAGGGGCATGTAATTTATGTTTGGTTAGACGCGCTCAGCAACTACATCACAGCTCTCGGCTACGGTGAAGAGCAGAGCAACTTTGAACTGTTCTGGCCTGCTGATGTACAGCTGATCGGTAAAGATATCTTGCGTTTTCATACAATCTACTGGCCGATCTTCCTGATGGCCCTTGACCTTCCTTTGCCGAAAACAGTTTTCGGGCATGGCTGGCTGATGTTGCAGGATGGCAAAATGTCTAAATCAAAAGGAAATGTTGTCGACCCGCGGGTTTTGGCTGCCCGTTACAGCTCCGATGCCTTGCGCTACTTTCTGCTGCGCGAGATACCTTTTGGCCAGGACGGTATTTTCAGCCTTGAAAATTTTATTACCCGTATTAATACTGATCTGGCTAACGATTTGGGTAACCTGGTCAGCAGAACGCTGACGATGGCCGAGCGCTATTTTGAAGGGATTCTACCCGCATCCACTGTTGCCGGACCCGGGGACGAGGAGTTACGTAACCTGGCCTTAAGAACACCTGGCACTGTTGAGCAGGCAATGAGTGAACTGAAAACGAGCGATGCTTTGGCCGACCTCTGGCTGCTGGTGCGGCGCAGCAATAAGTACATTGATGAAAATTTGCCCTGGGAATTGGCCAAAGATCCTGCAGACCAACCCCGCCTGGGCACGGTGATCTACAATCTAATCGAAAGCATCCGCATCATTGCGGTGTTACTGAAGCCTTTTATGCCGCGTACCCCGATGAGCATCTTTGAACAGATCGGTTTAAAAGGCAACAGCGCTCTTCAGAGCTGGGACTCTCTCAGTAACTGGGGAGCGATCAGTCCCGAAACTATTATTCAGAGGGGCGATGATCTCTTCCCCCGCCTGAACCTGCAGGCTGAAATCCGCGAAATGCAGGGTGAAAAGGCAGTCAGTGAGGATAAAGAGGAAAAAACTGCAAACGAGGAAGAGCAGCAGGGTTTAATCAGTATCGACCAGTTCCAGCAGGTTGACTTAAGAGTGGCCGAAATTGTCGAAGCCGAAAGAATCCCTAAGTCCGATAAGCTTTTAAAACTTGCAGTACTGATCGGTGAGGAAGAAAAGCGCCAGGTGGTAGCTGGTATCGCCGAACACTATGAACCGGCCGCCCTGATTGGTAAAAAAGTGATTTTCGTTGCCAACCTGAAACCGGTAAAGCTGCGTGGCGTTCAATCGCAGGGGATGCTCCTGGCCGCAACGGCCCAGGATGGCAGCCTGTCACTTACTGCGTTGGAACGCGATATGCCTCCGGGAAGCAGGATCAGCTAATTTGAAGATCCTAATTGATACCCATGCCCATTTGGATTTTCCCCAATACAGCAAAGACCTAGAACAGGTTCTTTTCCGGGCGGAAGAAGCAGGGGTAGTTGCTGTTCTCAATGCCGGCACTGATCTAAGAAGCTCACAGCGATCCGTGGATCTAAGCATTTGCTATTCGGCTATCAGTGCTTCAGTCGGGGTTCACCCCCATGGCGCGGCCAAAGTGAGTGGGGATTGGCGGGTGCAGCTAGAAAAACTCGCTATGCAGGAGACGGTTCTGGCGATCGGTGAAATGGGGCTTGATTTTTACCGTAATCTTTCTCCCCGTGAAACTCAGGAGCAGGTTTTTCGGGAACAAATTCGTCTTGCGGTCAAAGTTGGCAAACCGCTGATTATTCACAGTCGTGAAGCCAATGCCGATACATTGCGCATTTTAAAAGAGGAAGAGTTGCCCGGACCGGTTGGTGTAATGCACTGTTTTTCCGGCGATCGCGGCTGGCTTGATGCCTGTCTTGAGCTCGGTTTTTACATATCTATCGCCGGTCCGGTTACCTACCCCCGGTCGCATGACCTGCGCGACCTGCTGCGTTTTATTCCCGAGGATCGGTTGCTGCTCGAGACCGATGCCCCCTACCTTTCACCACAGGCTTTTCGCAGTGAGCGCAACGAACCGGCTTACGTTAAATTGACCTACGATCGGGTTGCCCTGGCTCTTGATAGCGATCCGGAGCAGTTGGCAAAACAGCTCTATCTGAATGCCATCCGTCTTTTTTCCGACCGTCTTGTTGATCGGTAGTGTCTGACTACCAATCAAAAAAGCGCTTTCAGCTTTTCTGAAAGCGCTTTTTTGCTTTTAAAACTAGTTTACTGCAAAGCTGCTCTTTAACCGAGCAGGCTCTGCAGTTTCATGGCCAGTGACATATCGCCTTTTACTTTTAGTTTTCCAGCCATGAAAGCTGAAGTTGCGTTCAGCTTACCTTCGAGCATCGCAGCGAAGTCTTCGGCGGTCATGGTAATGGTAATGTTGGGGCTGTCATGAGCTGCTTCAACAACGGTCGCTTTGCCGTCATCTACTGCGGCATGAAATACTCCACCATCATCTCCTGAAAGCTCAAACTGGTATACCGCACTGACCCCTTTCATCTTTGCCGGATCTGCTGCCGCAATCTTCTTGTTCAGGCTGTCTAAAACTGTCTTGAAATCTGCCATTCTATAATACGCCTCCTTAAAAAATTATTAATGCAGCGATTCAAAACCCTTAAGTGTCTATTTCGACGCTGCTCCCTCCTTTTCCTTCTCAATTTGCTTAACCAGGTGAAATATTACTGGTGTAAAATATATTATATGACAAAGGAAACTGTTTGTCATTATATTTTTACAGCTCCCCTTAATTTTCTGAAGTTTGACTGAAATGGCACAGGGGGATAGAATGAGGCTGGATCGAAGCCTGAAAGGAGTGGCCTGTGAGCGAACTGCCGGATGTAACCTCTCCGCGAGTGTTGCGGGAACTTTTTAAAGAACACCATCTAAGCCCCAGACGCCAGTGGGGTCAAAATTTTTTAGTGGATGCTAATGTTGCCCATAAAATTGCGGCAGCTTTAGCAGCAGTTCCGGGCAAGGCAGCGATTGAGATCGGGCCGGGTGCAGGAGCCCTGACACTCCTCCTCTACAAAGATGGCTACCAGGTTCTCGCTTTAGAGATTGACCGCGGCCTGGTGCATTTGTTAAATACCCTGTTTGCCGGCCGTGCGGAGGTAACAGTTCAGCAAGTTGATGCCTTAAAGGTTAATTGGCGAGAACTAATTCGGGAATATTTTGGTTCAGATCTTGAGGTTAAATTGGTTTCTAATCTTCCTTATGTAATATCGGGTCCCTTTCTTTTTTCAATCCTGAAAGAGCAATTCCCGTTTAAAGCGGCAGTCTTAATGCTGCAGAAAGAAGTAGCCCGCCGCCTGGTTGCTGCCCCCGGTGACCCTGACTACGGAGCGCTTTCGGTGCTCTGTTGTTACTACACACAAGGTAAGGTGTTATTCGATGTAAGTAGTAATGTTTTCTGGCCAAAACCGAAAGTCGGCTCCGCGGTGATTTTACTGAAACCCCGCTCGCGGTTACTGGCCTTGGGGGAGGAGCCGCTTTTTTGGACCATCGTGCAAGGAGTTTTCCAGCAACGCCGTAAGACAATATTCAACAATATGGTTCGGTTGCTGCCGGCCCTGCGCGATCAATTAACTGATCTCCTGACGGAATCCGGTATTGATCCTGTTTCCCGTCCCGAGGAGATCGAAGTTGAGCAATTTGCAAAGCTAAGCCAGATAATCTATAATAATCATCAGTAAATTACGCTGAAAGGTCGCCGACCAGATGTATTTTACCAGCCCAACAATGGGTCAGGTTTCGTTCCAGGAACTCTTCGAGAACCTTGTAGCTTACACCAATGAATATCCCGACGACAACTATAAACTGATTATTGGCACCGACTCGCATTCTTTTCTCAATGAATCAGTTATTTTTGTTACAGCGGTTGTGGTCCACAGGATCGGCAAAGGGGGGCGTTTTTTCTATCATAAACAAAAAACCCGATACATGGAAAGCCTGCGCCAGAGAATTTATTACGAAACTTTTCTCAGCCTGGAGGTAGCTACCCGCTTAACTGAACAGCTGGCCCAAAGCAGTGATTGCCACTTGAACGTGGAAATTCATCTTGATGTAGGTGAAAAAGGTGAAACCCGCGATATTATAAAGGAAGTAGTCGGGATGGTGATCGGTAGCGGTTACGAAGCCCGAATTAAGCCCTACTCATTTGGAGCTACCACGGTTGCTGATCGTTTTACGAAATAGGGCCAAAAATTTCTGTTTTCTCCCTTCTGCCTCGTTAAATGCCGTATTTTGCCCATTTTCTTGACGAATAGGCCGTTATTATGTTATAATCTCGATTAGAATACAAATAAGGTGGTTTTTAAATGGTGGCCAAAGACGTCCTATTTGAAATCCGTAAAAAGCTTGAATCGCATTTAGGTCAGACGATTAAGCTGAAAGCGAATCGCGGTAGAAGAAAAACCTATGAGAAAGAAGGAATCCTGGAGAGCACTTACCCCTCGATTTTCATTGTCAGGGTTGACGAAAATAGCTATTTCCAGCGTCTATCCTTCACTTACGCCGACGTTCTTACCGAAACAGTCGAACTTAGTTTCGATGAAGGTGATTTAAGACGTACTGTCGGTCTTTAAATACTTTAGTATAACCGGAATGTGCAGTTATTTAAGTTTTAAATGCTGCGCCTGCCCGGTCGGCTCCCTTTTACGGAGCAGCAAACCGGATCATGAATCCGGTTTTTCTTTTTTTGTCCGCCAAGATTTATCGGCGTGGCAGGATTCGGCAAAAGAGTATAGAAAAAGCTTGCAATTAAGTTTTAAGTCACCCGGAGGGAACGGATGAGCAGAAAAAGATTCATAGGTGGGGCCGATGCCTGCAGTTGTGTGCTTGGTGCACTGTTGATGGGCCGTAAGCCGGTTGGTACTTCGCCGCATGCCGCTTTTCTGATCGTCGGTGATACTGTTGAACTGGCTAATGAATTTGATCGCTTTGTCGACAGTAAGACTCCGCGGATTATCCTTGTTGACACCTTCAAAGATGAAATCGAAGAAGCTCTGCGAGTTGCCGAAGCACTGGGCATGAAACTCAATGACATGAGGCTCGATACACCCGGAGAACGCGGTGGCGTCACCCCCGGGTTGGTCCGGGAAGCAAGAGCACGCTTGAATCAGGCAGGGTTTAAGCAGGTTCAGATCGTGGTTTCCGGTGGGTTAACCCCGGAAAGAATCACTTTGCTGGCGGAGGCGGAAGCAGACTCATTTGGTGTCGGGAGTTATATCTCACGAGAGCCGGCCATTGATATGACCATGGACTTAAAAGAGGTTGCAGGCAGTCCGCTGGCTAAAAGAGGCCGTATTCCGGGGATAATTGAAAATCAGCGCCTGCAGAAAATCAGCTGATCATGACGGAGAAGATCATCATCAGGGCCAAGGCAAAGATTAACTTAGGTCTCACGGTGCATGGAAAGAGGTCTGATGGGTTTCACGAGATCGAGTCAATCATGCAGCAGGTTTCCCTGGCTGATACCCTGCTCCTAGAGGATGCCGGTGGCGGTGAGACTCTCTTTCACTGCACCGATCCTGTTCTTGCCGGATCGAACAACCTGGTCTGGAAGGTGGCAGAGAAGCTGATAAGCCTGGTCGGAAAGAGAATGCCGGGCGTAAAAATTGTTCTTTATAAAAATATTCCGGTTGAGGCAGGTTTGGCTGGTGGCAGTGCCGATGCGGCTGCTGCTCTTATGGGGTTGAATGTTATCTGGAAACTTAATCTGCCCAGAATGACGCTACTGGAAATCGGGGCGGAGCTCGGCTCCGACATTCCGTTCTGCCTCGAGGGTGGGACTGCACTGGCCAGAGGCCGAGGTGAAATATTGGAAAAGCTGCCGGCCAGCCCTTTTTTCTGGGTGGTTTTAGCTTTACCTTTGGGGGCAAAAGTTTCCACAGCTGCTGCGTATGGCGGTTTTGATCATAGATTAAGGGGCAAACCATCCCAGGAGCAGCTAGTTCGGGCAATACACAGCGGAGACAGAAAGAAAATACATGCGTGGATGGGCGAAGAGCTGACCAACACCCTGGCAACCGCTGACTTGCCGGAAACAAGATCTTCCAAAAAACTAAAAGCTGATCTAATCGCCTGTGGTTTGCGGCCACAGCTCTCAGGGAGCGGGCCGACCCTTTTTATGCTCTTTGATTCACTGGCAGAAGCAGTCTTGGCCTCGCGGACAGTAGAGCAGGCGGGAGCCATAGCCTATCTCTGCTGGACAGAAAATGCAAACGGGAGTGATCACCATGTTTGATGCACTAGTCCTGGCTGGAAGCGGTAAAGTAAACGACCCTCTGACTGAATATGCCGGAGTTCACAATAAGACTTTTATTCCGATTAAGGGCAGGCCACTGATTACCTATATCCTCGACACACTGGCGTCAACCCCGGCGGTCAGTACTATTATCGTAGTTGGTCCTGCTAAGGAGTTGGAAACACTGAGGCAGGAAGGCTATAATTTTTTGATTGCCAATGAGGGTGACACTCTATTAAATAATGTTTCCAATGCCATAAAGCACGCTGAACCGAGTCGTCTCTGCCTGGTCGTCACCGGGGATATTCCCTTGCTCAGCAGGGCTGCTCTAGAGGAATTTCTTAATCTCTGTGCTCCTTATGATGGAGATCTCTATTATCCGGTTTTGAGCGAAGAGACTTGCCAGAAAAGCTATCCCGATACAAAACGGACTTATGTGGTCCTAAAAGAAGGCCCGGTAACCGGTGGCAATATCGGGCTGGTAAATCCTG
This sequence comes from Bacillota bacterium, assembly GCA_016874655.1. Classification (GTDB taxonomy): domain Bacteria; phylum Bacillota; class Dethiobacteria; order DTU022; family DTU022; genus UBA993. The sequence goes on along the minus strand of VGTO01000004.1, from coordinate 36,319 downwards.
CCTGGTTCATCAAGAAAAAAGACAGTCTTGAACTTTTTATCTCGTATCGTAAGAAACCGCTAAAGTTGCTACGCATTTTACCTCTCTCACTGGTATTAAAATACTACCTGAAAAAGCTTTCGCTGACCGATTTGGAAAAGAGCTTATCCAACCTGCTGGAAATGAAGGCACATGCTGTGCTCTGCCAGTGTGCCGAAATCGGTCTTGATGTTGACAAGATCAGCGATCTGGAGCAGGTTAGAAAGCTGCTCTAACCCCCAACTAGTAGAACAGTTAAGCAACTATGCAAAGAAGAATATGCGATAATTCGCATATTCTTCTTTGCAAAAACGCACAATAATTAATATGAAAATTTAGAATTAAACTATATAATTGCCATAACGTTGCAAATAATTTGCTGTTTACTGTTCAGGTAACAGCTTTTTATCTGATGGAAAAGCCGGCCCAACTTGGTTGGCAGCCTTGCCAATCATGGACAGAGTTTTTGTCAGCAGGATAATCAACAGCAGAGGCGGGGTATAATGAAAGTTACAGATGTCCGAATCAGGAAAATAACCCGGGATGAAAAAATGAAAGCGATTGTTTCTGTAACGTTAAACGATCAGTTTGTGATTCACGACATCAGGATTATCGAGGGTCCTCATGGTTTCTTTGTGGCGATGCCTAGTAGGAGAATACTCGGCGGTGGTTTCAGGGATATCGCACACCCGATTAGCTCAGAGGCCCGCAGGCACCTGCAACAATCAGTCCTTGAGGCTTATGAGGCTGAGCTGACCGGTCATCTGCTGCAGGCCTGATCATATTTTGCCTCCTGCTTTCAGCTTTAGTATAATGGCTGCAACAGATTATCCGGCAGGAGGGTTAACGGTTGAGTAACACTTCAGTTGTAATTTTGGCTGCAGGCGAAGGGAAGAGAATGAAGTCAGCACTGCCCAAGGTGTTGCACCCCTGCTGTGGCCGACCCCTAATCGACTATATATTACAAAGTGCAGCTGCGCTGACAGCAGATATCGTTGTTGTTGTCGGGCATGGCGCATCATTGGTTAAAGAGCAGCTTGGGAATCAGTGGCGCTATGCTTTACAGGAAGAGCAGCTCGGCACCGGTCACGCTGTACTGCAGGCCATGCCGCTTTTGCCTCAGGATGGGCGCCTCCTGGTTCTCTGTGGAGATACCCCTTTGATTGATCATCAGATCTTAAAACAGCTTGCTGCCGTTGATGATGATCGGGCAGCTGCTACTGTTGCCACCACTAGTGTGACCAATCCTGCAGGTTATGGCAGGATTATTCGTGACTCATGCGGTCTGATCGATCGGATCGTTGAAGAAAAGGATGCCACGGTTGCGGAAAAAGAGATCTGTGAGATTAACTGCGGCACTTATAGTTTTGACTTAAAACAGCTGCGTCACTATCTGCCCCTGCTCTCTAATAATAATGCTCAGCGCGAATATTACCTGACCGACCTGGTAGCGATGATGCGTGTTGACGGGCTATCTGTTAATGCCCTGGTGATTGATGATCATCGTAAAGGGCTGGGCATTAATGATCGGATTCAGCTTGCAGAGGCTGCAGCTTTAATCAGAAGTGAGATCATGTTTAGGCTGATGCAGGATGGGGTCACGATAGAAGATCCTGCTTCAACCTGGATCGACAGTGGAGTTGAGATTGGCCACGATACTGTCATTCGACCGAACTGTATTTTTGAAAGCGGCACGGTCATTGGCGCATCCTGCAGCATTGGACCTGGCGTACACCTGAAGCGGGCAGTAGTCGGCAACCGGGTTTCAGTTAGCTACTCAGTTATTGAAGACTGTGTCGTTAAAGATGATGCAAAGTTAAAACCCTTCACTGTGATTACTCCTGTCTGTTAAAAATTATTCGTCTAGCCGTCAGCATGAGGAGTTTTCTTTTTGCAGCAGGAAAAGGCGATCTGGTAGGCGAAGGAAAGAGATATCAACTATCAGCGGGAGGGTTCGAATTGGTAAACGGTGAAGAGCTGAAAATATTTTGTGGCAGCGCTAACCGCGGATTGGCGGAGGAAATAGCCGGATGCTTGGGGGTCAGTCTTGGTAACTGTGAAGTAAGCCGCTTCAGTGATGGAGAAATATCGATCAGTATTGGTGAAAGTGTGCGGCGCACTAACGCATTTCTGATTCAACCACTCGTGTCGCCGATCAACGAAAGCATCATGGAGTTGTTAATCATTATCGACGCCCTCCGGAGGGCCTCGGCAAAAACAGTAAATGCTGTTATCCCCTATTATGCCTATGCCAGGCAGGATCGGAAAACCAAAGCTCGCGATCCGATCACTGCTAAACTGCTGGCCGACCTGATCACCGCTGCCGGTGCGACCCGGGTTGTAGCGATGGACTTGCATGCCGGTCAGATCCAGGGTTTTTTCAATATTCCCCTTGATCACCTTACTGCGCTCCCGATCCTATCCAATTACTTAGAACAGAAAAAGATCGAGAACGGCGTAGTTGTTTCGCCTGATCTTGGCGGAGTGACCCGGTCCCGCGATCTAGCAAACCGGCTGGGGATGCAGATTGCGATCATTGAAAAGAAAAGACCGGCGCCCAACAAGGCTGAAATAATGCATATCATTGGTGATGTACAAGGTAAAACTGCTATCTTTATTGATGATATGATCGATACTGCTGGAACGATCACTTTAGGCGCCGAAGCACTGATCAGAGAGGGCGCAAGCGCAGTATATGCCTGTTGCACTCATCCCGTTTTTTCAGGCTCCGCTCTTCAGCGACTCAGTAAGTCACCGCTGGAAGAAATTATCTATACCAACACAATTCCGGTAGACAGGGGCCAATTGACCGGACTACGGGACTGTTTCCGCCAACTATCGGTTGCCCCACTGATCGCCGAGGCGATTCAGCGCATTCAGAATCGGGTATCAGTCAGTGAACTTTTTGATTAAGTTGATTTTGTCTGCTACCTGCTGTATACTGTATACTGTTGCAGAAGGAGGCTGGAAGTAATGGAAAGAATGGTTTTGGAAGCACAGACGCGTTCGTCCATGTCCAAAGGGCAGCGCAAACAGTTGCGCGGTGAAGGAAAAGTGCCGGCAGTTATTTATGGCAGGGGCGAAGATACGTTACCCTTGACTGTAGACGGGCGTATTCTGAGGCAGGGTTTAATCACCGGAGGCAGCAACGTTATCGTTGATCTGGCTGTTAAGGACAAGGGCAAAAAAAACCGCCAGGAAACAGTGATGTTCAAAGATGTTCAGAGAGATATTATTTATCAGGATCGAATTATCCACGTTGATTTTATTCGGATCTCGATGACTGATAAAATTGAAGTTGCTGTAACACTAAACTTCATCGGTGAAGCGGCCGGTCTTATTGAAGGCGGAGTATTCTCCATGGTTACCCGAGAAGTGGCGATCAAATGTCTGCCAGGCGATATTCCCGAGCATTTTGATGTCGATATCTCAGCCTTAAAAATTGGTGACAGTCTTGCCGCCGATGCTTTGGATATCGATCAGAAGTTTGAAGTGTTAACCCCTCCGGATACTCTCTTAGCCCAGATTTTGGCACCGATGGCTGAAGAGAAACCGGAAGTTGGAGAAGGCGAAGAAACTGCCGCTGAAGTAACGGTTGCAGCCGCAGAGACTTCTGAAGCTGAGGCAGCAGGGGAAGAATAAGAGGCTGATCAACACTCAACCTGTTTGGCATAAACTTATTGCCCCTTCTCTGGAGGGGCATTGTTTATAGCAGAACACTATGTTGGAAGTGAGTATATGTACTTAATCGTAGGACTCGGTAATCCCGGGAAAGCTTATGTCGGCAGCCGGCATAATCTTGGCTTCCGGGTCGTTGAAGCGCTGGCGCAAATGCTTAGCAGCTCCCGACCAGAGGCAAAACACCGCTCGCTTTGTGCTCCCACAGAGTATAACGGCAGGCAGCTGCTACTGGTTCAGCCTCTGACCTATATGAACTTAAGCGGTAAAGCGGTTAACGAGCTGGTTTGCAGCTATCAGGTCGAGCTGGAGAAAATATTGGTAATCTATGATGATCTCGATCTGCCTCCCGGTGCGATCCGGTTGCGTGAAAGGGGCGGCAGTGCCGGCCACCGTGGATTACAGTCAATCATTGATGATCTGGGCACAGATCAGTTTGCCCGTCTGCGCATCGGCATTGGCAAAACACCCGAGGGCTTGGATTCAGCAGAGTATGTCACCGGCTCGGTGGATGAACCGGATCGCTCACTGCTTGCGGAAGCAATCGACAGAGCGGTTGAAGCCACGCTTCTGTTTGTCGTTGAGGGTCCGCTGGCGGTCATGAACAGCTATAATCAGGTTAGAGGGGACAAAACCGACGTTCGGGAAACGAACGATGAAGACTAGCTCTGGTTTGTATTATCTTTCTTACGTGCTTTTTGCAGGTGGTACCGTAAAGCACGCGGGGTTACCTGCAGCAGTTCAGCGGCCTTGACCTGATTACCGTAAGTGTCATCCAGTGCTTTTTCAATTAAAGTGGCGAGCAAGTCGTCGCGCCAGTTGCTAATTTCGGTATTGAAAAGTTCAAAATCAAACCCTTCACGAAAAGTTATAGCGTTAAAAAGATTGTCTGCAAACTGATTGAGCAGACTGTTTAGTTTTTCTCCCGTCTCAGGAAGACAGGCAAAAGCAGATTTGCTTACTGCAGCTGTCATCTGCTGCTCAAGGCTCTCCAAATTATTTATTTTGAATTCCCGACGGATTCGCTCTGGTAGGTCCTCGACTTCAATTAGATTGCCCTTGCTCAGTAGCAGCGCCTGGGCGACAGTGTTGGAAAGTTCACGAATATTTCCGGGCCACTCATGCTTTTTGATCAACTCCAGTGCTTCAGGGCTAAACTGCTTCAGGGAAATCTGTTTGGCCTGCGCTTCTTTACCCAGGAAAAACTCTATAAACAGCTCAATGTCTTCTTGCCGTTCGCGAAGAGGCGGAATATTTAGGGATGCTACGTCAAGGCGGTAAAAAAGATCTTCCCGGAACTTGTTTTCAGCAACTTTACCAGCTAGGTCGGCATTAGTGGCGGTGATAATTCGGACATCAATCTTGCACATCTCTTCACCACCGACCCTTAAGAATTCACCAGTTTCCAGAACCCTTAGCAGCTTAATCTGAATCGCCGGACTTGCTGAGTCGATTTCATCCAGAAAAAGAGTCGCTTTGTGGGCCAGTTCAAAGATTCCCTTTTTGCGGTGAGTTGCCCCGGTAAAGGAGCCTTTTTCGTGGCCGAAAAGTTCGCTCTCCAGCAGTGTTTCAGTGAAGGCTCCGCAGTTAAAAGCGAGAAAAGGACGATCGCTGCGATGACTGACAGAATGAATGTACCGTGCCAGCACTTCCTTGCCGGTGCCAGTCTCCCCCTGGATCAGGATGGTGATATTTTTTTTAGCGATCTTCTGTGCGGCTGATATTAAATTCAGCATCTTCTGACTGCGGCCGATTATAAAACCCTGTTCCTGTATTGCTTTGGAGAGTTCTTCACTTACCGGCCTGACAGTCAGAGATTTATCAAGCAGTGCTTCCATCTCGTTGATATCAACAAAAGGTTTTTCTACGTAATCTAAAGCGCCGAGCTGAATCGCCTCAACCGCAGACTTGACAGTTGAGTAGCCGGTAATAATGATTACTTCGCAGTCAGGTTGCCTTCCTTTTATTGCTTTCAGGATATCAAGGCCGTTGGCATCAGGTAGTTTTAGGTCAACCAGGGCTGTATTAAAGTGATTTTCTGCAATTATTTCCATAGCCTCGGTTCCGGAGTTGGCGGTAATCACCCGGTACCCCTTTTGCTTGAGCAGGTAGCTAAAAAAATTGCAGACTTCCTGCTCGTCATCAACAATCAGAAAAGATGCTTTGCTTGACATATTCAACCTCCAGTGTAAACCCGGGCAAATCGGGATCCGGCTATTCAGAAAGGTAGAACCCTCAGTGGCTTATCAGCTGATTTATTTTACACATTCAGCTCTCTTCGCTTTCACAGTCAGCCTTCTTCAGCGGCAGAATCAGGCTAAAAGTGCTGCCCTGACCAATTACGGTCTGCACATCGATGAACCCGCCATGGGCCTGGGCGATGCCCAGGCTGACTGAGAGGCCAAGACCGGTGCCTTTACCACTTTGCTTGGTAGTGAAAAATGGATTAAAAATCTGGGGGATATCGTCCTGTTCAATACCGCAGCCGTTATCGGAGATTTCAACCAGGGCAAGTTCCCCCTCAGGGTGAAGTCTGGTATCCAATGTGATCTGGCCGATTGTTCCATTTTTACCTCCGGCCTGAAACTTGCTTTCTACAGCATCTCTGGCGTTAAGCAGCAGGTTTACGATAATTTGCTCCAGGCTGTTCGCACTGCCCGAAATCTTAGGAATATCCGGGTGTTTATTGACAAGCAGTTCAATTCTGCTTTTTTCGATCTGGTAAGTAGCAAGGGCTAAAGCACTGTCAACCACATCGTTTAGGTTGACATCCTCAAAAGAAAACTCATCCTGCCGCGAGAAGGTCAGTAGGTTTTTGATGATCCGCTGGCAGCGAATTCCGCTGCTGTGTATGTCTTTGATCAGCTGGTGCTGTGGATTATCAGGATCAGATTCCCTCAGCAGCAGTTGGGCGTTGCCAACTATAGCGGTCAGCGGGCTGTTTAACTCGTGGGCCACTCCGGCTGACATTTCACCCATTGAAACCAGTTTGATCGAATCTACAAAACGGGTAACATCCTTAGCGTAATAGGTTACGCCGTAAGGTTCGTCCTGCTCGGTGAAGGCAGGGTAGGCAAAAATATCGAGCACACGGTTATAACGGGTCCGCGATTGCTGGTATGACGTTTTTTGGGATTGCAGCACCTGATCTCCCAGGCAGGGATTGCATTTTGCTTCGCGGCCGTAAAAAATCTGGTAACACTTTGCGCCGACCACTTTTTCCTCGGGCATTGTAAAAAAATCGGTAGCCGCCTGATTTACACGCTGGATCTCATAATCCTGGTTGATAAAGACCAGAAGATCGGTGACAGCGGAAAAAGTAACCTCCCAGTCGCGTTTAATCTCCAGTAGCTCGTTGATTTTATTCTTCAGGGCAACATAGTATGACTTTTTTGAACTGTGTACACCGGTAAGTTTTTCGATTAATATTTTTTTGCTCCTAATAACCATTAATGCTCACCTCCCCTGGTTTTTAAAACTTCACGAAAGATATTGCTGATATCATCCTCATCAGCATCACGGGGGTTGGTAATAAAGCAGGCATCGTTCATCGCGTTGCGGCTTAGTTCAGGAATAGCTTCCTCCGGTAGCTCTAATTCGGCCAGACCGGCCGGTATCCCCACATCGCGGGCCAACTCACGGACCATCTCGATCGCCATTTCTGCTGCTTCACGCTTTGTGAGATGTTTGGTCTGCGCGCCCATTGCTTCAGCAATGGCGGCATACTTGTCAATACAGGCAATCATGTTAAAACGCATCACGTATGGCAACAAAACGGCGCTAATCGAACCGATCGGTTGATCAAAGAGGCCGCCAATCTGGTGCGTCATAGCGTGAGTCAGGCCCAGTACGGCGTTAGAGAAAGCAATACCGGCATGCAGGCTGGCCTGGCCCATGGCAATCTTGGCCGCTTCATCAACCTGGCTGGCCACCGATGAGCGTAAGCTGGCTGCGATTAGCCTGATCGCTTGCAGGGCATGAATATCTGTCATATCCGTGGCTGCAAGGGAGAGGTAAGCTTCCACAGCATGGCTTAACGCCTCCATGCCGGTGTTGGCAGTCAGTTTGCTGTTGACAGTGGAAAGTATAAGGGGGTCGGAAACCGCGATATCAGGGACCAGAGATTTTGAAATGATGGTCATTTTTATTTTACGTTTACTGTCAGAGATTATGGCAAACTGTGATACCTCGGCGCCGGAGCCGGCAGTGGATGGAACAACAATCAGCGGAGGGAGTGGTTCCTGGATCATATCGATACCTTCGTAATCGTGGATCCGGCCAGGGTTGGTTGACAAGGTGGCTACAGCCTTGGCAATGTCGACAGCGCTACCGCCGCCAATCGCCAAAACGGCGTCACAGCCTGCTTTTAAGTAACGCTTGCATCCTTCCTCTACTTCAAAATCGCGGGGGTTGGCAGAAAAGTCACTCCACAGAAAGTGGTCAAGACTGGCTTCGCGTAAGAAAACCAGGGCCTTATCCACCCAGCCGCAGCGTTCGATGCCCTGGTCGGCGACCAGAAAAACCTTCGTTGAACCCAGTCGGCTGCAGCATTCGCCAATCTGGTCCAGTGATCCGGTACCAAAAATAATTTCCGGGGTCACGAATTTACTGGTATACACCCTATGACCCTCCTCCTTTAGCAGATCTTTTTCTGCATGAACCTTCGATATAATCGGTGGTAATACCTGCTTCTTCTGAAAAACCATTATTTTATGATGCCCACTTGATAAAAATCTAACTTGATCAATCTCATTAAGGTGGTTAAGCATCTTAAAGGGGACACCAAAGAATGTGTCCCCTTTAATGTTCCAGTATGAGCAAAAGATCAGATTTCCCCTTAAACTATTTTTACCGGTTCCAGGTTTGTTCTTGCTTCCTCGGCAAACGATTCTTCACAGATTTCCGGAACCAGGCCGTAACCGACATTGTTTTCCATGATTTTTTTGCATTTTGATCTTTGCAGTTCATTGCAGCCGCAGCTGCGTGCCTCCTGCGCCGTCAGTTTGCGGCCGTAGGCGCCAGCCCCACAAAACATTACCCATCCGTTAAGGCTCTGGTATTCTTTCCAGTTCGGGCAACTTACCATTTTTTCCATAATTCTCACTCCCTAAATTATCTTTTCCGGCGCCACCTTAAATATGCAACTTTGCACTGACGGCAATCTCTTTCGACATCAGTGGCCGTAGATAGCAGGTCCAGTAGGCGATCGCCACGAAGACTACTCCGCCGATAATGTTGCCGATAGTTACCGGTACCAGGTTGTTGATGAAGAAAGCCTGCCAGCTCAAACTCTGCAGCACGGCCGGCGTGAAAAGTCCCTGGGCTAAAGCACTGCTTTTCAGCATCAAACCCATTGGAATGAAGTACATGTTAGCAATCGAGTGTTCGAATCCGGCCGCGACAAAAGCGCTGATCGGAATCATGATTCCCAAAATCTTGCTGATTGCATCTTTGCCGGCCAGCGAAAGCCAGACCGCCAGGCAGACCAGCCAATTGCAGAGGATGCCCCTGAACAGGGCCTCGCTCCAGGTCAGGCTGCTCTTAGCCACGGCGATGTTAATGATTCTGGTCACTACTCCTCCGTCATTGGCTTTCCAGATCCCTGAGTAGTAAAAGAGCACTACGATCACCAGGGCTCCAACAAAGTTGAACAGATAAACCCAGAACCAGTTGGTAAGAACCTGTCTGCCGCTAAGTTTTTTGTCGAGATAGCCGGCGACCAGCAAATTATTACCGGTGAATAATTCGGCTCCTCCCAATACGACCAGAATCAGTCCCAGGGAAAAAGCAACTCCCCCAACCAGGCGGCTCAGGCCGTCACCAATGTATAAGGCTAAGTCATTGGTGACAATGGTAAAGAGTACTGCTCCCATGGCGATGTAAGCACCGGCGAGAATAGCCAACATCATCAGGGCTGGAATTGCTGTAGCAACCTTTTTCTGAGCAACTCCGACCACTGTCTTGGCAATTTCTGCAGGCGGGTCGCAGGACAATACCGGTGTGGTAACTGTGGCGGGAGCAGACACTGGTGCAGGCAGCTCTGCGGGGACCAACCCGGCTCCGGTTGCATACACCATCGTTTTCATGCATTCAACCCGTTTTTCTTTGGAGCAGCCGATGGCCTCCAGAAAATTAGGGTTAACCGGACGGTTAAAAGCGGCCAGTTCACAGTAGCAGATATGCCCTGCTGTTGAATCGTATTCGTTCCAGAATGCGCACTTGTCGATCATTGTTATTGCCTCCTTTCTCTCTCGCTGCGTCATATTAATCTTGCTGAAACATACTTAAGCAATCTTTGTGCCAACTAGCAATCCTTTAATAAATTTACTAGTAAACACTGGCCTGCTTCGGCCTGGCTCACTGTGGCGATGCTGTTATGCTTGAACTTATTGCTGATTGTAGAATGGATACGGTATTAATGTGACGTAATCAGGTAACATTTGCTACCTTCATTTGTTTGTCAGGTAAACAGGTCAGTAACTTCCCAAATTTGCATAAGTTCAGCTTGCTTTGCGCTCTTCTGCCGTGGTATCATCTTGTCATCAGAATCCCTGATTCCTTTGTTGTCCAAGGATTAGCGGCCTGTTACATTATAATAATTATTGATAAAGGGAGGGGTTTCTATGGCTAATCAACCATATAAGGTGGTTACCAAACAAAATTACGGTAACCGGATGATGGGCTCGATTAAAGGAGTCCTAATCGGATTAATCCTCTTTATTGCAGCTTTTCCGGTGTTATGGATTAATGAGGGTTATGCTGTAAGAGTCTATAAAGGCTTGGAAGAGGGTGCCGGCAGCGTTGTGGCGGCAGATCTGAATAGCCTGGCGCCGGAGATGGAAGGCCAGTTTGTTCACGGCATCGGTGAAACCTCCACCCCGGAAATTTTAGTGGATAGTGAACTGGGAGTCAGCATAGGTGCGATCCATCTTGTCCGCCAGGTTGAGATGTACCAGTGGAAAGAGATCGCCACCACCGAAACGGTTGAAAAGGTAGGCGGAACCGAGGAAACAACCACTACATACACCTACGAGCCGGTATGGTCTTCATCGCTGATTCAGTCTTCATCTTTTAAAGATCCCGAGGCCAGAACCAGAAATGCCAATCCGGCCCAGATGCCTTACCAGGGACAGTCCTGGTCTGTCCAACTAGTAATGATTGGCGCCTATACTCTATCGCCAGGCCTGATCGGTCAGATTTCGGCCAACCAGCCTATTGATTATACCAATCCTGACCTGGCGAACATCCCCGAGCCCATCTTAGAAAAAGCAGCTATTTCCAAAAACCAGATTTATATCGGTAATCCCGGCACTCCGCAGATCGGTGATGTTAGAATTTCACACCAGTACGCGGTACCGGGTCAGGTATCGGTCTTAGGCCGGGTGATGAATGGACAGATTGGTCCTTTCCGAACGGAACAGAATACAACGATCGAGATCTTAAGACCGGGAATGCATTCTGCTGAAGAGATGATAGAAGCAGCCAAGGCGGCCAATGTATTACGGACCTGGATCTTCAGAGTCCTCGGCTTTTTCCTCTTTTTCATCGGTCTCAACACAATACTGAAGCCTTTAGCTACTGTTGGGGTGGTCTTGCCGTTTCTCGGCCGTTTGCTATCATCGGGGATTGGCTTAATCGCCGGGTTGATCGCCATAATCCTGACTTTTGTGGTCATCGCCATTGCCTGGATCTTTTATCGGCCCTTGCTGGCTATTGCGCTGCTTGTCTTGGCCGGAGTATTTACTTACTTCCTGATTGTGAGGAAGAAAAAGATGAACCAGCAGGCAGCAGCAGTTGAAGTCTAAGCTTTTTTATTTCTAAACTGGGTCAGACATTTTACGGTCGCCACCCGGGAAAACTGCTTTTTACTAAAGTATTTACTGCGGTTGAAGTGGTTTGGTCTGATCTTGGTTAAAATTGTTCCAACAGCTGATCAGGGGAAAATTATTATTTTCCCCTCTTCTGCTGTACGCCATTACCACCGCAGAAAGGAGTAACCGTTTGCAGCTTACAGAATTGTTAGCCCTCTGGCTCAAAGATGAGCAGTTTACATTCCTGCTTGATCACTTAAATAAAAAGACCGGTTACCGGGTTGAATTTCATGGCATTGAAGGCAGTGCCGGTGATTTTTTTCTCTCTGCCCTGGGCCACTATTCAGGTCGTCCTCTGCTGCTGGTCACAGCCGACCAGGCAGGCGCTGAAAAGGCTTTTACCAACCTCGAGGCTTTTTTGCCCGGGCAGGTAATGCTGCTTCCGGCTCGGGAGCTTTTTGTCAGCCCCACGATCTTGTCACGCAGTGAAGAGATCCAACATCAGAGGCTTAAGTTTATGCAATGGTTGCTTGGAGGTGCCACTGGGATTTACGTTGCGCCGCTGGCCGCCCTTTTAAGCAGAAACTTGCCCCCCGCTGATTGGCTGAATCTGACGCTTAAGATAAAAAGTGGTGATCTTTTAAATCGCGAAGATCTGATTGGCGGACTGGTCGCCAGGGGGTATGAAAGAAGCTCGTTGACGGAGGTGCCCGGGCAGTTTAGCGCCCGCGGGAATATTGTTGACATCTTTTCGCCTGGCCTGGGCAGACCGGTACGCCTGGAGCTCTTTGACAATAACCTGGAATCAATTCGATTTTACGATCCCCAAAACCAGCGCTCCATCGAAATAATTAATGCGGTCTTGATCGCGCCGGCCCGCGAACTGATGCTCAATGAAGATCACTATCAAAAAGTCGCGCCCCTGATTAAAAGCGATCTTGATCAAGCCCTCTCGAAGCTGCGTAAGCGTGGTGAAAGAGAAACTGCTGCCAGGCTAAACCAGCAGGTCGGTCGCGACTTAGAGCGGTTGGCTTCCCCGGAAGGGCTTGATCTGCTAACCGGTTACTTCTCCTATTTTTTTGGTGCAGGCGCCACCCTGCTTGATTATTTACCCGGGTCTTCTTTGTTGGTCCTAGAAGAGACAATGCTATTACAGCAAAAAGAAAAGACCCTGAGCGCAGATTTAAAACAGTTTTTTAGTGACTCTTATGCAGCAGGAATGCTGTTTGGAGAAAACTTAAACCTGCTCTGGAGTTTCGATCAGTTATTGGCCCGCTACAGCGGTCACCTCATCGCTTTAAATGCCATTGCTGACAGTTCAGCAATCATAAAATTTTCTGCATCATATAATCTTGATCTAATAAGCGCTGCCCACTATCACGGGCAGTGGAAGCTGTTCCAAACAGATCTGCAAAACTGGCAACAAAAGCAGTATCAGGTTTACCTGGCCGCCGCAAGCGAAGAGAGGGTCAATCGTCTGGTCGGCTTGCTGACAGAGCAACTGCCGGGTGCTCCTGATTGCATCAGGATGAGTGCTGCTCCCGATGATGGTTTTATCATCCCTGCCCTGCAGATGGCGCTCGTTACCGAACAGAACCTGCTGCCCGGAAGAAAGAAGAAGAGAAGGATCAGCACGCGCGAGGGAACCCTGCTTAGCAGCTACAAAGAGCTTTCTACAGGGGATTATGTGGTTCACGAGCAGCACGGCATAGGGCAATTTCAGGGTATTCAGACTCTGGCAGTAAGTGGGGTCGAGCGGGACTATTTACTGCTAAAATACCGGGGAACAGACAAACTCTATATTCCCATTGATCAGGTTAGTCTGATTCGTAAGTATTCCGGAGGCGACAGTCCGGCTCCGCACCTTCATAGTCTTGGTGGAGCGGAGTGGCAGCGGATAAAAAGCAAAGTTACCGAGTCGGTTGAAAATCTGGCTCGCGAGCTGCTGGAGCTCTATGCCGCCAGACACGCGGCAAAGGGCTACAGCTTTGGCCCGGATCATCCCTGGCAGCAAGAGTTTGAAGCTCGCTTTCCCTTTGAAGAGACTCCGGATCAGCTGCAGGCAATTAATGAAGTAAAGGCTGACCTGGAAAAAGAGCACCCCATGGATCGCCTGATCTGCGGAGATGTGGGTTATGGCAAAACCGAGGTGGCGATGCGGGCTGCTTTCAAAGTGGTCCTGGAAGGCAAGCAGGTGGCGATTATGGTGCCAACCACGGTGCTGGCCCAGCAACACTATCGCACTTTCCAGGAACGTTTTGAGGGTTTTCCGGTGCAAATTGCCCAGCTCAGCCGGTTTGTCCCACCGGCCAGACAAAAGGAGATTTTTGCTAAAATTGCTGCCGGCAAGATTGATCTGGTCATCGGCACCCATCGCCTGCTGGCTAAAGATTTACGCTTTCATGATCTGGGACTCCTGATTATTGATGAAGAGCAGCGTTTTGGGGTGCGTCAGAAAGAGAAGATCAAGAAAATGCGCCTTGATGTTGATACCCTGGCTATGACAGCAACGCCGATTCCCCGCACTCTCCACCTATCCCTGGCCGGTGCCCGGGACTTAAGTATTATCGACACCCCGCCCGAAGATCGCTTTCCGGTGCAGACCTATGTGCTCGAATACTCGGAAACCCTGATTCGGGAAGTAGTCCAGCGTGAATTAAGCCGGCAGGGCCAGGTCTTTATAGTATTCAACCGGGTACAGCAGATTGATGCCTACGCCGAGAGTATAGCACAGCTTTTCCCTTCAGCTGCAGTCGCTGTCGGGCATGGCCAGATGCCTGAAGCGAGACTCGAAAAAGTAATGGTCGATTTTCAGGAAGGACACTACCAGATCCTGGTCAGTTCAACGATCATTGAATCGGGATTGGATATTCCCAACGTCAATACTCTGATTGTCTTTGATGCCGACCGCTTTGGCCTGGCCCAGCTCTACCAGATCCGGGGGCGGGTTGGGCGTTCCAGCCGTCTCGCCTATGCCTACCTCACTTACCGTAAAGATAAACTGATCAACGAAGCGGCTCGCAAAAGACTAAAAGCGATAAGGGATTTTACCGAACTGGGCTCCGGGTTTAAGATTGCCCTGCGTGATCTGGAAATCAGGGGCGCCGGTAATATCCTCGGCTCTGAGCAACATGGCTTTATCGCAGCTGTCGGTTTTGATCTCTACGTGCGAATGCTTGATCAGGCAGTAGCGCTCTTGAAAAATGTAAAAGTCGAAACAAAGGTTGAGCCGCGCCTGGAGTTGAATATAAGCGCTTTCCTGCCCTCTTCTTATATCGCAGCCCAGGATCAGAAGATTGATTTCTACCAGAAAATCTATAGTGCGGTCAGCCTTGAAGAATTGTCCGAAATTGAAGAAGAGCTGCTTGATCGCTTCGCTTCGCCGCCTGAGCCGGGCAAATTGCTACTTCAAGTGGCTCGGATCAGGGTCAGAGCGGCTGAGGCCGAGATTTTGCTGATCAGCCGCCGAAAAAACAGTGTTGTGCTGGAATTTAGCAGTGCCACCACCATGAATCCATCCATGCTCGAACTACACCCATCGCATCTGGCCAAGCGAATGACCGTAACCGGACTAAGACCGCTTCAGGTAAAAATTACCGGGCTGCCGGAAGGAACCGCTTTTCTCGAGAATCTGCTGGCCGAAATTGAAAGCATTCTGGCTTTAAGACCGGCCTGAACCAGTGGTGATGATCAGGTGGCTCTCTGACCTTTTGCTGACTGGCCACCTTGAACCTGATATAATACAACACAAGACTAACAAAGGCAGGTTTACTTTTTGTCCAACAGCAACAGAATTTTTGTCAGGGGCGCCGCAATTCTGGCTGTAACCGGGATTGCTGCCCGGGTGATCGGGGCGGTTTTCAGAGTGGTCCTGGCAGCAATTCTTGGCGACGAGGGCATCGGTCTTTATCAGTATGCATACCCGATCTATTCCACCCTCTTGGTCTTGTCAACAGCTGGCATTCCCGTTGCCCTTTCCAAAATCATGGCTGAAAAAATAGCCCTGAATGACTACCTTGAGGCGCAGCGGGTTTTTAAGATTGCCTTTTTTCTCTTGGCCCTAAGTGGCTTAGTGATCACCCTGGTTATGCTGCTCGGTGCTCAGTATATTTCACTGACACTGATCAGAGATGCCAAGGCACTATATCCATTGATGGCTATATCGCCGGCAATCTTTTTTGTTACAATCATGGCTTCGCTGCGGGGGTTTTTTCAGGGGCAGCAGAATATGGTTCCGACAGCAGTTTCACAACTCCTTGAACAGCTGGTACGGGTCGGTTTTTCTATCGCTTTGGTGCTGCTTCTGATCCCTGCCGGTCTTGAATATGCAGCGGCCGGAGCCACCTCGGGCGCAGCAGCCGGAGGCTTGGCTGGGCTGCTGCTGCTCGCTGTTTTCTACTTTAATAAACGTGTTGCTTTGCAGGTTTTAGGAAAGCAGCAAACTGAACATCACCCGGAATCGGTTAGGAGGATCATTAACCGGATCCTTACTCTCGCGATACCCGTCACTATTGGCGGCCTGGTGATTCCCCTGATTACGATGATCGATCTGGCGATAGTTCCGCGGCAGCTGCTCGCTGCCGGTTTCGATTTGGAAAGAGCCAGGGCCCTTTATGGCCAGCTGACCGGGATGGCCGGATCGGTAGTATATTTTCCCAATGTAGTGGCACTGGCTCTCAGCATTAGTCTGGTTCCGGCAATCTCGGAAGCTTTTGCTCTACAGAACAGGGCTTTGATTCAGAGTCGGAGCGCTATTGCTATTAAACTAACCGCCCTCTTTTCCCTCCCCTCTGCCTTAGGGCTTTTCCTGCTGGCTGAGCCGGTTACGCTGTTGCTCTTTAATAATGCCGAGGCCGGTTTCTCACTGGCTTACATGTCCTGGTCAGTCATCCCACTTTGCCTTTACGTAACGACAACCGGTTTGATCCAGGGCCTTGGTAAACCAATCCTGCCTGCTATAAATATGTTTTACGGTGGTCTGGTTAAAACTGTCTTTGCCTGGTACCTGACAGCAATCCCTGCCCTGAATGTCGGGGGAGCAGCCCTGGCTTCCGTAATTGGTCTTATTGTTGCGGCTATCCTTAACCTCAACCATGTCAGGCGCTACAGCGGCTGGCGGGTCAACTGGAGTGAGTTTGCATTTCTGCCTCTGATCGCCACTGCCCTGATGTCGGTGGTAGTCTATTTTAGCTACGGCGGCATTATGCACATTGGCGGGGATCTTATTTCAGCAAGCCGTTTAAACGCTCTTGCTGTGCTAATTGCTATTCTGCTTGGGATTGCTGTTTTCGGGATCTCTCTACTGTTGCTTGGTGGTATAAAACGAGAGGAATTATTAATGGTTCCCTATATTGGGCAGACGCTGGAGAAGTTTTTAACCCGTCATGGATTACTGCGGATCTCTTGATTGGAGTTGATCTTTCCTGGGTAAAATAGTAGTAATCGGGCTCGGGCCGGGTAGTCCGCGGCACCTGACTGTCGAGGCACGAAGTTACCTGGCCTCGGGTAGCCCTATTTTCCTACGAACCCTGAAACACCCCGTTGCCCGCTACATTGCTGCGCGGCGCGAACAGGCCCGATCCTTTGATCACCTCTATGATCAGGGGAACAGTTTTGAAGAAGTTTATCGCGCCATTACCCGCACCCTGATCAAGCAGTGTCAGCTGCACGATCTGATCTGCTATGCTGTTCCCGGCCATCCAAACGTTGGTGAAGCAACCGTTGAAAGGCTGAGGCAGATCGCTCCCCGCTTAGGAATAAAAATCGAACTGGTTGCCGGGCTCTCCTTTTTAGAACCGCTGCTCAGCCAGCTGAAGCTTGACCTGCTTGACGGTTTAACAGTGCTTGATGCGCTTTCGATTGAAAAACTGAAGGATCCGGTCCGCAACCACTTGGTTCTGGCTCAGGTTTGTAATCAGGCGATTGCTTCGCGGGTTAAGCTGAAGCTGCTTGAGCTTTACCCTGAAGATTATCCCGTTTTGATTGTAAATGCCGCGGGTATGACCCGGGCCGGAACGCAAGAAATAAAGCTGTGTGTTTTAGACCATTATGCTGTTTTTGATCACTACACCACCCTCTACTTATCTCCTTTTAAAGGGGAAAGCATCGGGGAACTGATTGAGATCATGGCCCGGTTGAGGGCTGCTGATGGCTGCCCCTGGGACAGAAAGCAGGATCACCATAGTCTCAGACAGTATTTGATCGAAGAAGCCTATGAAGTTGTGGCTGCTATTGACCGGGGGGACGACCAGGAACTAGTTGATGAGCTTGGTGATCTTCTGCTCCAGGTAATCTTCCACAGTCAGATTGGCCGCGAAGAAAACCGCTTTGATTTTAATGCTGTGGTGGAGGCTATTAAAAAAAAGTTGATTCGCAGACACCCCCATGTTTTCGGGAATCGCAATGCCGTTGACGCTGACGCGGTAAAGTTGCTGTGGGAAGAAATAAAATCAGTCGAGCGCAAGGAGGAGCAGAATAGCTTTTATCTAGAAGTTGACGAAGCGCTGCCGGCGTTACTCAGGGCCTATAAAATTCAGAAAAAGGCCGCAAAGGTTGGTTTTGATTGGCCGACGATTGAGGGTCCGCTGGAGAAAGCCAGAGAAGAGCTGTCTGAACTCGAAGAGGCCTGCAAAAGAGGCGGGCAAGAAGCGATTGAAGAAGAACTCGGTGATTTTCTCTTTACCCTGGTCAACCTGGCCCGGTTTTTAAAGGTTAATCCTGAACTGGCTTTGGGAAAGACTACGGGTAAATTTATCTCCCGTTTCAGGTATGTAATGGAACAAGTGGAAAAAAGCGGTAACATATTTACTGATTTTACTCTTGATCAACTGGATAATTGGTGGAATGATGCAAAAAAATCAGGAATATAGGCAAAAAAAGAAGGAGTCCGAAAAAAGACGTCGAATAAGGCATGTAATGTAGGTATCTATTACTTATTTAAGGAGGGCTTTGTAAGTGAATAAAACACAGTTGGTCGATTTGGTTGCTGAGAAAGGCGGATTATCAAAAAAGACTAGCAAGAAAGCGGTAGAGTCGATTTTGGACGGCATTGCAGGTAGCCTGGCTAAAGGTGAGAAGGTCCAGTTAGTTGGTTTTGGTACTTTCGAAGTACGTCACCGTAAAGCACGTGAAGGGCGTAACCCGGCAACAGGAGAGAAAATCAAGATTAAAGCCCTTAAAGTCCCGGCTTTCAAGCCTGGTAAAGCTCTAAAAGATAAAGTCAAATAATCAGCAAGAGACAGGACTTTCAATGATTAATTTCTGATTTATAAAGACAAGTCCCCTTTCTGAAGGGGACTTGTCTTACCTTAAAGCTATACAACGACTAGTTTGGGGATGATGGCAAAATGCCGTCAGGGCAAAAAAAAAGCAGCCCCGTTTCAAGATTTCCCGTCCGGCACCGGGAAAACCGTTACAGTATGTACAGGCTGTTGGTGATTGTGCTCGGTTTTATTGTTATTGGTTTGTTGGTCATTATCGGAGCCCAGTATTTAAGGCAACGGGAGGCCGGTCAGGCTCTCGATGAGATGGAAAAGATAATCAGCGAAATGCGCGAGCAGCAAACAACCCTGGAAGAGGAGATTCTTAAGCTTCAGGATCTTGACTATATCGAAGTACTGGCACGCGAACGGCTTGGGTTGGTCAGGCCGGATGAGGTCATCTTCCAGTTTGAGGATTGACAATAAAGCAATAGCAGTTATAATAGCCTTAGTCTGCATCAATTTTGAGCAAGGAGGCGTTTTTTTATCAAGAAAGATCTGGCAATCGGCAGTATCATGGAAGGGGTGATTACGGGAATCACGAAATTCGGTGCTTTCGTTGAGCTGCCCGGTGGAGTTACCGGTCTGGTGCACATTTCGGAAGTGGCAGACGAGTACGTGAAGGATATCAACGAGTTCTTTAAAAAATCTGATCAAGTTAAGGTCAAGGTTTTAAATGTCGAAAACAATGGAAAAATTGGCCTCTCGATCCGGCAGGCGACGGAAGGTTACAAGGCACAGAATGGTAAAGGACGCAGCAGGCCTGCTCCGGTCAATAAAGCCTCGTTTGAAGATAAAATGAACCGTTTTCTTAAGGAAAGTGATGAGCGACTGCTTGATTTGAAAAGAAATACTGAATCTAAAAGAGGCGGTCGCGGTTCCTTCAAGGAAGCTTTCTAAGCAACCTTACTTTGGGATATCTTTTAGAAAGGCACTCTGGTTCAGGGTGTTTTTTTATCTTTACCCGGAGCCGGGAATTACACGCTGATGCTATTTGAACGTTTCAAAGCATATGTAAATAATAAAGAACTGGTCTTCAGTGGCGAGACGATTGTCCTGGCTGTCTCCGGCGGACCGGACTCGCTTTGCCTGCTCCACCTCTTCAGTCGTCTGGCCTCTGAATATAGCTTAAGGCTAATAGTAGCCTACTTAAACCATGGTTTGCGTCCGGAAGCAGCTCTTGAAGAAGCAGGTGTAGCTGCTCTTGCCGATCAGATGAGCCTTCCCTTTATGTCCAAGAGGGTCAATATCAGGAGTTATAAAAAAAAATTTGGGTTATCAGAAGAGGCGGCGGGCCGGAGAGCGCGCTACCGCTTTCTGCTCCAGGTGGCCCGCAACTTTCAGGCGGAATCGATTGCGCTCGGCCATCATCGCGACGACCAGGCAGAAACAGTCCTGTTAAACTTGCTCAGGGGCAGCGGTATTGACGGTCTTTCCGGGATGCTTCCGTTACGAAGCATTAACGGTGTGAAGCTGATCAGACCGCTGCTTGATTTCAGGCGCTCTGAAATCGAAGCTTATTGCCTTGAGCATGGCCTACAGCCTTATACTGACAGCAGTAATCTGGAGACTGACTATACTCGCAATAAGCTACGGCTGGAGCTAATCCCGCACCTCGAGGAACGTTATAATCCCCGTATTCGCGAAGCTTTAGCCGGCCTGGCTGAGCTTGCTGCCGAAGACCGCCATTATTTTGAACATCAGGCCCGAAAAAGAGCTTGTCAGATAGCTGAGCACAAAGGAAACTATATTCTAGTTGATTCGTCTTCTCTGAATGCCCTGCCGCGTGCGATTAGCAGCCGGGTTTTACGGCTGTTATTGCGCCATTACCGGGCTGGGCGGGAACTGGGCCGGGTGCATCTGAACCAGCTGTTAAAGCTGGCTGGGGAAGGTAAAATTGGTGCCCGCCTTAACCTGCCAGGCGGATTGAGAGCATACCGGGCAAAAAAAAATCTAATAATATCCCGGAAGAATAATCAAATGCCGGAAAAGATCGGCGAACAGGAACTTATTATCCCCGGTCTGACTGCGCTGCCTGGCGGAAAAACAATTAGCGCCCATCTGGTACAAAAAGATGTTCTAAACTGGCCGCCTGAGCAAAATAGCGCTTATCTCGATTACGATACAATCCCTCCCGGCAAGATTGTGATCTGCTCCCGAAAGCCTGGTGATCGTTTCCATCCCCAGGGAGCAGCGGGCAGTAAAAAGCTAAAAAGTTTTCTGATTGACCAAAAGGTAGATCAATTATTTCGTGACACTTTACCACTAGTAACCGTCGGTAGTGAAATAATCTGGGTTGCCGGGTTAAGAATCGCCCACCCCTACAGGGTAACGGATAAAACGGTGAAGGTCCTCTGGCTTGATTATCTTGATTAAAAGGCCTGGAGCGCTGTGCATACTGCGGGGAAGATTTAATAATAACAGAAAGGGTGGCATCTATGGCTGAAGAAAAAATGGAAGTTATGCTAACCGCCAAGCAGATCGAAGGGCGTATTAAGGAGTTGGCCGAAGAGATCTCCGAAGACTACAGGGGCAGGAAAATCCTCGTTATCGGGGTCTTAAAAGGGGCGGTGATCTTTTTAAGCGATCTGGTCCGCCATTTGACAATACCGGTGGAGATCGATTTCATCGCTGTATCAAGTTACGGCGCCGATACTAATTCCTCCGGTGTGGTTCGGATCTTAAAAGACCTTGAGCAGAGCATTACTGATAAAGATGTGCTGATCGTTGAAGATATTATCGATACCGGGTTGACCCTTACTTATCTTTACGAAAATTTGCTCAGGCGCGGTCCAAAATCGCTGAAAGTGGTCACCCTTTTGGATAAACCCGATCGGCGCCAGGTTTCCTTTAATCCCGACTACTGCGGCTTTAAGATCCCTGATCGTTTCGTGATCGGCTACGGGTTAGACTTTGATGAAGATTACCGCCACCTGGCCGACTTGCGGGTCCTTGAACCATGATGACAGTCAATTAAGTTTTGATATGGCAATACAGAGGTTTAAGATAACGAATTATTAAATTCATTCTGAGCCTGCCAATCATGATCCATTGTTTGGTTTACAAATGTGGTGATCTGAGGAGTAGCGTAAATTAAATCCAGACCAATGATCCAAAGTCCCAGCGTAATAATAATTGTAACCTGTTGAAAAAGATTTGGTCAGGTTAAATCATTGTAAATAATAAGTTAAGCAAATCGAATTGGCGCTTCGCTATGTTAAAATCACTCTGTAATAATTAGTTTTAATAAACGAGGGATGTTATTGCTAAACAGGATCAGGCAGAAAGATAAATTAGTTTATCCAAACCAAGAAAGTTCCAGCATTTTAAATCCTTTATTTCCCGATGTTAGGTTTGCAGTTATCAGTGATTTGCATTATTATAACCTTTCGCTTGGCGTCAGCGGGGCTGCATTTGAAAAGAATCTGCATCAGGATCGCAAGCTGTTGAAAGAGAGTGCGGATTTGATCGATCTGGCGGTTAATCATATTGCAAAATCTGAAGCCGAGTTTGTTTTAATACCGGGTGATTTGACAAAAGATGGAGAAAAGATAGGCCATCTTGAATTAGTGAAATTACTTGAAAAGCTACGAACAGCAGGAAAAGACGTATACGTAATCCCCGGCAATCACGATCTGAATATGTATTTTGGAGCCCGGAAATTTGTCGGTGACCGAAGCGAATCAGCTGAAACACTAGCTGCCTCTGAGTTTGCAGATCTGTACCATAATTACGGTTATGACCAGGCGATTGAGCGCGATGATCATTCATTAAGTTATGTGGCAGAGCTCAAAGAAAACCTCTGGCTTTTCAGTATCGATACCTGCAGTTACAAAGGGAATACATCTTCTTTTGATTATGTAGGCAGTAAAATCAGCCAAAACCAGGTTGACTGGCTGGCCAGGATGCTACAGAAGGCCGCTGAAGAAAGAAAAGCCGTAATGGCAATGATTCACCATGGAGTTGTTGAGCACTGGATAGGGCAAAGCATCTTGCATAGTGATTACCTGGTTGAAGATTACCGGAAATTTAGCCGATTTTTGGCTTCATACGGTGTCCGACTGGTTTTTACCGGCCATTATCACGCGCAGGATATTGCCCGGGCCGATTTTGAAGAAGGCGCTTTTATTTATGATATTGAGACAGGGTCACTGATCACTCCACCATGCCCGTTGAGATTATGTAAAATTAAGGACAATAGAATTGAGATTGAATCAAAAACAATTCTTGAAAGCTATCGGCCGGGAAGCGGATTTGCTGAAGTAGCTTTTACTTTTTTGCAGAAGACCTTTGAACTCGAAATAATCTCAGCCCTAAAAAAATACCGTATTTCAGATCAAGATGCCGCTTTGATCGGCCGTCATTTAGCGAGTGCATTTATTGCCCATTCACTGGGAGATGAAAAATCTGAAAATCGCCCGGTGCTTAAAGAAAATGATCTTGGCTTATGGGCACGTTTCGTCTATAAGCGTCTGAGTAAATATCTGGATGCCTTATGGCATAACGAGGGACCGGCTGATTTGAATGTTGTTCTTAATTTGGGCAAAGATTAGTTCTTAATGTTATTCGTATTGAAGAAATGTACATAGGCACAGCCGCTACTCAGCTGTGCCTACATCTATCATAAAAGAGGGGGTCGTTCCTATTATTGATCTAAATTGTTACAGCAATATTTCAGTTGTGTTCAATTTAGGTTAAATACGGTTTAAAACAATTATTGTGAGCAGCCGGTATGAACCACATTTCAGTTACTTTACTTCATCAACCGCGCTGCTTCCATGGCCAGGTTTGAACGTTTAGTTTCGGTCAGGGTAATGTGCGCATGCAGGGGGCTGCCTTTCATTTTCTCGACAGCCCATGAAAGCCCGTTTGTTCTTGAATCAAGGAAGGGGTTATTAATCTGCTCCGGATCGCCAACCAAAACGATCTTAGTTCCCTCCCCGGCCCGGGTAATGATCCCCTTGGCCTGCTTCGGAGTCAGGTTTTGCGCTTCATCAATTAAGATATATTGACCTACGATTGAACGGCCCTGCAGGTAAGCTATGGCTTCTGTTACTATTTTTCTGGTTGCGAAAAGATAAGCAACCTTGCCGTCAAGTTCATGTTCATTGTCATAACGGTCCGGGTGCGAATCGACCAGTTGTTCTAGATTGTCGTATATTGGTCGCATATATGGGGCAATCTTCTCTTTCTCATCCCCGGGTAAAAAACCGATCTCCTCGCCCATGCTCACGTTGGGGCGGCAGATCAACATGCGCCGGTAAACACTTTCATCTAAAATTTTTTCCAGGCCAACGCCTAAAGAAAGGAGAGTTTTTCCACTGCCGGTAGCTCCCATCAGGGTAACCATGGGAATGCTGTCATCACGCAGCGCTTCGCGAGCATATTTTTGCAGCAGATTTAGCTTAAAACCGAAAAAATCAGGCCGGGTATCCTTGAGCAGCACCATTCGACCATCCCGATAACGGGCTAAGGCTGTTTTTTGGGCACTGCCTTCGGCTTTAAGTAGAAAGAATTTGTTTATCGGGTTAGGTTTTCCGTTCCAGGATAACTGGCCTTGACTGTAAATGCGATCGATCAGCTCTTCAGGAACATCCTGTTCTTCCCATCCCCGGTACTGCTCGTCAATATCAAACTCTACCTGCTCATTTCTATAATCCTGGGCCGGAACCCCGATGACATCGGCCTTGATCCTTAAGAACACATCCCTGGTAACAATGATTACCGGTTGTTTGGTTTTTTGCAGGTTTTTTGCAACGGCCAGAATGCGGTTATCTCGCTTGTCACCTGGCCAGGAGCAGGGTAGATCGGTGTTGTTATCTATGCAGTTCATTTCAACCCTAAGTTCGCCGCCATTGGGTAGGGCTACCCCCTGGTTTAGCTCACCCTGGGCCCGTAGCTGATCTAAAAAACGGGCTACCCAGCGGGTATTGGCCCTGATTTCATAATCTGCAGCCTTTTTCATATTATCCAGCTCTTCCAATACACAGCCGGGAAGAACTATCAGGTTATCCTGAAAACCGAGAACAGCATTAGGTGATTGGAGTAAAACACTGGTATCAAGAACATAGATCTTTTTCAAATAATAACACCCTCCATCCCCAAAATATATTACAATTACTACCTATCATAACACTATGATCCGATTAAATAATCGGTTTAACTAAAATTATATTTTGGAAATTTTTCTGCATCGCATTAAACCTGTTATCGATAAAGTCTATAAGCTTGAAGAAATAGTTGAAGCTCACAGATATGTTGAAAAAGGTCACAAGAAAGGAAGTATTGTAGTTAGTATATGTTAATTAAGAAGC
This sequence comes from Bacillota bacterium, assembly GCA_016874655.1. Classification (GTDB taxonomy): domain Bacteria; phylum Bacillota; class Dethiobacteria; order DTU022; family DTU022; genus UBA993. The sequence continues at coordinate 11,239 of VGTO01000004.1, read as the reverse complement.
CCCAAGCACATCACACATCAGCGGGGATGCTCTTCGCTACGCGACCCGGAATATAAGGCCTTGTGCGGTGCTCGGTGCTTTGATTCGCGCGCCTTATTCGCAGCAGAAAAAACATCGCATACCCGCAAACGTGAGGCGCCAATCTTTTCAGTCGCTGTACCGTCACTGAATAGGGGAATACATTTGAAAAAGATAGAAGAGATATGGAATCGTATATACAAAGCGCCCAGACAAACTGGGCGCTTTATTTCAGAACTTGATATCCTAAAGATTAGACAGAAATCATCTTGGCATCTTCAGCTTTGGCGGTCTCAATTCCGCGCTCAATATTTACCTTCGCGAGAATTACGATGCCGGCCAGGAAGAAGATAACCAATGAGATGATTGCCAGCCGGCTGTTGCCCGTGATTGTTTTAACAACTGCGAAGACCAGCGGACCGAGAACGGTATTGAACTTTTCTGAAACGCTGAAAAATCCGTAGAATTCGGCTGTTTTGCTTTTTGGCATCAGCTGCCCGATCAGGGAACGGCTGAGCGCCTGGCTGCCGCCCTGCACTGTCGCCACCGCCAGCCCGAGGAGGATAAAATGCCATTCCTTGGTCATGAAAAAGCCGATGATAGCTATTATGATGTAAATCAGCAAGCTTAAGTTAATGGTTTGGCGCAAGCCGAGTTTTTTCGGCAGTTTGCCAAAAAGGATGGCGAACGGCGCAGCGACAAACTGGACAAGCAGAAGTGTGCCAATGAGGGTGAGTGTGCCAAAACCCATATCGGTGCCGAGCGCGACAGCCATGGTGATGATGGTGCCGATGCCGTTGGAATAGACCAGGAAAGCCAGTAGGAAGGTGAACAGGTCGCGGAAATTACTGATCTCATCCAGAGCCTGGAAGAAACGTTTGAAACCCACCGTGATGACATTCAAGGTTTCCTCGCCCTTTTGGATCATGCGTTGTGGCTCTTTGACATGACGGAAGATCGGAATCGAAAATACTGCCCACCAGACCGCCACAGAAACAAGGCTGAGACGCATCATCAGGGCGGTTGCTTCTTCAATGGGCATGTCGGGAACAAGGTTGGGACCGAAGAAAATCATTATAACGTTGATCAGCAAAAGCAGCCCACCGCCGATGTATCCCATCGCGTAACCGCGCGCAGACACGTAGTCGATCTCATCATTATTAGCAACGTGTGGCAGCAGGGCATCATAGAACACAAGGGAACCAGCAAACCCGATTATGCCGGTTACATAGAGGATACATCCCAGCAGCCAATCGTCAGGCTGTTGCACAAAAAACATTAATGCGGTGGAAAGCACGCCCAGCCCGATAAAGAACGCCATGAATGTCTTTTTTGAGCCGCGGAAATCTGCTATCGCGCCCAGTACCGGGCTGATTAAGGCAGCAAATAGACTACCTATGGCAACAGTGTAGCCCCATAAAGCTAAAGCCTCGTTGTTGGTAGCAATGTAGGTCAGAAAATAGTTTGGTAGAACAGCTGCCATAACGGTAGTGGCAAAAGCTGAATTGCCCCAATCGTACATTGTCCAGGCCCAAATTGCTTTCTTTCTAAGTGTATCTGCCATGTAGTTATCCTCCTGAAACAAAGATATATATTTGCTTTTCTGTCGAGAGTATACTATCACACAATAAAGCTGCTGATCAATCTAAACGGAGCCTAAAAACCAGATTCCCGGACTGATTTATCATCGTTAGAGGTGAAGCAGAGAGCATACAAGGTGATTAAAGAGTTAAAAAAAAGGGCCTTGGATTGCAAATTTTTGATGGAAAAGAAGTATTGTTAGTTAGTAGATTATGATGCAAAAACAATCTACGACCAATATAACGTGAAGGATTAATGTATAATATGAACGCAGCGGTAGGGGTGGTTACTAATCAAGCTCCCATCGCCTATCCTGCACACTTTACAGACACTATTTTGAGAGTTAAGCTTTGCTTGATCTTCATCAACCACACATTAGGCAAGAGATGCCGTGATCAGGGGGCATACTTATTTGCAGGCAATCTTCAAATTAACAACCTTTGAAAAATCACTGAAGAGTTTTTCATCTCTTATTTCAAAGATACAGGGCTTTGATTTCCCGACATTCTTTGTTGACATTATATTATTTTTCATCCCCTCTGTTAAATCTAACTGGTATAGTTTATCCAAGTATTTCTCAGGGAAATAGATGACTGCCTGCAGATAACCTTTCCATGCTGACATCCAGACTATGGTTTTTTTCTTTTTTTGCACTTTGCAGAGCCATGCTTTGCCATCATTGTAATATCTCCACTCATGAACTAATTCATTTTGGTCAAAGAATTCAAGTAGCCTGGCATAAGCGTCGTAGGCCTTTTCTAAAACCGACCGTAATACAGTTTCGTCAGGATAAATGTTTTCATCTTTAAGCTCAATATTGTTTATAGTTTCCACGCTTTCACCTCAAGTTTAAGGTTTGCTGCTGGTAAAACTTTTATGATCTTCCCTGCAGATCATCTGGATGGTATGGTTGCCGGACATAACCGCAGTTGGTATGCCGCCGCCGGGATTAACCCACTGCCCCGCCATGTAAAAGTTCTTTAGGCCGGGCAGGGTTTTGCGCATGGAAGAAAGCGGTGAGAAATCGCTGTCGAACATCCAGCCTTCATAAGAGCCTCTCCAGTTGCCGGTATACCTTTCCCAGGTAATCGGTGTGGCCAGATCGGTCATTTCCACCTGCCCGGTAATACCCGGAAAGCGCTCTTCCAGACCGGCAATGACAGCCTGCACGATAGCGGTTTTCTCGGCGCGATACTGTTCCGGTTCCTGCTTCAGCTTGTGCCAGTAATCATAGTTGGTTGTAAATTGCACAACGAGGGTGTTCTTTCCCTGCTCCGCCATGGTGGGGTCAAAACAGTATGAGCGGACGTTGATGCTCTTCTTCTCTTCACCGGCGATTACGATCGGTTTTGATAGGGGGTAGCTTAATCCCCCGATCGAAGCAGGTAAATCTTCGAGCTGACATGCTACCCCTAACCCGACGTAAACCAGCGGCTCAAAGAGATTGGGATTGTTATATTTGCGTTTAACCTTTTCATCCAAATAGACTCCATCCAGCATATCGAAGATCGTGGTGCGGCCATCGGCGGCAGATATTACCCAGTCAGCCCGGTGTTCGCTGCCATCGGCCAGGCGGATACCAACCGCCCGGTCATTTTCGACCAGGATCTTAACCACCCGGGAGTTATAGTTTATTTCTCCTCCCAAATCCAGGTAACGTTTTTCAATCGAGCCGACCAGCGAGAGCGCTCCACCGATAATATAACCGGCAGATTTGCTATGCTGAAACCCGAGCACGAATAAGGCCATAATCATTGGGTTTTCAGGGCCAAAGCTTTCACTGAGCATTTCTCTCAGGAAGGAGTTTTTGAACCGTGCGGCAAAATCGCCGATGCTGGTGTTACCCCACTTTTTGAAAAAACCGACCTGCGTGATCATTTTGATCATTTTGACTTTGTCCAGCATACTGTAGTTTTCCTGTGGCTTATCCACCGGCATTGATAAAGTTGATGCTTTACGAATGGCCCCGGTGAGCTCTTTTATGACCCCTTCGTCCTCCGCCGATACTTCCAGCAGGTATTCTTCAAAGCGATCAGCATCGCAGTAGACAAAAAAAGGTTTACCATCCCGGCTTTCATTGACCAGGTAGAGATCATGGTTATGGATTTTCCAGCCCGGTGCTGCTCCAAGCTCTTCCCAGAAGCGGTAAAACTCGGTACCCGGCCTGGTTCCCATGACCCAGTTAACGGCTCCATCTATGGTATAGCCTTTGCGCTTCCAGGCTGTACAGACCCCTCCGGCTATACTGTGCAGCTCAAAGATTGATGTCCGGTAACCGTTCATAAGCCCATAACAACCAGCGGATAGCCCGGTCAGCCCTCCGCCAATGATGATGATCGACTTTTTATTCATAATCACATCTCCTTAAATCTTTATTGCATACCCCATTGATTCGCATTCCCAAGTGGGGCTGGCACAATTATATTCTACCAAAATTACTCAGTCACCGATCAAGAGTAGGAGTACTGATCAGACTTAAGGATGATTTATTATTAATTAGTGCAGGTGCACATGGCAAAAAGATAATTATTATCCAGTTCCTCAGATTTGTTGATCAAGACTTCAATCAAAAGTTATTTTACAAGATTTTCTCTTTATTGTTTAAAGAAATTAGAGTAAAGGGTTTATAAGCTTATCAAAATCCTTGTGCAGAAGGTAATGGTAGGCTAGCAGTCTGCCGTTGAGGACCAGACCGAAAACGCCGTAGGGGCTCGGGGAATTTTTCTGTAGATCCTCAGCAGTTTGAAAAGTTACTACCCGTACAGCAATTTTTTGTTCGGCTGCATAATCCAGGGCTAAATTTGTAGCATCTTCAATATACGGACATTGCGGGGTGCGGATCACCGTCAATCCATCGCCAAAACGGTTCTGTCGCTCTTCCCAGTCTGCAGGAAAAGCAGGTAGCGGCGCATCATCAGAAAAGCGATATGCCAGCAGGGTAAACGCTGGCGGAGCCTGTCCTACTTCCTTAAAGCCCTGCTTAACAAACAGATCTTTTTTAGCCAGCCATACCCCATCGCTGGCCACCATGACTACACCGTTCTTATTCTGAGCACGGGCATCATCAAGACATAGCCTGAGCAGGTGAGATCCGTAGCCCTTTCTCTTACCTTTTCCCACGACCCATAGGCAGTGAATAACTAAGTATCCCGGGGCGTTAACCGTCCGCCAGGCAAATTCCCCGGGAATATACTCTATAAAACCAACTGTGCGGCCGCCGATCTCGTGAATCATTTTGATTTTTAAGCCCTCAGTAAATCTTGCCTCCAACCAGTCCCGTTTTTGTTTATAACCGGGTGCTTTGCGTTTGCTCATGTAGCAGAAAAAGCCATGCTGATCTAAGTTATCAGCATCAACAGATATAATTTCAATAGATTGATCCATGTTATGGCCTCCTTTAAAATATAATAACATATTGCTTAAGAATTGCTTTGTACCATTTTGGTTATAATAGAGAAAGATTAAGTAAAAAGATTATTAAATTAATGTAAAATGATTAATCTAACAGCATTTGATTTTTCCCTGGAGCATTCCCGTTTAGCTTTAGGAATAAATAATAATTTGTTGTACACTAATATTTCTGGAGTTCGTTGCTTCTGCTTATGCTCTATGTTAGAATTTAGTTCAGGCTTTTAGGCGGTTGCAGGAAAGGAGGGTTCTGTTTGAGCCCATTTTTAAGACAAATAACATTCTACCTGGTCATTGCCCTGGTAGTGTTTATTTTACTTTCATCCTTTAATAATACTACCCCACCGGAGGAGATCTCTTACGATCAGCTGATCCAGAGGGTTGAAAAGGGCGAGGTTGCAAGCGTTGCCCTTTACGGTAGTGAGGTTGAGGCGACACTAAAAGATGGCACAGTGGTAAAAACGATCAGGCCGGACGATCATAACCTGACCGAGTTGCTTCTTGCTAACAAAGTAACTTTGGAAACATATCTGCCCCGGGGACCAAAATGGTGGCAAAGTGCCCTGACCTATCTGATCCCCTTTCTGCTGTTGATCGGAATTTTCTTTTTCTTCATGCAGCAGACTCAGGGTGGAGGCAACAAGGTAATGAATTTCGGCAAGAGCCGTGCTCGCTTGCAGGAAGGTGAAAAAAAGAAAGTTACTTTCCAGGACGTTGCCGGAGCCGATGAAGAGCGAGCCGAGCTCTCAGAGATTGTCGATTTCTTAAAGGATCCCCGTAAATATATTGAAATCGGGGCCAGGATCCCTAAGGGAGTGCTGCTGGTTGGCCCTCCGGGTACGGGTAAAACCTTGCTGGCCAGGGCTGTGGCCGGTGAGGCCGGGGTGCCTTTTTTCAGCATCAGTGGTTCTGATTTCGTTGAAATGTTTGTTGGAGTCGGCGCTTCCCGGGTCCGTGATATGTTTGAAAACGCCAAGAAAAATTCACCCTGTATAGTATTTATTGATGAAATCGATGCTGTCGGTCGTCAGCGTGGAGCCGGTTTAGGTGGCGGTCATGATGAACGGGAGCAGACGCTGAACCAGTTGCTGGTTGAGATGGACGGGTTCGATGTAAATGAAGGAATCATTATTATCGCGGCCACCAACCGCCCGGATATTCTCGATCCGGCGTTGCTCAGGCCGGGTCGCTTTGACCGTGAAATCACTGTCGGTCTGCCAGATGTCAACGGGCGGGAAGCGATTCTAAAAGTTCACACCAGGAATAAAAAGCTTTCGGAAGCGGTAGATTTGAAAATAGTAGCCCGTGGCACACCCGGTTTTACCGGAGCCGACTTGGAAAATGTTGTTAATGAAGCGGCGCTTTTGGCCGCCCGTAAATCATTGAAACGGATTGGCATGCAGCATTTGGAGGAATCGGTTGAGCGGGTCGTAGCCGGAACCCAAAAAACGAGCCGGGTGATCAGCCCCTTTGAAAAGAAGATTGTTGCGTATCATGAAGCCGGACATGCCCTGGTCGGCTATCTTCTGCCGCACACCGACCCGGTCCACAAGGTTTCGATTATTCCCCGCGGGCGGGCGGGCGGCTATACCCTGATGTTCCCGGAAGAAGATCGCTATTACATGACCAGGTCAGAGCTGCTTGATCGGGTCAGCACCCTGCTGGGGGGCCGGGTGGCCGAGAAACTGGTGCTAAACGACATCAGCACCGGCGCTCAAAACGACTTGGAAAGAGCCACTTCAATTGTTCGCCAGATGATCATGGAGTATGGGATGAGCGAGAGTTTGGGCCCGATTACCCTGGGCAGAAAACATGACCAGGTCTTTCTGGGGCGCGACCTGGCCCGCGATCGCAACTACAGTGAGGAAATTGCCAAGGCAATCGATCAGGAGATCAGAAAAACAATCGATAACTGTTACCAGAAGGCGCAGGAGATCCTGGAGAAAGAGCGTGACAAGCTGGAAAACCTGGCCCAGACTCTGCTTGAAAAGGAAACTCTGGACGCAGCGGAAATCAAAGCCCTGGTGGAAGGTAAACCACTACCGGTAAAAATAGTTAGCCCGCTAGAAGAAACTGAAGATCAAGTGGATCAGTCCGGTGCAAACCAGACCGATGAAGCAACGGGGAATGCAAGTCCGGAAGAGCAGGACAGTGCTCTAAACGGCGACTTAAAAGAGGAAAAGATCAAAGTGATCAGCAAAAAGCCTGATCGCCGCGCCTCATTTACCAGGCGCGACAAAACAAAGGAAAAACCTGATTAAAAAACAGATGGAGCCTTTATGGCTCCATTATTTTATTGACCTAAAGCGGCCAGAAAATTCTCTGCGTTCTGGTGAAATAGCAGCTGCAGGGTCTCCTGAGGCAGATCGAGGGCTGCAATTCTGGCCATGCCGTTTTGTGGCGGCTCTAAAATAAAGGGGAAATCGCTGCCGTAAAGAATGCGTTCAGGGAAGAGCCTGATTACCTCAAGAATATCAGCGAGTGGTGTTTTTACCGTTTTATTTTGAAAAACAAAAGCTGTATCGAGATATAAACCGCTGTGAGCTGCCAGCAGATCGGTATAGGCCGAAATATCATTTAAGCCGAGATGCGCAATGATCAGTTTTAAAGTGGGAAAGCGGCGCAACAGGTTGGCTACGTAACTGACTTTTAAGTTTTCTGCCGGTTGGGGAAAACTACCGGCGTGCATGACCAGCGCCTTGGATCTTTCAACCACTGCTTCAAACAGGGGGAATAGCCGCTCGTCGTCAGGACGGCACTGCTGAACGAGGCAGTGAATCTTAATGCCGGCGAAACCATAACGATCAAAGCACTCAATAACAGTCTGCTCCAGATCGCTGTCAGCCGGATGAACGGCGCCAAAGGGAATGACAGCTTTGTTTTTACGGCTGAATTCATGAAGCCAACTGTTCAGGGGACGGCTCAGCCCGGGCTTGTGTGTATAGGCCAGGGCCATACATTTTTCCACGCCTCCTTCCTTCAGCAGATCAAGAAGCTGATCTGGAGCGGTCGGAAAATCTATTTTCCAACCATATTGTTTCCAGAAAAAAGTGTAAATAGCTTTCATCATTTTTTCTGGGAAAAGGTGGGCATGACTGTCGATTAACCTGAAGATCTCTGTTCACCGCTTTTCATGAATAATATCTACCTGGTAAACAATTATACCAGCGGGAGGTTTTTTGTGCTATGAGTTCCGGGTTAACGGCAGTAAAAGGCATTAAGGTAGGTGTTGCTTCAAACCCTGAAGCGGCAACCGGGGTTACGGTAATCCTCGCTGAAGATGGCATGCGGGCAGCAGTGGAAGTGCGTGGTTCTGCTCCGGGCACCAGGGAAACGGACCTCTTGAAGCCAGGGCAGCTGGTGAGCGAAATACAGGCCCTGGTTCTGGCTGGGGGAAGCGCTTTTGGCTTGGATGCCGCATCGGGAGTCGTCAGGTATCTGGAAGAACAAAACTGCGGCTTTGCGGTTGCTCCTTATTGTGTGCCAATCGTGTCTTCAGCAGTCCTATTTGATCTTTTTATTGGTGACGGTGCGATCAGGCCGGATGCAGAAATGGGTTACCAGGCTTGCCTGGCTGCCGGCAATGGACCGGTACCTGAGGGTTCGGTGGGGGCTGGCACCGGTGCGACCGTAGGCAAGCTTTACGGCACAGCCGGGGCGATTAAGACCGGCCAGGGTTCAGCGGTCCGCCGCAAAGGCGATCTGATCGTTGCCGCACTGGTGGTAGTTAATGCTTTTGGCGATATTTACAATACGGATGGTACGCTTTTAGCCGGCCCGCGCAACCCGCAAAGTGGAAGGATGGAAAAAACGATTGAGTTGATGCTGGACCAGGAAGCACAGGGCTTTCCAGGTAATACAACCTTAGGCGTAGTTGCTACGAATGCCAATTTTGAAGGAGCCGCACTCGAAAAAATCTGCCGCATGGGCCATGACGGTCTTGCCCGATCAATCTGGCCGGTTCACACGATGTGGGATGGCGATACAATCTTTGCAGTATCTAAAGGTGCCATTGCCGCTGACCTCAACCTGGTTAGCCTGATGGCTGCAGAAGCTGTAGCCGAGGCTGTCAGGCGCTCAGCGCACACTGCTAAATCTTTAGGAGGGGTTCCTGCGCTTTCGGACCTGCATATTAAATAGATGTGAATAGTTTAACATTGCGGCAGGAATTATGAAGGTTTTGTTGAAATAGTTAATTTGTCTGCTTAAATCTGTAGGTGGTTGTGTTAGGAAAGATATTTATATTATAAGGAGGTTGTTTTAATGCCGTTGGATCCTACCAAACATGCTGACTGGGAAATTGCCGAAGATTCTGAAGCAAATATGAAGCAAGTTTACCAGTTAGCGGATGAGCTCGGCCTTGATAAGGAGGAGCTCCTGCCCCACGGCCACTATGTGGCAAAAGTTGATTACAAGAAAGTGCTTGAAAGACTGAAAGACAAGCCGGACGGCAAGTATATTGACGTTACGGCAATCACCCCCACTCCACTGGGCGAGGGTAAATCGACCTCGACTATGGGACTTACCGAGGGAATGGGCAAGCGTGGCAAGAATGTTATCGCTACCATTCGCCAGCCTTCCGGTGGTCCGACCATGAATGTTAAGGGCTCTGCAGCCGGCGGTGGTCTGGCGCAGTGTATTCCCTTGACTCCCTTTTCGCTTGGTCTTACCGGAGATATCAACGCGATTATGAACGCCCATAACCTGGCCATGGTTGCGCTTACTTCCCGGATTCAGCATGAATTTAACTCTACCGATGCTTTTCTGGAGCGTAGCGGTCTGAAAAGGCTGAATATCGACCCGCGCAATGTGGAAATGAAATGGATTATTGACTTCTGTGCTCAAGCTTTGCGCAATATTATCATCGGTCTCGGCGGCCGAAAAGATGGTTTCATGATGAACTCTAACTTTGCCATCGCTGTTTCTTCTGAGGTTATGGCCATTTTAGCTGTGGCTAAGGACCTGAAAGATATGCGGGAGCGGATGGCTAAAATAGTGGTCGCCTATGATAAAAAAGGCAAACCTGTTACTACCGGCGATCTTGATGTTGCCGGAGCGATGACCGCCTGGATGGTTGAGGCGATCAACCCGAACCTGTTGCAGACCCTTGAAGGACAGCCAGTCTTTGTTCATGCTGGTCCTTTTGCCAACATTGCTATCGGCCAATCTTCAATTATTGCCGACCGCGTTGCCCTTAAATTGGGCGATTATGTGATTACCGAGTCCGGGTTTGCTGCTGATATCGGTTTCGAAAAATTCTGGAACTTAAAGTGCCGGATGTCCGGTCTGGTTCCAAACTGTGCGGTTATCGTGGCCACAATCAGGGCCCTTAAATGTCATGGTGGTGCTCCGATTCCCCTTCCGGGTCAGCCGCTTGATCCTGCATACAGCCAGGAGAATGTCGGCTGGGTTGAAAAGGGTTGCGAAAACCTGATTCACCATATCAAGACCGTTAAAAAAGCCGGAATCAATCCTGTTGTCTGTATCAACCACTTCTATACTGACACCGACAACGAAGTAAAGGCTGTTCGTCGCCTGGCGGAAGAAGCCGGCGCCCGGGTTGCCCTTTCGAAGCACTGGCAGTACGGTGGTGAAGGCGCAGTCGAATTCGCCGATGCAGTTGTTGAAGCCTGCAACGAGCCGAACGACTTCAAATTCCTCTATGAACTCGAAACCCCACTGCGTCAGCGTATTGAGCTGATTGCCAAGGAAGTATACGGGGCAGACGGCGTTGAATACTCCGCCGAGGCACTCGAGAAGGCCAAGCGGATGGAAGCAGATCCCGAGATTCAGAAGATGGGGACCTGCATGGTTAAAACCCACCTCAGCCTTACCGATAACCCTGTTCTTAAAGGTGTTCCTAAAGGCTGGAAGCTGCATATCCGCGATATTCTCACCTACGGTGGCGCCGGGTTCGTTGTTCCCGTTGCCGGGGCAATTTCACTAATGCCTGGCACCGCAGCCAATCCTGCTTATCGTCGGGTTGATGTTGATGTGGAAACCGGCAAAGTGCAGGGTCTTTTCTAAACCCTACACTGTTCTGCTTAAAACAAATGTTTATTACAAAAGGACGCCTTCGGGCGTCCTTTTAATCGGATCAGTATGAATAGCATTGTATTTTAAATTGTCATATCCAGTTCTTTAATTTCGTGTTCTACCGGTACATCTTCCAAGGTCATCATTATATAAGCATCTTTAATGTTTTCTTCAAGTTCAGCTATGGTTTCGCCCT
>VGTO01000003.1 GCA_016874655.1 Bacillota bacterium | reverse complement strand
CATCAAGCCCTACAAATATGGTATTATTGATCATGGGTCTGCCTCCTCGCATGTAGCTCTTTTCCTGCTATTATAGCAGGCCTAACCTACGTATCGCGTGTGGGGCTGGCCCTTCCATTATATCTATCTCTGAGGAGGACCTGCCATGTACCGTCGCCGAAACACTGTTTTGCTCACCCTGCTTGCGACCGTTCTCGCGCTGTCGATGCTCGCAGGCTGTTCGGCTGCGGTGAGCGAGCCGGACGTTAGCGAACCCGACGTGCCATCTGAAACTCCTGCACCGGATGAGCAGGGTTCCGCAGACGGTGAGCAACCTGCTGCGCAGTTTGCGTGGGCCGACATCGAACTCACGGACGTGTTGACCGGAGAGACGTTGCGTATCGCTGACTTCCGTGGGAAGCCGGTGCTCGTCAAAACGTTCGCGGTCTGGTGAAGCATCTGTCGCCGCCAGTTGGCGGAGACGAGCAAACTGACCCGCGAGACCGATGACGTCGTCGTGATCGCCGTCGATATCGATCAGAACGAGGATGAGCAGGCGGTCCGCGACCACATTGAGCGCAACGATTTCGCCGGCATATTTGTCGTGGCGCCGGCCGAAATGACAAGCCTTCTCATCGATGAGTACGGTACCGGAATCATCAACCCGCCGAGTTCGCCGAAGATTCTGCTCAACCCCGATCAGACCGACGCGGAGTTCTTCACCGGCGTCATGTCAGCGGCCGACCTGCTTGAGAAAGCGCAAGGTGCCCGGTGACGACGCTTGCCGATCTTGCGGTTACTTTCTGGCTCGGCGTTCTCACGCCGACAACCGCGCTGTGCGTGCTGCCGCTCTACCCCGCGTTTCTCTCGCGCCTGGCTCGCACCGTCGGAGAACGTCATGATTCACGCCGGTACCTTGCGCTCTTTGGCCTCCTCGTCAGCGTGGGCGTCATCGTGTTCATGGCGCTCATCGGCGTAGTGTTCACCATGTGGCTTCAGGAGTCTCTCACGCGCGTTATCGGCATCGTCTCGCCGATCGCCTTCGCGATCATCCTCGTCGCCGGCATTGTTCTGCTGGTGGGCTACAAACCCAAGCGCAAGGTCCGCCCGAACCGCATAGCCAATCCGTATCTGGCTGCGCTCGCATACGGCTTCTTCTTTGGCGCCATCGTCATTCCGTGCAACCCTGCCATCATCGCTGCGTTCTTCGCGCGCGTCGCAACAGCCACCGACGCGGTGGCCAACATCTCGCTATTCACCGCTTTCACACTTGGCATCTGCGCCCCGCTGATCGCTTTCTCGCTTGTGAGTCCCGCCGCGAGTCGATGGATGATCAGCGCTCTTGTGACCTACGAACGCCAGATCAGCGTCGTCGCTGGCCTGACGATGGTCGGTGTGGCGCTGTACTACTTAATCGTGGTGTTCGCCGTCTTTGGCTAGGAGCCGGCCACTACTACAATTCTGGGGTGAAGAATGAGTATCGAATTTGAAGTTTCAGATGTGATTCCAGCGACACCAGAAGAAGCCTATGAAGCTTGGCTTGATTCTGAAGAACATTCAAGAATGACAGGTGGTCAAGCAAAGGTCTCCCCCAATGTGGGTGATACTTTTGAAGCGTGGGATGGGTACATTCAAGGAAAGAATCTCGAACTAGAATATCCCAGAAGGATTCTTCAAGAGTGGCGAACAACTGAGTTTGATGAAACCGAAACAAATTCACGGTTGGAAATCTTATTCGAAAAGACAAGCGTGGGAGCAAGAGTTACTATCCGGCACTCCAATCTTCCTGCGCACGGAAAGCAGTATCAACAAGGCTGGATTGATGCATATTTCGGTCCAATGAAAGCCTACTTTGGGGATAAAATGAAAACAGACAAAGTGTAATGCATTTTCAGGCCAAAGTCTGTTTTTTGGTCTCAGTATGATAACGAAGATGCAAACGAAAGTTGTGAGTCCTTTGATCATATCATTACACTGACCTACGAATAATTAACACAAGGAGGATAGAAAAGTATGGAAAAATTGGATCGCACAAAGGATAACCCCTGGGTTCTCAGGACCCCTCCTGGAACAGCCGAGTACAAGATGCATATCGACGAGAAGGACGGCAAGCGCGTTCTGGTCTGCACTGTCGGCACGACGACCCTCTTCTATGATGCCCGTTGCGTGGATGATCTGTATACCATGCTAAAGGCGGCTGGTGATTGGGTGGAACTTGGCGGCGCTGATGAGCAAAAGCCCGCCAAGGAAGGGACAGTCGAGGCTTGGGGCCGCTCTCCGGACAACCCGATTGGCGGTTGGTATGGCTTGAAGAAGGGGCTGCGCGGGCGCTTTGGGGTCTATATCCCACCACTGATGGAGGTGCTTGGTCTCTGCGAGCTTGAGCATAACCCGAGGAACAATCGAATGCGCTCAATCTAGAACGATTCCCAGTTAGATGATCCTTTTTATCAAAAGGATCCATTATGGCTGTGAAGTTGTAAGGTATTATGGCAATAGAAACGGATGCTTTTGAAGTTATTATTGCAAGGATGGTTGAGCATCAGTATTTGATTATAAAGAGGTTTAGCGATATCTCTGTTTTAACGAAAAAGAGGGTTTTCAGCTATCAAATTGTATTAATTGATGTTTAAGCTATTTTTTGGTTTATTGTAAAGCCTCGATAGATATAATGACTGCACATTTAATGCCGTCTTAGCCTGGCCATCCTTTTTCAAGGTCGAATTTAGGTTCACCAATCACGACTATTCCCAGGTCACCGTTGACGGTAACCAGATTGCCTGTTTCAATCAACTCGGTATAGTGAAGCCTCGGGCAGAGGGATTATCAGGTCTTGTTGGGTATCCACTGGTAAACCTCCTGGAAGCGCCGCACATAGAAAAAGCGGATGACCTCAACGAGTATTAATCCCGATGTGGGTGACTTTATAAATTTCTCCAGGTAACTATGCCGCTTGATCAGCAGTGCGGCCCACTGATCAATCTCAGTGGGCTCTTGCAGGACCCTGGCTTTACCGGTTACGGTTGCAGCCCGAATCAGGTTGATGCTGTTCGGTTGCTGGGAGCGGTTGTCGATCAGCAGTGATACTTTTCCATTCCTGCAAATTAAAGTGTACTTTCTGGTCTGGGCCGGAGTCGCAAAGACAAACCGGTTAAGCTCTTCGTTAAAGGCGAAGCTGATCAGGTTGGTATAAGGTTGTTCGTCGCCCTGGGTCGATAATACGGCAAAAGGCTGCTCGATACAGAGATCCCTGATTTCGGTCACTATCTGTTCACCCATCTGTTCATTTCGGCCCTTGGTTACATCGATAAATTCCGGTTCATCATACTCCTTTTTGATCACCGCTGCCGATCCCTCCAGTCTCAACTCAAAACTAACATTTTTTACGATCTAATAATCATCAGTGTAATTCCAGTCAGCCAGCCCCCAATCCTTGTTTTTGTGTTTTCTTTTTATGAAAAATTCAAATTACCCCTTGATTACACCAGGCAGCTAATTATTTGTAAACGCCAGAAGTACCGGAAAATAAACGATCTGCATAGGGGAAAAACAGCTGTTGCTTAAGCTTTAAGTGGAAGCACATAGAAAAAAATGGCGAAAAAATGGCAGATACTGCCGCCGAGGACGAAGAGGTGCCAGATGGCGTGCATCAGCAGGCGTTCACGGCCGGCATAGAAGATCATGCCTAAGGTGTATGACAATCCCCCTGCGCCTAAAAAGATCATGCCACCTGTGCTTAAACCCCGGAACAGATCACCAATGGAAAAGACAATCAGCCAACCCATCACGAGGTAGAAAAGAGTGGAGATTACCACGTGTCGGTTGATGAAAAATATCTTATAGAGAATACCAAGCAAAGCCAAGCCCCAGATGATGCCAAACATTACCCAGCCACGCAAGCCTTGAAGGGTGACTAAGGTAAATGGAGTATAGGTGCCGGCTATGAGCAGGTAGATTGCTGAGTGGTCGACAATCCGCAAGATGCGCTTTGTTTCGGGGGCCTGGATGGCGTGATAAAAGGTGGAGGCCAGGTAAAGCAGCACCAAAGTTGAACCATAGATGCTAACACTGACGATGTGCCAGGCATTGCCGTAAAGGGCAGCAAAGACAACCAGCAAAACCAGACCGGCAATGGCCATGAGTGCCCCGATTCCGTGGGTTATGGTGTTTGCGATTTCATTGATGATTTTTATGCGTTTGGTGTTCTCCATGTTTTTGTAAAGTCCTTAGCTTATTCTGGCATTGTAATGCCGTTGCCGATTATACCACTTGCCGAAGCGGAGTGTCCAGTTGTTAAAAGCATTCAAAGTTAAACGGCCTCCTTCTGACATCTGTGAGCTGGAGAAAGGCTCTTAATGTTGTGACGCAGCTAAAATTTTGTTATTGTTTAGATGTGAGTAACTCCCGGCAAGCTTAAATCCTAAAAAGCAAAGGGGTTGATGTTAAGTTGATCAAGTGCAGCATGGAGCGGCTAGAAGATAAGATCAAGACTTTTGGTAAGTATGGCGATACCGGCAAGGGTGGGATAACCAGACTTTGTTTTACAGAGCCCAACCTGCAGGCGCGCGCTGAATTTTGCCGGCGCTGCGAGGCTCTTGGCCTGTCGGTTAAAACCGATGATATGGGTAATATCTATGCTACCAAGCCGGGTAAAGAGGATTTGCCTGCCATTGCTGTTGGCTCGCACCTTGATTCGGTGGTCAGGGGTGGCAATTTTGACGGCGTCCTGGGTGTGTTAACCGGTCTGGAGGCGCTGGAAACAATGATTGTTGAAGGAATTGAAACCCGCCATCCGATGACTGTGTTGGTCTGGACCAACGAGGAGGGTTCCCGGTTTCGGCCGGCGATGATGTCCTCTGGAGTGATTGCCGGTAAGTTTGACCAGGCCACCATGTTGGCGGTTAAGGATGAAGAAGGTATTGCTTTCAAAGATGCTCTGGAGGCCAGTGGTTTTAAGGGCGATGCGACTAATCGCTTTAGCACAAAGGGTTACAGCGCCTTCCTGGAACTGCATATCGAGCAGGGTCCGGTCCTGGAGGCCGAAGGTAAAGATATCGGTGTGGTGGAAGGAGTGCTGGGGATGGTTAATTACGAGATCAAGACCCGTGGCCAGGCCAACCATGCCGGCACCACTCCGATGCCGTTGCGTAAAGATGCCCTTTATGCAATGGTGGCGGTAATCCAGTACCTGCATGATGAACTGGACAAGCTTGATCCATCCCTGGTCTATACTACCGGTGAATTCAGTGGCGGTCCAAATGTTCACACTGTAATTCCGGATAACGTGCGCATTACCATTGATGCGCGGCACCGTGACCCGGAAGTGATCCGGCAGGTGGTAAAAGTAATTGAATCTTTACCGGCGGAAATCCGCGGTTGTCCAGTCACTTACCGTGAGCAGTGGGCTCGTAACACCATCGATTTCAAACCGGATATGGTAGGAATCGTGGAAGAGAGTACAAAAACTCTGGGCTACCCCTATAAGCGGATGTATAGCGGCGCCGGCCACGATGCCCAGTATATCGCTGATCTGGTACCGGCCACAATGATTTTTGTGCCGAGCGATACAGGGTTTAGTCACTGTGAAGAGGAGCATACCTCGTTGGAGCAATGCTGGAAAGGCGCCAATGTGATTCTGCACAGCCTGCTGGCCCTGGATCAAAAATAAACCCTAAAACCCCCTCCCCCTTGAGGGGGGAGGGTCGGGGTGGGGGTGTTCTCTAACCTCGAAATTGGAGGTGGGGGGTGAAGGCCAACCTGGTTTTCGCTACTTCTTCAAAAAGTCAAAAAATCCTTTTTTGACTGTAGGGTCTTCTCCTGTGAGTTCTGCTTCCGGGGCTCCTATTACTCCCTGGTGTTTCTTTAGTTCTTCTTCGAGTTTGTGTTTTTCTGCTTCAAGCTCAGCCTGCTCTCTGGCCATAGTATTTTCGCGCTCTCTTTGCTGCCTGGTCAACTCATCTTCCAGTTTCTTCTTCTCGTTTTCCAGTTCAGTGCGTGCTTTTTCAGCGGCAATTTCACGCTCTCTTTGCAGTTTGCTGATCTCATCTTCCAGCTTTTTATTCTCAGCTCCTAAGCTTTGTACCTGGCGCTGCAGCTCCTTTTTCAGGTTACGTACACTTTCCGATTTGATGTAGTTGTGAATACCGCGATAAATCATAAAAAAGATCATCACCATAATACCTCCGAGGGCTGATCCGAGAATTACCGCAAAAAGATTCAGATCGATCTGACCAAAGAGGTAACTAACAGTAACAATTTCACTGTTTGCGATCGCGACAGCTGCAATGGCGAAGGCTAACAGTAACATTAAGATAATGAAAAAAGTTCTCATTGCTGATACTCCTTCCTTAATAGAGTCAGGTCGACACATGGTTGATAATGTATATTAATTCCTAAGTGTAAACAATTTTGCCCCCTGCTCTGTTGTTTTTACTGCTGGTAGCGTATTATATTGGTCAGAGTTTGTCAATTAATAAGGGTTAGAGGATATTTCCTGGTTCAGCAGAAAATATTATAAGACATGACTAAGTTATTTTCCCCGGGAAAGGAGGGAGGAGATAAAGATGAGCAGCATAAAAGATTTTTGTTACATGCCTGCCACAGTTATTGCTGATCGGGTTAAGACAAAAAAGGTTTCGCCGACAGAAGTGGTAAAAACCTTTCTGGAGCGGATCGATATGATTAATCCCCTAATCAACGCTTATTGCACGGTGGCTGAAGAATCAGCCCTCAGAGCGGCTCGCGAGTTGGAAGAAAAGATAAAGGCCAAAATACCCATTGGGTCCCTGGCCGGAGTGCCGGTTTCCATCAAAGACGTAACCCTGACTAAAGGGATCAGAACTACATTTGGGTCGCTGTTATATAAAGATTATGTGCCGCAGATAGATTCACTGGTGGTGGAGCGTCTAAAAGCAGCAGGAGCAATCATTATGGGAAAAACCAACACCCCAGAATTCGCTGCCGGAGGTTCTACGTATAACGATCTATTTGGCCCTACCCGCACGCCTTGGAACACAGCGTATAATAGCGGAGGCTCCAGCGGTGGTTCTGCTGCCGCTGTAGCCGCCGGTCTCTGTGCATTGGCCGAGGGCAACGATCTGGGTGGATCACTAAGGATCCCGGCCAGTTTTTGCGGCATCGTGGGGATGAGGCCATCGCCGGGCCGGATACCCTTTTACCCCAATGATCTCTACTGGGATACGATGTCACTGGAAGGCCCAATGGCCCGCAATGTTGAAGATCTGGCTCTGATGTTTGATGTGCTGGCAGGACCTGATCGACGCAGCCCGGTGGCGTTGATGCCCGGTGAAGAAAGTTTCCATGAAAGCTTAAAAATGGGCCTTGGCAGTAAATGTAGCTTTAAGGTGGCTTGGAGCGATAACCTTAATCTAACGCCGGTTGATCATGAAGTGCTTCAGGTAGCCAGAAGATCGATTAAGACGTTTGAACAACTTGGATGCACGGTAATTGAAGATTGTCCTGATTACAGCGGATTGCAGGAGACGGCAGCAGTTTTGCGCGGGGTTCGCTATGCTGCCCTCTACCAGGACGAACTCGAAAAACCGGAGTTTTTAGAGCTGGTTAACCCAAATGTTATAAGCAACGCCAGGCAGGGGCTGGCTCTTTCGGCAGCGGCCATTGCCAAGGCAGATCAGTATCGCTCACGCCTTTGGCAGCAAATGCTCAGCTTTTTTGAGCGATATGACCTGATCGCTGTGCCAACCGTGCCAATTAAACCATTCCCGGCTGATACTGCTTATCCCACATCAATAAACGGCCAAGAGATGAAAAGCTATATTGATTGGATTATGCTGACCTATGCTTTTTCAGTTACCGGACTGCCGGCCATCAGTATCCCTTGTGGCTGGACAAAGGAGGGTTTTCCGGTTGGACTGCAACTGGCGGGCAAGCCGGGCGGCGAGCGCGAGCTGCTGATAGCTGCCGCCTGTTTCGAAAGCCGGCAATCGTGGCATGATCGCCGGCCACCCTTAAATGATTAAGCACTTCCCTCCAGACCGAGAGCGGCTGCTTCGGCCCGCATGGCATTGATTGTCTCCTGGATTACTTCATCGAGGCTCATCCCCAGCATGGCGGCCCCTTCTTCAATAATACTGCGATCGACTCCGGCGGCAAAATTTTTATTTTTATATTTCTTTTTCACCGAGCTTAGCTCTAAGTCGAGAATGCTTTTGCTGGGCCGCATTAAAATAGTGGCCACGATCAGGCCGGTTAGCTCATCGGTGGTATAAAGCACTTTTTCCATTGTTTCCAACGGTTCGACATCGGTGCAGATTTTCCAGCCGTGGCTGATGATCGCCCGGATATAATCTTCCGGCCAGCCCTCTTCAGTGAGGATCGCTTTGGTTTTATGACAGTGTTCCTCCGGGTATTGCTCGTAATCTAAGTCGTGAACCAGACCGATGACCCGCCACTTTTCCAGATCTCCCTCACCATATTTTTCGGCAAAATAGGTCATTACAGCTTCCACGGCCAGGGCATGCTTGATCAGGGCGTCACTTCGGTTATATTTTTTCAGTAAAGCCAATGCCTCTTCGCGGGTCGGTTTCTTCTCCATTGATGCATTTCCTCCTGTCTTTTTACAGTGGTATTCTTCTCTTTGCTCCAACTAGATCCTTCTTTCCGGAACGTTTTGATCTTTACAAAAAACATATGTTCGCCTATAATAGGCCAGGGAGGTGAAGCAGATAAAAACATTAGAAAACTGCATTCAGTCAATTATTGCATTGGAACCATGTTATGGGCCAAAAGGGGGAAACACAACCCGGATCTACACCCGCCAGGGTGAGGTGATTGAGGATAACCGCAGGCTAAAGACTATTTTGAACAGGTTTCTTAAGTATTACGGTTATGACTTGGTTGAGTTACGTAAGAACTATAAAAACTATCTCGGTTGTGGCCAGTGTGTTCCATTGCCGGTTAGTCACTATTTAGTTTTGGTTCCGCTTAAGATGCGGCATCCGCTGGTAGAAAACGATGGGGCGAGCGGATATGTTAGTGTTGCCGATGTTTTAAAAATTTGTGAAGAGGACAGCCTTGATACAGATCAGCGGATTAAGTGCCGCATTCATTTAAATGGTGGTTTAAGTATGCCCTGCTGCTTCACCCGACAGGTCATTGAAAAAAGGCTCAACCAGGGCCGCCTGGCCCTTGATCGTTACCGTCTTCTACACAATCAGGCAGGTATTCATCGGCAACAACCGCTGGTTATTGCCGAACAGGTCAGGAACGGTCCTGATTTGTATGAGAAGATTAACACAATCAGCAGCTTTTTATACCAGTTGTTGGCTGACGTTAGAATATAAAAAAACAGCTTATAATCAGCATGATTATCCTAATGCAAGCGGGGGTTACTATCACAGGGATAGAATCCCCCGCTAGTTCAGGTTACTGTTTCTGATAGATGTAGGCATCACCAAATCCTGCCGCCTGTGCTTCAGCCAGGCGCTGGCGGGCATTTTCAAGGTGGGCAAAAGCGCCTACCTGCACAGTGTAAAGGCCTGAGTGAGGGGATGATGTTGATGAGTTTGCAGTAGGGCTTGCCGATGCTGGCGATTCATTATTGCTTGAACCAAGGGCAATGCTGAGTCCGTCTGCCAGGCTGCCGGCCAGTGTTTCAGTAAAGAGCGGTTCCCGCCAGATCTGCGCCTCCCTTATGTTATCGAGAAAGAGTGATTCGATTAGTATAGCCGGGCGGGGGTTACTTTTCAGCACGTAAAAAGAAGCCCTTTTTAATCCGCGATCGACTATTTCCCAGCGGCCCAGAGCCTTCATAATCGCTCTATGGATCACCTGCTGCATCGGTACTGCCGGATCTTTGGCGCCCAGACCGCTGTAAATGAATGACTCAAAACCCTTTCCTCCTCCGGCATTGGCATGCAGTGATATAAAAAGATCGGCTTCAGCTCTTTTGCTTAAAGCGACGCGATCAGCCAGCGATACATAAATGTCGCGTTCGCGAGTTAGTAATATTTTGTAGCCACTTAGCCGGGCAGCAACTTTTAAGGCCAGAGCCAGGTTTAAATCTTTTTCTTTCAGACCATGATAACTTGCTCCTGAATCATATCCCCCGTGTCCGGGATCCAAAACTATTACCGGTTTTTGCATGTTGTTAGTTTTCCCTTCTACTATTCTTAATGATGGCCCTCTCCCTGCGCGGGAGAGGGTTTTGATCTAAGGTAGTGCGCCTACCTAATGCTTGACCAGGGCTTCCGATAGGGAATGGATGCTGTCGGTCAGGGTTTCCAGCTTACCCTCCAGACGCACCAGCAGGTAAATACTGACTGCAACGGGAAAGCCGAAATTGCCGATTAAAACAACCATTTCTTCCATTACCTTAACTCACCTCCTACAAAACAGGGGGCGGGCTGAGCCCACCCCCCTCAGTTTTAATATTCACCCAATACGTCTACTGTTCTGGAAACCACCTGGGCTTTGACCTTGCTTGCGAGGTCACCGCCGGAAGTGTTGAAAACATTGCGGCTGATTATCGAATCCATTACCGCTTCTACTTCCATTGCTGTTATTTCCGGGTCAGGATCTGCTATAGAAACAGTAGTGTTGCTATTAGCCGCATTGCGGAAGATCATCTGTAAAGTTGCGCTCATTTAATCACCTCCTTCGCTTGATAATTTTGTAACTTAGGAATTACTTTTACACTTCTTCAAGTTCGTACTCGTCTACCCGGCGCACAGCTTCCAGGGTGTGCAGCTGCAGGCTGCCAATCTCCTCTGCCAGTTCGAACAGGTCTTCGTTGTCCGCGGTGGTCTTAACGTTGGAGAAAGAGCGGGTGCGGTAGATCGGATTAAAATTGTCATCCAATCCGGTGTTCAGCCGCAATTGCAGGCGAGCGGTTAAAGGAATAGCGTTAACTGCCATTTGATTCACCTCCTTTCAAAGCGTTTTTGTGAAGCATCGTCATTTTAGTCTGTGGGGCCGGGGTGCGGCAAAGCCCAGGTTGGAGGATGAATTGGTGGGCACAAGCTAACCGGGCAAGTCGAGTTGTGCTGATCCGGATCGAAAAACTGAGATTTATTGTTTATCATAAATACGACCCAAACTAAGCCGTATTGTTTAAAAAAGTTATCCGGTTATAATGTAAGTGGAAGTTAAATGCTTTCGATCAAAGAGCGGTTTTGCTGATTAAAATTAGGGCCTTGAATGCCTGGTTGGCTATATAATAAGTGATAGGAGATCAGGAGAAAAAAATGATCATGGAATATTACAGGTTGGGCCGCCCAATCAATGCCCTGGCAGGGGTATTGGCGGTTTTTGTCAGCGCTTATGCTGCTGAGCCGCTTTCCTGGTGGCCGGTGATCGCCGCAGCACTGTCGGTATTATTGATTACCGTTTCGACCAATGCCTGGAACGATTATCTAGATATTGAAATTGACCGCATCAACAAACCCGCGCGGCCGCTACCGGCGGGAACGATCAGCCCGAAAGGGGCGCTCATCTTTTCTATAATCGGGACCGCTTTGTCCCTGTTAATTGCCACCTTAATTAACCTGCCGGCCTTTTTAATTACCGTTGGGGCTAACATTTTACTTTACCTTTATTCCTGGAAGTTAAAATGCACTGTTTTATGGGGGAATATAACTGTGGCCCTGATCGTTGGCCTCTGCTTTATTTTCGGTGGGGTGGCAGCCGGTAACACCGGCCCGACGCTGATGCTGGCCGCTACTGTTTTTATGGCAATGATGGGACGCGAAATCTTAAAGACTATGGCTGACTACCGGGGTGACCTTGCTCAGCGGTGCAATACAATTTCCACGGTAAAGGGTAAATTAGTGGCTCGCCGTTACACCATCATGTTTTTAGCCCTGTCAGCGGTTCTGATGCTGGTCACTTACTTTGTTGAACAGTATAGTCCCGTCTATTTGTACCTGATTATATTTGGTATCTACCCAATCCTGACCTATATTGCAATTAACACCAAAAGCGATGCCTCCGGCGAGATCCTTGAAAAGAACAGCACAATTATGAAATACAGCTTTTTTATTTGGTATTTGGCAGTGGTGCTGGGAGCAGGTTAGCCGAGTAGAGAGAGCAGGTAGATGACCATCGTGGTGCCGATCGGTACTGTTAGGTCGTCGATTGTTGAAGGCGACAACAGTTCGATTACTGTGCCGATCCCAGCGGTGATAAAAGAGTAAACGATGACAGTCCTTAAGGTTAGTTCGTGCTGGTTGATCGGGTTAAGCAGGCCAAAAAAAGAGAATGCGGCAAAACAGAGCACGAAGGCTGAAATAAAAAAGGTCAGCGAACCCTCTACGGTACGTTCTGTGCCGGTATAAGCAATCTTAATTTTAACCGTGCCATATTTTTTACCGATTACTGAAGCAAAGGTGTCACTGATGATCATAATCAGAATACCGCAGATCGGAAAATAAAGGCGGTCGGGAGCAAAAAAAACAAAGATGGCGATTAAGAGAGTAATTGAAACGCTGTAAAAGAAGGGGCCTTCAAGACGCCCGCTTCGTTCCTCAGCCTCTTCGCCGATCGATTCATAGAGCTCCTGCAGCTGTTTGACCGAACTGTCACGGGAGCTGAAAAAGACTACTATGGCCAAACTTAAGGCGATAAATACGGCAAAAAGGGGCATGATAAAAAAAGGGACAACCAAAACAATTAGTCCGGCGAAGAGATGCACAATCTTACGGGCGTGAAATTTTGAAATTATATTGTTCTTTTTCAGGAATACGGGGATAGCAATAGCCAGTAAAACATAACCGTAAGCAATACCAACCAGGGCTAGGTCATATAAAAGGTCTGATGTTGTATAGTTGGCTATGATCATCAGCAATTTCTGCATTAGCTAGGCATCACTCTTTCTTTTTGCGGGCCAGAGTACCAAACAGCTAAAGTATAGATAAGAAAAAGAGGCCTGTCAAGGCAAGGAACTGCAGATTCTTACGCCTGTTTGCCCTGCAGTTTGCCCTGCAAGCGTCTCTCCGGCAAATCCGCTCGGCCTATCCTTTACCTTAAGTTAAAGCTTACTGGTGAAAGCTTTGGCCAGGGGATTATGATCATTTAAATGGTGCACAAAAAGATCAACCAGACCGGGAAAGAGAAATAGGGTATTGGCTAAGGTGTGTTTTTTCCTTAAGCTTTTTAAAAGCTTTTTCCGGCAAAACATTTCGTACTGCGCCAGAGTATTTAGCGACAGGTCACCTTTAACCAAAGCTTGGTGAACCACTTCTGCTGCCAGTTGCCCCGAGAGTAAACTGCGGTTAATCCCGCCACCGGTTAGCGGGCTGATAAAACCGCCGGCGTCACCCACCAGCAGTGCTCCGGGAAACGCATACTGCAGGCCTTTCTGTGAGCCGAAGTTTAACGGCCAGCTGGCAATATTTTCAAGCTTAAAGCCAGGTTTTAGCCGGGGCTTGATCAGCGGCAGGTTCAAAAAGAGGTCGAGCATCTTTTTTAAATTACGCGGCTCGCTGCGAAAATGGTCTAAGCGCATCCCTAAGCCAATATTGGCCCGGTTGTCAGAAAGCGGAAAAATCCAGGCGTAGCCGGGCAGGATATGGTCATAGATATAAAATTCCACCTCCTGCGGATAAAGCTCGATATTATCAGCATAAGCCCGTATAGCGATAGCTCGGTGACATCTGGTATGGCGTTCTCTCCCTCGCAGGGCACGGGCCAGGTTGGAGGCAACACCGTCTGCACCGATAACAACTTTTGCCCGTATTTCTAAGCTCTCTTGCCCGTTGCTCACTTTAACTCCGGCTACCATGTTGTTTTCAATGATCGGCTTTTCTACAGCCGCCCGGTGAACTTTTGCACCTGCCCGAATCGCTTCTTCCCGGATCAGGGCATCAAAAAAGATGCGAGGCGCTACTGCGGCACTGTAACCGCCGGCGCTTTTAATTAACGGATAGCTTCTCTGGTGGCCTTTGGGCGATACCAGCCGCATGGATTTTAAGGGATAAATATTCCCGTTCTTGAAAGCCGCATCAATTGCTTCCCCCATCCCGGCAGTGTAAAGCAACTCCAGCGCTTTGGCTGGCAGGGCGTCACCACAGATTTTATCACGGGGGAAATCATCTTTGTCCAGTAATAGCACATCATGATTTTTTCCGGCTAATAGAGCTGCCGTGAATGCTCCGGCCGGCCCCGAACCGACAACAACTACTTCGTAATTTAGCTTATTGTTATTCACAACCGGTTATGCACCTCTTTGGAGTGGTCATTTTTTTGATTATAGCACGGCGCATTTGCTTTTGTGTTATATTTTTACAAACTATACTTATGTGTTAGTAGCCGCCGAAAATAGAATTATTTGAGCTGGTTTCGTTGCTGCCGAAGCAGGGAGGAATTTAGATTGAACAGCCGCAGGCAGGTAAGAGCTTCCCTGGTGATTATTCTTGCTGTGGTTGGATTGCTGATTTTAGTTTTTACTGTTGGCAAACTATTTGATACCGGGATAGAGAATAACAGCAACCCTGGTGGCGATCCCCTGGTTATTGTCTGGGAGCTAGTTGGCTCTGAAATCGACTACGATCTAATTGGGGACCTTGGCCCGGTGCAGGTAGTTGCTCCGACCTGGTTTCACTTAAGTGACGGCCTGGGCAATGTTCGCAGTGATTTTGATCCGCTTTATCGGCAGTGGGCCGGGGAGCGAGGCTACCAGGTTTGGGCCCTGGTTACCAATTCATTCGACCCGGATCTGACAGCGGATCTGTTGGTAAACAAACGGCACCGCAACCAATTTGCGCAAAATTTAGTTGACCTGGCGGTTGAAAATAAACTTGATGGGCTAAATATCGATTTTGAAAACTTTCACTACGATTTCCGTGATCACTTTACCAGCTTCATCACCGAGCTGGCTCAGCTGTGCTATGCAGAAAACCTGGTTCTTTCTGTCGATGTTACCATGCCATCAAACTCGGAGTACTGGAGCAGGGGCTACGATCGGACTGCGCTTGCTGCGGTGGCCGATTATATCATCCTGATGGCTTACGATGAGCATTGGGCTTCTTCGCCCGTTGCCGGCTCAGTTGCCTCACTGCCCTGGGTCGAAGCCGGGCTGCAGCAATTATTAAATGAGGTTCCTCCCGAAAAACTGATTTTGGGCATCCCTTTTTACACCCGTCTCTGGGTCATCGACGAAACTGTTGCCATTCCGAAGGTGGTCAATTCATGGTCGTATTCGATGATGCGGGTTGCCGAGATAGTAGCTGAAAATGAGGCTTTAATAACCTTTGATGATCAGGCCGGCCAGCATCTGGCCGTCTATGAAAAGGAAGGGCTGATTTATAAAATGTGGCTTGAGGATAGTGTTTCGATGCGCCGGCGTCTCGAGCTGGTAAAAAAGTATAATCTGGCCGGCCTGGCCGGGTGGCGTCGTGGCCTGGAAACTCCCGAAATCTGGGAACTGATGGAAAACTTCTTTGATTGCAACGGATCTTGCGAATAGCTAAATATTATAATATAATGTTTTAGTAATGATTATGTTTGTAAAGCTAAATTAAACAAAGGAGCTGTTTCACATGGCAGAAAAAAGCAATTCTCTTATAGTAAAAGTAGCAGTAGTTATTACCTACCTGGTCATGGTTGCGGTAAATGCCCTGGCCAGCATTTTACCGATTAACGGAATGGATACGGGGCAGGTTTCCGATTCATTTCCCAACCTTTTCGCCCCCGCCGGCCTTACCTTTTCAATCTGGGGCCTGATCTATTTGCTGTTGGCAGCTTACACACTTTATCAGCTTGGGCTTTTCCAGAAAAATAGAGGTGCCGGCAGATCAGCATTATTGACCAGAATCGGCCTTCTTTTTGCCCTCTCATCACTGGCTAATGCCTCCTGGATCTTAGCCTGGCACTATTTAAATATCGCTCTTTCACTATTACTGATGTTGGTCATCCTGGCGCTTCTGGCAAAAATTAACCTGATTATAACCGCCGAAGAACTTAATCCGCAGGAGCGGTTTTTTATCAGGCTGCCATTTAATGTTTACTTCGGCTGGATCACTGTGGCAATGATTGCTAACGTTACGGCGCTGCTTGTCTTTTCCGGTTGGAATCAGTTCGGCATATCAGATGTCACCTGGATGTTGGTCATTGTGCCGGTTGGCGCAATTATCGGCTTGCTCACCATGTTTAGGTTTAAAAGTATAGCCTATGGACTGGTAATCATCTGGGCCTACTTAGGCATTGTGATCAAACATACCTCGGCTGCCGGTTTTGCCGGCCAATACCCACCGGTAACTATGATCACGATCATCAGCCTTGCTGCTTTACTGGCTGGCGTTTTGTATCTTTTAGTAACCAGGCGCAAGGGTCAGGCTGCATAAAGTTTGATCCGCGTTGCTGGTATTCGTGGTATGTGCGAACTTCTTTGATTATATAGTCAGTTCCACCAGGTGGTCTCACCTGCCTAGTGGGGAATTAGTAAAACAGTAACCCGGTCAGCGGCCGGGTTCTTTTTTACGTTCAGGCAGTAAAACCTGTTCTAGCAGCACACAGATAATCAACCCTACGGTTAAGCCATTGCCGACGAAACTCTTAATTAAGAGCGGCATCAAAGCCATTGCTTCGGGAGGAATAAACATGATGCCAACACCCAGTAATAGTGAGATGCCGACGATGAAACCGTTGCGATTATCAAAGATAACCTTGCGGTATTCATCGAACGCCACTGACAGAAGCTGGCAAAACATGATCAAAATAACTACAAAACCAACCTGGGGTGGTATGGCAACAAATAGCAACCCAACGGCCGGGAATAGACCAAGCAGCATTAGGATAACTGCTCCAATAAGAAATGGACGGCGGGCTGCAACCCCGGTAACGCGGGCAAAGCC
Source organism: Bacillota bacterium (assembly GCA_016874655.1). GTDB lineage: Bacteria > Bacillota > Dethiobacteria > DTU022 > DTU022 > UBA993. Next base: position 33,738 of record VGTO01000003.1, on the reverse strand, counting down.
AATTGATGAGGCGAAGGGCACGAAACCGATCAGGGCAAAAAATCCGGCGAAAACGTTGCCGATACCGGTGATGATCGTCGCCTGATTAAAATCATTTTCGGAGGCTTTCTGGCCTACTAATTCAGAAAAGCTTGATACACTGGTGACCAGGTTGGAAAGAGTAAAAAAACCAACAACCAGCAATATGATCAAGAGGCCGGGATCAAATTGCGGCGTTCCCCAGGGTAGTAGCTCTGGCAATGAAATCAACGTCTTACTTAAGACAGGTGGGTCGGATATACCGGCAACAATAGCAATTAGCCACCCGAACATCGCGCCGATAAAAATCCCGATACTTTGCAGAAATCCCTTTTGTTTAAGCGAGATCCAGATAATCAGACCAGCGATACCAATAAATAGTAGCACCCCGGCTGGGTTGATGGTTCCGCCATGTGGCCAGGTGCCGAGCATGCCCCGCATAATTGAGCCGCTGATTTGCAGGCTCATGAGCAGAAAGAAAGTTCCCTTAACTGCCGGTGTGAAGATAAATAAAATATACTTAAGCAGCTTAAATGCACCGAGGAGGATATAAATTAAACCCACTAACAGCATGGCGAATATGATGCTACCACGGACCTCGGCCAGCGGTTTTCCAATTTGGGGGGCTACAGAACCGATGATTATTAGCACGTTATACCACATGGCTCCGATTCCTTCAAAGATTGGCAGACGGTGACCAAAGTATAGCTGGAGGATTGAAAAGAGTCCGCAAAAGAAAAAGGTGCGCTGGATAAAATTGCTAATTTCAGTCTGATCTAACCCGAGACCGGTGCCGACCACGCCGGGGATAACGGCACAGACAGTTAGTGAAAAGATCACCCATTGCAAACTGTAGATTGCTGTTTTTCCTGCTGGGGGTAATTCCTCGGGCCTATATAGTAAAGTTTTTTCGTTCATGTAATCTCTCCTTGAGCTGTAACCAGTAAGGATGCCTCTTGGAGAAGATCATAACACCGATAGCTAACGCAGGCAATAAAGTTAGCAGGTTGGGCGGGGTGGAAGGCGAAAAGATATCATGATGTCAAGAAAAGATGCAGGAAATAAGCGGTTTCGTTTCGTATTTATTAAAAGGAGAATGTTATTATTGTCGAAAAACAATATACGCAAGAAGGAGTGGCTGGCGGGTGAAAGTATTAATGTGTGTGCCGAATATCAGCGAGGGCAAAAATCTGGCCCTCATTGATAACATTGCCGCGGCTGTAAAAACAACGCAGAAGGTTAAGTTATTGGAAGCTTCTTCAGACCGGGATCATAATCGTTCAGTTATCAGCTATCTGGGCGAACCGGCGCAGGTGCTGGAGGCTACGAAGAAGTTAACTGATCTGGCCCTGGAAGGAATCGATATGCGCGTTCATCATGGCGATCACCCCCGGATGGGAGCAGTGGATGTGGTGCCATTTATTCCAATTAGAAATGTCACCGGTGAAGAAGCTCTAAAGGTTGCTTACGAGTTCGGTGATTATTTGGGCGGGAAAGGGGTGCCTGTCTATTTTTACGAGGATGCCGCTTCTACAGCGGAACGTAACAATTTAGCCGCGGTCCGTAAAGGTCAGTACGAAGCGCTTGAAGAAAAACTTAAAAGTGAAGCCTGGAAGCCTGACCGCGGCCCGGCGCTCTTTAACCCGAAAGCAGGAGCAACGGCGGTGGGAGTAAGGTTCCCCCTGATCGCTTTCAATGTAAACCTGAATACCACCAATGTGGAGATAGCCGATAAAATTGCCAGGAATGTGCGCAATTTAAGCGGTGGCTACCGTTACGTACGGGCCATTGGGGTCAACCTGACTGAGCTGGGTCAGGTTCAGGTTTCGATGAACCTCACCGATTATACGAAAACCCCGATTCATCGGGTGATGGAAACAATTCGCTCGGAGGCGGCAAGGTACGGGGTAACCGTGGCAGCAGCGGAATTTGTCGGGCCAGTGCCCTTAAATGCCCTGGAAGAGTTGGTCCACTTTTACCTGCAGGCCCATGATTTTACAGTAAATCAGATCATTGAAACGAACCTGCTCGATTAACGCTTATAACAAAACGATCAATCGGTCATCTATAAGAAGAGAAAGGCGAGTATATTTAATGGTGAAACTTATAGCTCTGGCTGATGTCCATCACTCCGAAGAGAAATGGGAACAACTTGTCGATGTAGTTCGTCAGCAACAGCCGGATATTGTAGCGATTGCTGGAGATTTAATGCTAAAAAGCAATGGCACCCTGGCCCAGTTAGACTACCTCCCTCACGTAAAAGACTGCGCCTGGAAAATAAGGGGTACCGGAGCGGAGTTAGTTTTGATCCTTGGGAACGATGATAACCAGTTGTTGATTCCGGAGTTTAAACGTGGAGAAAAAGAGGGGTTATGGTATTATGTCGCCGATCGGGTCCGTAAAGTTAGAGGATACGAATTTTGCGGCTGCCCCTGGATCAGGGATTATCCTTTCGCTTATAAATACTGGGTAGCCCCGGACAGTAAAGAGGAACTCTCTATTAATGATTGGCAGCTGGGGCCGCCCCTGTTAATTGATAAAATGAATAAGCTTAAAGCAATACCCGACTTAGAAAGCTACCTGCAGGGTAAAATGTCGATTATGGAATCGCTGGAGAAGATGGCTGCTAAAGTAAAAAATATGAAACGGTCGATTTGGCTGATCCATGAACCCCCCGCCTATTTAGGTTTTGATCACTGTGCTACCGGGGCTAAAGTGGGCAGCCCGCTGGTTTTAAACTTTATTTCTGAAAGACAGCCACTGCTGACCATCCATGGGCACATTCACGAAGCTCCAAAATATAATGGTGGGATCTGGGCTGATCGAATCGGCGATACTATCTGCATCCAGGCGGGGCAGCCGGATCACAAACTAAGCTATGTTACTTTTGAACTGGATGAAAGCAAGGTAATTAGTTGTAGCCATTCGGTCTATGGCCTTAGCCATTTATCGCAGACAAAACGGGCATTAGCAATGCAGGCAGTTTTCTTGCCGAGCTCCTCCGCGCTCTTTACATCTATTTAAAAAGCCATTATAATGATGAGGCAGTAATAACATCAGGGGCGAATAGCTCAGCGGGGGAGCACCTGCCTTACAAGCAGGGGGTCGTAGGTTCAAATCCTACTTCGCCCACCACCAGTAAAGGGTTTTCGGAAGTACCTTCCGAGAGCCCTTTTATGGATTCTTAGTACTATATATGTCATAAACCAGCTTGTAAAAGATGAAAAAAGAAAAGACTCCAATGGCAAAGTTTGAATGACTTTGCTTTTTTTGCGATAAAGGAATTGTCTGCGTCGAATTGATAGCGATTATTAAAGCTTGTTTTTAAAGTGGTCAGCTACCTCCTGCAGCATGCGAAAGGATTTGGCCACCGTTTCTTCACCGTCGAGGTTGACCAGGCAGCAGCGGGCCGGGGCCAGCCAGGCCTGTTTTATAATCTGCTCTCGGGGGATACCTTCCTTATCAAGGCTGTTCCAGAGGTTGTCCAGGTTCTCAATCATCGATTTAACATTTTCCCGCTCAAATTCTTCAGTAAGGGTCGGGGTTATGCCCCAGGAAATAATGCCGCCCCGATCAAGAAAGGTTTTTATATCATCATTGTAGCGGCTGAAGATATGGCCGCGGGCTAAGACATCCAGAGAAAGCACATCAAGCTCTAACTGTAAGAGAAAAGACCAGTCGGGATTGCCGCAGAGATGCACCCCGGATGGGCCGGGAAACTTATCGAGGAATGCTCGGTAATCTTCAGTCGCCCTATCGCTGGTGTAACCGGTAAAGGCCATAAAGATCATTTCCAGGCCTGGTTCGTCAACCCAGACAAATGATCCCGGATGAACTTTTTGCATTTCACTCAGCTGAGCCTGCAGCTTTTTGGCCACGAAGTCAAAAACAATGTCTCTTACTTCGTCATAGTAGATCATCGGTTTCTTCTCTTCGTCAGTTATTTTAAGGCCGTAACTGACCGGCCCGATACTCTGACCTCTGACATACTGGTAGGGTGAGAGGTCGAGTTCTAAAAAACGGTGGAAGACGACCGAGAAATCGGGGGAGAGGCGGAAAAAATCCTCATCCTCCCAGCGGGGCAGGTATTCTTCCAGCTCGCTGTAAAATTTTTCAATAGAAAAGCGCACGTCCCGTTTCTCTACATCTAAGATAATCCCGGGAAAGTGTTCCGACACCTGGGCATACATATCTTCAAAAAAGTTCACTTTCGGCAGCTGTGGCCAGTAGGGAATATCAAGGGTCATGGCCAGTTTAAGCGCCGCTTTCACATCGGTATGGGGCATAATGCCCATTGCTGTAGTCTGGCAGTTACCTTCAAGTTTCAAGGGTGATCACCTCAGATTAATTAGTGGATATGTTATTCTCGTTTGGCGATAAAAGAACCTGCCCTGAAATGCAATAGGTTTGGTTGCTTTAATTGCCCGGATCTGATACTTTTAGGATGTAAATGCAACTGCGTTGCATTTAAAATGCTATCTTAAAGTTTATTGAACCCGATTTAGTTCATTGTCGGGTACCTATTTGACATCCAGGTTAATAATATCATCTATTTGGAGAGGGCTGAAATGAAGACCAAAGTTGCACTGTCGCTGCTTAGCCTGCTAATCATTTCCATGGTGGGCTGCAGCAATGAAGAAGTTTTGGATATCACTATTGAAGAGCCTATTAATATTGTAACAACCATATTCCCCCTGGCTGATTTGATCGGGCAGTTGGGCGGTGATCAAGTAGAGGTCAGTTACTTGCTTCCCACCGGTTCAAGCCCTCACACGTTTGAACCGACTACCGATCAAGCCCGTTCGGTTGCTAATGCTCGACTATTTATTTATGTTGGAGCCGGCCTGGATGACTGGGCTGTAAAACTTATTGAAACCGGAAGTGAAAATCTGACGGTTCTGGAGCTTGCCAGCTATATTCAGCTGATGGGTATTGATGATTGTGATGATCACGACCATGAGGATGAAATTGACCCTGCCTATTACTGCGAGCATGACAGTGTAAATCCAGAAGCTAATAACGATCACGAGGATGATTGTGATCATCATCACGAGAGTGCGACCGACCCACACTTTTGGCTAGATCCCGTTTTAGTTAGCAGTCAGCTTTTACCTAAGGTTTATGATCAACTATGCTTGATAGCACCAGAGAAGCAGCCGTTATTTTATGAAAATTTAATTGCCGTACAGGCGGAGTTGACTGTTTTGAATCAGGAGATCGAGGCTCAGCTTGCTGCTACTGGCAGGAAAGACTTTATCGCTTTTCATTCGGCCTGGCAATATTTTGCAGTGCGCTACGGTTTAAATGAGCTGGCGGTGGTGGCCTCCTTTCCGGGACAAGAGCCTTCGGCCGGCTGGATAGCCGAACTGATCGAAATCATCAGCGAGAACGATGTAGGGGCAATCTTGGTTGAACCGCAATTTTCTCAAAATCTGGCCTCCGCAATCTCTGCTGAAGCAAAGATCAAGATGCTTACTGTTGATCCCCTTGGAGGAGAGAACCTGCCTGGCAGGGGAACATATCAGGATTTGATGCGTTATAACCTGAAAGTATTTCAGGAAGCTCTGGAATAGCGAAAAGAGGCTTTCACTATGGAACCGGTAATTAGCAGCTGCAATCTGGCTGTCAGACTGGGCAGTAAAACAGTCTTAGAAGATATTTCTTTTAATGTTAATCCTGGGCAAATGGTTGGGATCATCGGTCCGAACGGAGCCGGCAAAACGACTTTGCTACGGGCGATCTTGGGCTTGGTTTCAATCAGTGCTGGAGAGTTGACGGTTTTGGGACAACCAGTGAGTCGGATTAACGATCAGAGAAATAGGATTGGTTACATGCCTCAGCGCCTATTGTTTGAAAGGCATTTTCCGCTCTCGGTTGGTGATGCGGTAGCCACCGGGCTGTTAACCCGTTTTACACTCTTAAAGCAGATCAAAGGCATTGAACAAAAGGTGGCGGAAGCCCTTACTTTGGTTGGCATGGGTAAGTATCGTTTAACCCCGTTTCAGGAGCTATCAGGAGGCCAGCAGCAGCGCATTTTGTTAGCCCGTTCGCTGGTTCGCAAACCGGAACTGCTGCTTTTGGATGAACCCAACGCAGGCCTTGATTTTCCTGCGCAGCAGCAGTTTACTGAACTGCTGCTGCAGCTTCACCGCCAGCAGAATCTGACTGTGGTCATGGTTTCCCACGACCTGGTATCGGTTGCTGCGATCGCAGATTCACTGGTTTGCATTGATCAGAGGATGCACCTTCACGGCAGTCCCGGTGAAGTCTTGCGTAGTCATGAGCTTCATGATGCTTATCGTTGTGAATTTGATTACTTAAGCACCGCTTTTCAACTAGAGGAGGAGCGAAAATGAGTGAGCTTTTCTCCTACAGTTTTATGCTGCGCGCCCTGGTTGCCGCCGTTTTGGTTGGTTTGCTATGCTCTACACTTTCCTTTTTCGTGGTTTTAAAAAAGCTCTCTTTCCTGGGGGCCGGCATCTCTCACACCGCTCTCGGCGGGATAGCGATCGGGTTGGTATGCGGGCTAAATCCGGTTTTGACCGGCAGTATTTTTGCTGTGGGGGCGGCGGTTTCCACCGGTTATCTAAGTAGAATCGGTAAAGTAAGTGAAGATACAATAATCGGCGTCTTTTATGCTTTTGGTATGGCGCTGGGTATTGCTCTGATTAGTACTTTTAAAGGTTATTATCCGGAGCTATTCTCACTGCTTTTCGGTAATATCCTTGCGGTATCAAACCAGGATTTATGGTTGATTACGATCGTCAGTGGTGTTATTCTTTTGACCCTGCTTCTTTTTTTTAAAGAGCTGCTGGCAATTTGTTTTGATGAAGAGATGGCCCTGGCCGGTGGCCTGCCCGTAAATCTGATTTACATGGGCCTTCTGGCAGCAATTGGTCTGGCAATTATGATCTCAGTTCAATTGGTGGGGGTAGTTCTGGTTGCTGCTCTGATTGTGGTCCCTGGTGCTACCGGTTTCCGGCTTAGCTCTAATTACCGGGGTATGCTTATGTTAACACTGTTCACGGGGTTGCTGGGCAGCGTTGGTGGGCTATTACTATCGTATTACTTTCCAATCCCGCCAGGAGCCGCGATTGTTCTGCTGATGACAGCGCTATTCATCCTGGCTATGATTACAAGACCAATCTTAAACAGCAGGCGTAAAGACAGTGAGTTGAGCGAAAATGTCTGATCAATTGGCAGCTGAAATTCTGAAAGAGCACAGCTTAAAACAGACTGCAGGGCGCCTTGCTATATTACTGGTTTTAATCAAAGCCGGCAAACCTTTGTCTCACAAGGATATCTGCTCAGTCCTGGGAGATCATTTCTATGACCCGGTCAGTGTTTACCGTTCTCTTGATTCTTTTGTTGAAGCTGGCTTTGTTCACAGAGTGGAGGATGACAACCGTACCAGGCTTTTTGCCCTCTGTACTTGCGAGAAGAGCAGCCATTGTCACCCTCATTTTTTCTGCCGCCGCTGTGGAAAATGTGAATGCCTGAAAAAGTTCGATATCCCGGCAATCTCTGAATTACAGCAGGATTATATTGTTGAAGAGCAACGCTATTATCTTAAGGGTGTTTGCAGCTGTTGCAGCAAGAGCGGAAGCTAAGCCAGTAGGCTGAGCAAAATTTTAAATAGAGCGGGGTTAATGTTTTTGCCAGTGCTGTTTTTGAATTCAGCGAAGATAGCTTCATCTTAACCGCATAAAATATAATAATTAAAGGGAGCCTTAATGCGGGTCTAGCTATTTAAGTGAGTTGCATCCATTTTATTAATGGCACATAAATGACACTGTCATAAATGGCATTGTCAGTATTGCCTTCACCCCCATCTCCGGATATAATGACCCTGTAATCAGCTAACGGACATCTGTTAAAGGTATCACTTTATTGCTGGTTCAATTACTTAATTATTAGTTATTTATCAACCGGATAGGTGGAGGCGATCTGATGGCAATTGCAAAGATAGTGGTTGCTCTTGGTGGTAACGCTCTGCAGAGTAAAGGAGCGCCGGCAACAGCCGATGCACAGCTCGAGGTGGTCAAAAAAACAGTTGAGTATATTGCAGAGATGAGCAGGTTGGATTACGAGCTGGCAATTGTCCACGGTAACGGACCCCAGGTAGGCAATATTGTCCTGGCCAGCGAAGCGGCAGCTGCTGTAGTGCCGGTTATGCCCTTTGATGTTTGCGGAGCGATGAGCCAGGGTTACATCGGTTACCATATCCAGCAGGCGCTGAGGCACGCCCTGCAGAAAAAAAATCGCAACGTGCCGGTTGTAACGATCATTACCCAGGTTGTTGTTGATGAAAACGATCCGGCCTTTAAGAACCCGACCAAACCGATCGGGCCTTTCTACAGTGAAGCAGAAGCCAAGTCGATAGAGACTGAAAAAGGCTATATCATGAAAGAAGATTCCGGTCGTGGCTGGCGCAGGGTAGTTGCTTCGCCGATGCCGAAGCGGATTGTGGAGTTTTCCTGCTTAAAAGAACTCTGGGATACCACTATCGTGATTACCGCCGGGGGCGGAGGGATCCCGGTAGTCGAGAACAAAGACGGATCCTTACGCGGAGTGGCTGCTGTGATTGACAAAGATTTGGCAGCTGCACGCCTGGCCGATGATATAGAGGCCGATGTTTTGATGATCCTTACCGAAGTGGATAAGGTATCACTTAACTTTAATCAGCCGGATCAAAAAGATCTGGACCAGGTAAGCGTGGAGGAGGCCAAACAGTACATAGCTGAAGGTCATTTTGCCCCGGGCAGCATGTTGCCGAAGGTGCAGGCGGCAGTGAATTTTGTCAAGGATAACCCTGGCAAAAAAGCGATCATTACTTCGCTTTATAAGGCGCTGGATGCCCTGGAAGGTAAGACGGGGACGATCATCACCTAAACTGGCAGTCGAGGCGATGCTCTCCTGCTGGTAGATGGATCGATTTAGTGATTACTTGAGTCATTTTTTTTAAGGTTGGCATGTTGATGAGTTTTATAGTAAAATAAACGGGAAGAAAAATGATACTATCTTCTCACTATCATTTTTGCTTTTTGAGCGATTTCCAAGGAGGCTGTATCTTTGAAAAAAGTCAGGAAACCGGGAACACTTTTACTTGTCATCGTGATCATTTTTATGATTGTTTTCCAGGGGTCGGCAGTTTTTGCCTCAACCCGTTTTCAGGAGGTAATGACCCGTTTTACCAATGTCTTTATCCATACCGGAAGAGTGGAGCATGAGCACGTTTATGCTTTTGATGGAGGTATGGCTGGTTTTTTCGCAGCTGGAATGGGATCAGCCAGCGGTGTGCATGATGGTTGGTCTGTAGCCGCCAAGGTAACACCTGCCCAGGCAGTCTATGACAACTACAAGTATGTGAGCAGTTACGGTTATTTTCACGGGGCAACCGCCCGTGATGCCTTACCGGGTCAGTATATGAGGATTATCAGTGGCACTTCGATCCAAGACTGGCACAACAGCTCTGTTGGGGTTATGCCTAAACCAGGCGAAAAAGGATACGTTAGTGATACAATTTCAAGCAGTTATAATAAACGTGACGGTGAGAACTATTATTACCTTCGTCACAGTAGTGGTGCCGGAACCAGTGATGGTATTACCAGGGTTTCCAAAGAAACTAACGATTCCACAACGACAATTAATGTAGATGGTTATTCGCAGATCCTCGAAACCTACATCGAGGATAGCGGCGGCAGTAAAGTCGGCTGGTGGAGCCTGCCTTAAGTTAATAGCTTAAAATAAATCGATGATTAATAACCTATGGGCACCCGCTGAATTTGGTTCAGGGGTGCCTTATCTTATGAGGAACAGTAATGATGGAACCGGATAGCATGAATAAAAAAGTGCTGGTAGCGATGAGCGGCGGGGTTGATAGCTCAGTGGCGGCCCTCCTGCTATTACGTGCCGGTTACAAACCGGTCGGGATAACTATGCGCCTCTGGGTTGATCCGCAATCTGAAGCGCGGGCAGATGATCAGCAGCAGGGCTGCTGTTCGCTGGAAGCGGTAAACGACGCCCGACGGGTAGCAGATCAACTAGGTATAGCTCACTATACCTTTAACTTAAAAGATCTTTTCTATGATACTGTAGTGAAAAATTTTAAAGAAAATTACCTGCAGGGAAAAACTCCGAACCCCTGTGTGGAATGCAACCGCCATCTAAAATTTTCTGCGCTTTTGAAAAAGGCAGAGGGTCTGGACCTTGATTATATTGCCACCGGCCATTATGTAAACAATCACTTTGATGCGACTGCCAGCCGCTACCGCCTTTATCGCGGCCGGGATCTGCAAAAAGACCAAAGCTACATGCTCTATATGCTCGGCCAGCGGGAGCTCTCAAAAACGTTGTTCCCGTTGGGTGACTTGACCAAAGAACAGGTTCGCGATCTAGCGGCGGCTGAAAAACTGCCTGTGGCCAGGAAGGCTGAAAGCCAGGAGATCTGTTTTATTCCGGATCATGATTACCATCGATTTTTAGAACGCGAATGTCCCGCAGCTGTGCAGCCGGGTGAGATTTATTCGGTAGAGGGAGAGCTTCTTGGACGTCATCGCGGTATCGCTTTTTACACTGTTGGTCAGCGAAAAGGGTTGGGCATTACTGCAAAATGGCCTCTTTATGTAGTTCGTATTGATGCCGTTCAGAACAGGATCGTTGTTGGCCGGGAAGAGGATCTTAATAGTAGCGGTCTTATTGTTAACGCCTTGAGCTTTGTCGGTGGAGTAATTCCTCTCGAACCACAGGAGATAGCCGTCAAAATCCGTTACCGTGCCCCGGCTGTGCCGTCTTTGCTCTACCCGCCGGAAGCGGGAACAGCCCGCGTGCTTTTCAGTGAACCACAAAAGGCAGTTGCGCCTGGCCAGTCGGCGGTATTCTATAATGAAGACGAGGTCCTCGGCGGGGGCCTCATTGACAGGGCGATTTGATTTGTCGTCTTCTCCGACTCAATTCCAAAAATAATGATATTAATAATGATTGCAGGCAGGAATACTGTATTTTTTCGTGAATAGTATTACTAAAATATAATAACGTGCTACTTCCAGAGTGGTGTCGTCTTTAAAAATACGAATCAGGAGGTTTAGGTGAATGAGAAGATTTGTTTTACCGGCTGTTTTTTCAACGATTTTTCTGGCCCTGCTTTTAGTGGCAGGCTGCACAGCGGAGCAGGTGGTCGAGCAAGAGCTACCCCCGGAAGAAACAGACCAAACGGGACTTCTAATTTTTACCGCTAATGGAGAAGAATTTATCCGGGAAGGTTTTGTTTGTAAAGATGGTTGGTCGCTTAGCTTTGATCATGCTTACGTAACTTTGGCTTCAGTTTCGGCTTTTCAGACCGATCCGCCCTTTGAAACTGATCTGGGCTGGGAGTTTGAGGATCTGATCCAGGGCAGAGTTGACCTGGGCGGAGTCCTTACAGTTGACCTGGCCTCACCGGATGCTGACCCTGCTGTGGTTGGCGAAGCAGAGGCTGTTCCGTCCGGCCGCTATAACGCCATTTACTGGGAAATGGTCCGGGCAACAGGCGGCCCGGCGGATGGCTTTGTGGTACTGTTGGTCGGCACAGCTGAGAAAAATGGAGAAACAGTTGATTTCGAGATCGGACTCGACCGTGAGGTTGCTTACCTGGGTGGTGAATACGTTGGAGATGAAAGAAAGGGCATTCTGCAGGCCGGCGGCAGCGCCACTGTAGAGATGACTTTTCACTTTGATCACCTCTTCGGTGATTTTGACGAAGATCCAGACGATGATATCAATATGGAAGCGCTTGGATTCGGACCGATGGCTGCCCTGGCAGTCGATGGTACTCTTGCGGTTAGCTTAAGTGATTTGGAAAGCATGTTAGCAGCAGATGATTTTGAGCTTTTGGTCGCGGTGATGACTCATCTGGCCCATGTTGGCGAAGGTCATGCCCTGGCTGCCTTTTTGGAATAACGATTCTTATCGATCCCTGAATGAGGCAGGTGAATCCGGGATGGAAACAATAAATAACCGTGCTTTTCGATTAAGCTGGATCAGCCTGGCAAGCGCTCTGATCTTACTTCTTTCTCCATTTATAGTTTCTGCACATGGAGTCGATATCGGTGCTGTGCCAATCAGTGCGGTAGAAGTGATCGCGCTTTACGATTCCGGAAAACCAATGGCCGGTGGGCAGGTAGCGATCTATGCTCCGGATGAGCCACTTGAACCCTGGTTAACCGGAACCTGCGATGAAGAAGGAAGCTTTATCTTCGTACCCGATTATAGCCGGCCTGGATTGTGGGAAATTCAGGTTCGCCTGGCCGGGCATGGCGATCTAATTAGACTCGAGGTGACAGCTGCTGAAGAAGCTGTAGTGGATGGCTCAGGTGGGCTCAGTTTCCTGCAAAAAATAGTGATGGCCCTGGTTGTAGCCTGGGGCGCGATCGGCACAGCTTTTTACTTTAGCAGGAGGAGCAGCTAATGCATATACCTGACGGCATTTTACCGGTTTCAGTTGCCCTTGGCGGCTATGCAGCCGCAGGGGGTATGACCTGGTTTTCGCTGAAGAGGATTAAATCGATATTTAAAAACCCACGGGAGCTAATCCCGCGGGCATCTTTACTGACTGCTGTTTTCTTCGTCGCCTCGCTGATTCATATTCCGGTGCCGCCAACCAGTGTCCACCTGATCTTATCGGGCCTGTTGGGCATAATTCTTGGCTGGTTTGCCTTTCCCGCCATATTAGTAGGGCTCTTTTTCCAGGCGGTGATGTTTCAACATGGCGGTCTAACGACCATGGGCATTAATGCCTGCCTGATCGGGATACCGGCCTTGCTGGCCGGTGCTCTTTTCCGATCCCGCCGGTACTTTGGCAAAGATAATAAGGTGACTAACGGTTTGCTGGCTTTCCTTGGCAGTTTTATGGCTTTAGGCTTAGGGGCACTGGTTGCGGCGCTGCTTTTAATCTATACAATTCCCGCTCAATTAGATGTTTCCGCCGAAAGGGCGGCAATCATCACCCTGGCCGGGGCGCATCTGCCTGTTGCCCTGCTGGAAGGGGGCTTTACAGCGCTGGTAGTCCTCTTTCTGCTGCGGGTTAAGCCAGAACTGCTGGAGGCGGAAGAAAAATGATCACTCCTGTTCCCACCACAGCTGCGCAGTCAAGCCTCTTGTCACGCTGGGAAGTCCGCCATAAGCTGGTTGCTTTGCTGGCGTTAATCTTCAGCTTTTCAATGATCCGCGAGCTCTGGCTGCTGCCCCTGATTATTTTAGTGACTGTGGTTATTTACAGTTTGTCGCAGCTTAGCTTTGCCTATTACTGGACGCGCCTCCGCCTGCCCGGGTTTTTCTTGTTAATGCTGGCCCTCATTTTGCCTTTCGGTGCCGGCAGCACAGTTCTGGCCAGAATCGGCCCTCTGGCCCTGAAACTGGAGGGCAGCTTAGCTGTATTATTGATCGCGGGAAAATTTCTCTGTATTTTTGCTCTTGTCCTCGTCCTTTTTGCCGGCACTCCTTTACAGAAAATGGTTGGGGCCCTGCGATGCTTAGGGTTACCGGCGCTGTTGGCTGAGATGCTGGTCTTTACTAACCGCTATATCTATCAACTCTTAACAGACCTTTGTCAAACCCAGGTAGCAGCTGGGTTGCGAGGCTTTAAAGGTCGCTCGGTTAGATCTCTGAAGCCTTTGGCTTACATAGTTGGCACTCTCCTGGTGCGCAGTCATAACCAATCAGAGCGGGTTTTTCAGGCTATGACCCTGCGTGGTTACGGAGAAGAAAGCCTCGTTTTGAAAGCTGGACCGGTTCGGACTGGTGACAGGCTGGCTTTGGCAGTAGCCCTGCTGCTGGCAGCCGGTTTTGTTTTTCTGCAGTTTTTCTATTTCCGAGCCTCCTGAAAGATAACTCGGTTCAAAGCCCGGGCAAAATTCTTGTGATATAATCAAGTGAAATTTGGATAAAGGAGACCGATTATTGTCTTCAGTACTGTCGATCATAGATCTTGCATTTGGTTACCCGGGGCAGGCCGCGGTATTAGAAGCGATCAGTTTCAAGGTGCACAGAGGAGAGCGGGTTGGTTTAATCGGACCGAATGGAGCCGGTAAAACAACCCTTTTTTTATTGATCTGTGGGATTGTCAGTGCTAAATTGGGCACAATTGAAATCGGCGGTTTCCCGGTTTTAAAAGGTCGCTTCAATCCAGCGGTTGGCATGGTATTTCAGCACACTGCTGATCAACTGATCTGTCCCTCTGTTCGTGAAGATGTTGCTTTTGGCCCGCAGAATATGGGTTTGCCGGTGGAAGAAGTGGCCGCTAATGTTGACCTGGCGGCCGGGGCGACGGGCATTACTCCATTATTCGATCGAGTGCCCCATCAGCTGTCAAGCGGAGAACAAAGATTGGTGGCGTTGGCCGGTGTTTTAGCCATGCAACCAGAGCTGCTGATCTTGGATGAACCGACAGCAGATCTCGATATGCGCTACCGTCGACGTTTGGTTGGGATGCTAAAGGACATGGAACAGAAGACAATGCTTACCGCTTCGCACGATCTGGAATTTATTCTCGAGGTTTGCACAAGGGTTATGGTGTTGGATCAGGGAAAGATTCAGGCTGACGGGGAGCCGGCAACGGTGATGGCAAATTGCTGCCTGATGGAGGATCATGGGTTGGAGGTGCCACATTCACTTACCGCTGCCTGGCACCGCCATGGATCAGAGACTAACTGTTCTCCAATAGCTGAAAGCTACAAAAGGAAGTGACGCCAGTGCTGAGGATGAAAATAATTCAGCTGGCAGTTAACGACAGCGAAACAAAAAATGACCGCTTGCTGCGGGTCGAAAAGATCCTGGAGCAGACAGTTGCCGAAGAGGATCAACTGCAGCTGATCATGCTGCCGGAGATCTGGGGGACCGGTTTCTTTAACTTTGATCGCTACCGATTGGAGAGCGAATCTCTGGAAGGTGAAACCTATAGCCGTCTGGCACCCTGGGCTGAAAAACTCGGATCGTACCTGCTGGCCGGTAGCATTGTTGAGCGGGATGCAAACAACTACTACAACACTTCTTTGCTGATCAGTCCAAGTGGCTCTCTTAGCGGAATTTACCGTAAGATGCACCTCTTTGGTTACCAGTCGGCGGAAAGTGAAATTCTGAAGGCAGGCAGTGATCTTTATGTTTTGAAAAGCAAGTACGGCACCTGGGGGTTTTCTACCTGTTACGATTTAAGGTTTCCTGAGCTCTACCGCAAAATGAGCGATTCAGCAGTTGACACTATCTTTGTTGTTGCCGCCTGGCCACTGGCCCGTCTGGAACACTGGCTGATTCTTAACCGCAGCCGGGCTCTTGAGAATCTCGCTTTTTTAGTGGCTTGCAACTGTGCCGGTGGGCAGGGTGATCGGCAGTATGGCGGAAACAGCCTGGTGGTCAGCCCCTGGGGAGATCTTTTGGCCCGCGGCGGATTGACTGAAGAACAGCTAATAATCAGTATCGACCCGCAGGAAACAACAAGAATTCGCTCCACATTCCCGGCTCTTCAGGATCGCAAAATCAGATAGCTTCATTAAAGTATTGAAGATATTTTTAAGCTCATCATTAAGAAGGAGGCGCTAAGATGCAACCAATCCAGCCAACGCCGGTTCAACCGGCTGAAAGAATCAGTGAAATAGACATTATCAGGGGCATTGCCCTCTTCGGTATCCTGATGGTTAACATGTCATTTTTTAAAATTCCGGTGATGATGGACCGGATGCCTTCAGCTTTATCCCCGGGTCTGGATCAAACAGTGGCCTGGTTGATCCAGCTTTTATTTACCGGCAAGTTTTACGCCATCTTTTCTTTTCTCTTCGGCCTTGGCTTTTACATTTTTATGGAACGCACCCTTGCAAAAGGACTGGAGCTGGTTCCCCTATACCGCCGCCGGTTAGTGGTGTTGCTCATCATAGGAGCTATTCACCTGTTTTTACTCTGGTCCGGCGATATTCTCTTTACCTATGCCCTGGCTGGCTTTATCCTTCTTGCCTTTCGCAGTAAAAACGAGCAGCAGGTTAAGCGGTGGATTATTGGGCTTTTTATTGCTACTCTGGTTTTGCAGGGGTTGTTTGGTTTTGTGCAGGGCTTCGGAGAGGTTATGGCCGGTGATAGTTACGACCAGATGATGAACGAGCTGATCAGCGTTGCTGTTGCAGTTTATTCCACCGGAAGCTTCACCGAGTTGTTTTTTTATCGGCTGGTTAATGAAGTGCCGTACATCATTATCAGCCTGTTCGTCTGGATTCCTGCGGTCCTGGCCTTTTTTCTGTGCGGTCTTTATGTCGGCAGAAAAGGAATATTTAGGGATCTTCAGGGTAACAGGCCGCTGTTTATAAAAATATGTACAATCGGCTTTCCGGTCGGCGCTTTTTTTCTTTTTCTCTACATCCTTTTTGAAACTGCTGTCTGGCCGGTAGGGCCCACTACTAGAATTGCCATGCTGATGATGACCAACTACCTGGCTTCGCTTTTTATTTTCCCCGCTTATGTAGCCCTGGTCCTCTTGTCACTGCAGACTGATCGGTGCCGGCGTATCCTTGCCCCGGTTGCCTCCGCCGGCAGAATGGCCCTGACCAATTACCTGACTCAGACCCTGATTCTGATTACCCTGTTCTATGGGTTTGGTTTCGGCTTGTTCTACAAAGTATCACTGGCCCAGGGCGTGGTGATTACCATTGCGCTTTACCTGCTCCAGGTCCTCTGGAGTAATCTCTGGTTTAAAAAGTTTAAGTACGGACCGTTGGAATGGCTCTGGCGGGGTTTAACCTATAAAAAGTTCGAACCGCTTCGCTATAATTAGATTATAATAGGCTTAAACTGTAGATTAGCAGACTGGAGGTCGCAGCATGTCCCCACTACATTTTCCTCGTATCTCAGCCGAAGAAGCTGCAGCATTTATTGAAGACAAACAGACGGTGGCCTTCAGTGGTTTTACGGCTGCCGGTTCAGCCAAAGCAATCCCCCGGGCCTTAGCCCGCCGGGCCAAAGAGCTGCATGCCAAAGGTGAATCTTATAAACTGAATGTGCTTACCGGCGCTTCAACCGGCCAGCTTGACGATTTACTGGCTGAAGCAGAAGCGGTGGCCTGGAGAGCCCCTTACCAGTCTTCCCGGATTATGCGCAAGCAAATTAATGAAAATAAAATTGAGTTTACCGACATGCACCTCTCGCACCTGCCCCAGGCTGTTCTCTTCGGGTTTCTCGGGCCTGTTGACTGGGCGGTTATCGAGGCGGCCGAAATCACCAAGGATGGCCGGGTTTATCTCTCGACTTCAATTGGCGCGTCACCGACATTTTTACATTGTGCCGAAAAAGTGATCATCGAACTAAACCGTTACCACTCGGTCCGCTTAAGCGAAATGGCCGATGTGGTTATGTTGCCTACCCCCCCACATCGTAACCCGATCCCGATTTACGAACCGCTGAATAAAATCGGATTGCCCTATGCTTTGGTTGATCCAAAAAAAATCGTTGCTGTTATTGATAATAATGAGCCTGATGGCATGGCCCCGCTACACCAGCCCGATGAGATCAGCCGTCGCATTGCTCATCAGGTGGTTGATTTTCTGCTTGACGAACAGCGGGCTGGACGGATTCCTCCCGAATTTTTACCGCTGCAGGCCGGGGTTGGGAACATTGCCAATGCTGTGATGTCAACCCTGGGCGACGACCCTGATATTCCGCCCTTCCTGATGTTTACCGAGGTGTTTCAGGATGGATTGATTGATCTGATGGAACAAGGCCACCTTTTAGGGGCGAGCACCTGTAGTCTTACTGTTTCTGACGATAATCTACAGCGTATCTATAACAACATGGATTTCTTCACCCAGCGTATAGTCCTGCGACCGCAGGAGCTTTCCAACAATCCCGGTGTCATCCGTCGCTTAGGGGTTATTGCCCTTAACACGGCGCTTGAATTTGATCTAGGCGGGCATTCAAACTCAACCCATGTCTGTGGCACCGAGCTGATGAACGGCATTGGTGGCAGCGGTGACTTTACGCGTAATGCTTATCTGTCAATTTTCATGGCGCCCTCAGCCATTAAGGATGGAAAAATTTCAACCGTTGTACCGATGGTCACACACCCCGATCATAATGAACACTCGGTCCAGGTGTTGGTTACCGAGCACGGTCTCGCTGACCTGCGCGGCTTGGGCCCGCGGGAAAAAAGCCGCGCCATTATTGATAAATGCGCACATCCTGATTATCGCGATTACCTTCACCGATACCTAGAAGGGTCACCTTCAGGCCATATCAGCCAGAATCTACGTGATGCATTTCAGCTACACGTCAGTTTGTTGGAAACCGGCACCATGAAATTTTGGGAATAGAATACAAAGACATTTAAAGTTAAGGCAGAAGGGAGTTCTGTAGATGGAGAAGCGACTGCACGGCGGCAACCTGGTTGCCAAAATGTTAAAAAAAGAAGGGGTAGAGCTGATCTTTTCCCTGAGCGGTGGTCACATCAATCCAATATTTGATGGCTGTCTAACCGAAGGAATTCGGATCATTGATACCCGCCACGAACAGGCGGCTGTTCACCTGGCTGAGGGTTGGGCCCGTTTTACCGGTCAACCGGGAGTAGCTGTGGTTACTGCCGGGCCGGGCGTGGTTAATGCCCTGCCGGGAATTGCTGTAGCTGCCCAGAGCGCTGTACCAATGGTGGTTATTGCCGGGCGCAGTTCTTTGGCGATGCGTGATCTCGGTTCGATGCAGGATATTGACCAACTGGAGATTGTCAGGCCCCTGGTTAAGTGGGCCCGTTCTGTTTACCAGGTTGAGCGCCTGCCCGAATATGTGGCCACTGCTTTTCGCCAGGCAAAAAGCGGCCGTCCGGGTCCGGTGTTTTTGGAAATCCCGATCGACATCATCAAAGCCGAAGTCGGTGACGAGCTCAAAGTGAGATATCCTTCTCTTTATTGTCCGCAGACCCGTCTTTTCAGTTGTGAAAATGCTGTCAAAGAGGCTGCCGATTTATTATGCAAGGCCGAGCGCCCGGTCATTATCGCTGGTAGCGGTGTCTGGTGGTCTGGCGCGGCCGATGAGCTGGCCGCTTTTGCCGAGTTAACCAATATCCCGGTTTACACCAGGACCATGGCCCGGGGAGCAATTCCGGAAGATCATCCTCTTTCCGGTGGCTTTTACCCCTTAGGGCTGATGCAGGCCGACCTGGTTTTAATATTGGGGACCCGTTTTGACTGGACCCTCGGTTACGGCCGTCCGCCTCTTTTTAAGGCAAATATGAAAACAATCCAGGTTGATATCCATACCGAGGATATCGGCAAAAACCGGCCGGTTGACGTTGCTCTGCCCGGTGATGCCGGGGCTATTTTGCAACAGTTAACCCTGGCAATGACCGGGGCTAAAATGAATCTCGATCCACAGTGGCCTTCTACTGTGCAGACCCTCAAAGCAGTGGCTCGCGATGCAATCAATCAGCACGCGACATCAGATGCTGAACCGATCCATCCGGCCCGCCTGGTGGCTGAAATACAGCAGTTTCTGCCCCGGGATGCTGCAGTTGCAGTTGACGGCGGCGATATTGCCGGTTTTACCGTTCTCTCACTGCAGGCATACAGCCCCGGTTCTCTACAGTGGATCGGGGCCTTTGGGCATCTGGGGGTTGGCCTGCCTTTCGCCTTGGCTGGCAAACTGGCCTACCCTGATCGCCCGGTGGTGCTGATCAGTGGAGACGGTTCTTTGGGGCTTAGCGTGATGGAATTTGATACCGCGGTGCGCCACAATATCCCGGTTGTCTGCGTTGTCTCCAATGACAGCGGCTGGGGTCAGATTCGCCGTGTTCAACGTCAGACTTACGGTCCTGAACGCACAATCGGTGCTGACTTAGGCTTCATGCGTTACGATCAGCTGGTGGAAACCTTAGGTGGCGTCGGTATTTATGTGGAAAAAATCGCCGATATTAAGCCGGCGCTGCAAAAAGCCTTTGCCAGTGGCAAACCGGCTTGTGTCAATGTCCGTACTGATCCCGAAGCGCTATTTGGTGGTATGGATTTGCCCTGGCCGATTCATTAGCCGGAAGGGGATTTAGAGATGAAAAGATTGCAAGGCAAGGTCGCCCTGGTAACCGGAGCCGGTCGAAAAAAAGGAATTGGCTATGCCTGCGCTATGCGCCTGGCCGCTGAAGGCGCGGCTGTAGTTGTTGCTGATCTCGGCTCCACGACAGGCCCTGAAATCTATGAACAGACCCAGGGTGGAGAACTAGAAAGTGTGGCATCCGATATTGCTGCCTGCGGAGTTCAGTCGCTGGCGGTTGAAGTAAATGTTACTGACTTAAGTTCGGTTGAAAAAATGATCGAAGCAGTAAAAAAAACCTTCGGCCGTCTTGATATCCTTGTTAATAATGCCGGCACTACGATCGGCCCGGCTCCGCTTGTGTTGACGGACCCCGACGACTGGCGTAAAACTATCGAGGTTAATCTTACCGGTGCAATGTTCTGTTGCCGTGCGGCTGTTCCGCTGATGATGGATAACCCTGAAGGCGGCAAAATTATTAACATGTCCTCGCGGGCGGCGCACCGAGGGGCAATCTGGATCCATGCCTATTGTGCTTCGAAGGCCGGCTTGATCGGCCTGACCCGCTCAATGGCCATCGAGTTGGCGCCCTTTAAAATTTGTGTTAATGCTCTTTGCCCCGGTGATATCGAAACGGAGTTTAAAAGGTGGGGCTGGGAAAAAGAAGCAACTATTATGGGTAAAAGTGTAGATGAGGTGGCAGCCGAAGCAGCAAAAGCCACGCCGCTTGGCCGGATCGGAACACCCGAAGATGTAGCTGCGGCGGTCGCTTTTTTTGCTTCGCCCGATGCGGATTACATTACTGGCGAAGTACTTGATATCACCGGTGGAATGGGCACCCGCAAAGTATTCTAAAGCTTATTTTCACCAGCCGCTTTCAGACAACTTTGGTAGCTCGATCGGCAGATCAGTTAGTCAAGTACTAAATGTTAGTGGATAAAAGGAGTCCTGCTAGTTGGAGCTCTATCGTCAAGTTCTTGATTCAATGCACAAAGGCGAAACAACTTTGCTGGCTACGGTTATAAGCTGCCCTGATTTCCCGAAGCTAATCGGTAGCAAGGCGGTTTACTCAGACAGAGGCTTGCTTGCCGGCAGCCTTGAAGCGGAAGCAGCGGTGGTAGTTGAAACTTTAATCGGACAAATGACCGCCGGCGGTCAGAGCGGCATCATAAAAAAAGCTGTTTCTAAGTACGGAGAGATTACTTTTTTTATCCACTCGCTGCTGCCCCGGCCGCGGTTGATCATTTTAGGCGGTGGTCATGTTGGTGGAGCACTGTGTAAAATGGCCGCCCCGCTTGACTACCAGATATTGTTGATCGACGACCGCCCCTCTTTTGCTAACAAAGTGAGCCATCCTGATGCTGACCTGGTGATTTGCGATTCTTTCGAGAGCGCTATCGATTCGCTCGAAGCCTCCGAATCCGATTACATTGTTATTGTAACCAGGGGGCACCGCTATGACCGGCTTTGTCTTGAAAAGAGCCTGAGCCGTAGCGCTGCTTATCTGGGGATGATCGGCAGCCGGAAAAGGGTCAGGGGCCTACTGCAGGAGCTTGAAAAAGAAGGATCTAGTAAGGAACAACTGACCCGGTTGCATGCCCCGATCGGTCTTTCAATCGGGGCTATTACCGAGCCGGAGATAGCCCTCAGTATTCTGGCTGAAATAACTGCCGTCAGGCGTAACAGCAGCAGGGCGGAGGTCGCACCGGTAGCCGTGATTAAAGCCCTGGCAGCACTTGAACAATCAAAGCAGCGGGCAGCACTGGTTACCATTGTTGAAACATTCGGGTCAACGCCCCGTAAGCCTGGATCGCAGATGATTGTTTTCCCCGACGGAAACATTGTGGGCACAATTGGCGGTGGTTGCTCCGAAGCTGATGCAAAGCGTGAAGCGCTGCTACAACTTGATCAGGACAAGCCGCTTCTCTTTAGACAACGTTTGACGGCTGAGGACGCTGAGGAAGAAGGAATGGCCTGTGGCGGGGTCATGGATCTTTTCATTGAAACTATACCCCGTAGCTGACCGAGGCAGGATTTATCATCTTTATTGTTGAAGTTTATAAGCTTAACCAACAATAAAAAAGAGGGGTGTTGACATGACTCAAGGACTGAACTTAACCAAAGGAAAGGGAAAAAGAACTTTCTTTGAAGCCACCCTAAAAATTATCCTGATTACTTTTGCTGCTTTTGCCCTGCTAATGTGCAGTCCACAGGGTATTAACACTGCTTTTGCGGAAGAGCTTTACCTGACTATCCTCCATACCAATGATGAGCATGGATCGGTGATTCCACATTCCCCCACTGTTGACTATCACCCGACAAAGGAGAATCCTACTCTTGGGGGCTATGCCCGTCTGGCGGCAGCCGTAAAGCAGATCCGAGCTGAAAAAAGCTCCACCAGCGAACCGGTCCTCTTGCTGTCCGGCGGTGATTATATCGGCGGTTCACCTTACAGTTGGCTGATTCCACGCGGTTACGCCATGGAGCTGACCATAAAACAGCTGCTCGGTTACGATGCAGTTACCATTGGCAATCACGAGTACGATTACGGTCCCGATATCCTGGCCCACTACCTGATTGAAGCCGGTTACCCTGAAGCTCATGCCATAACTATTGTGCTCGCTTCAAATGCGATCGTTCCCACGAATCATCTATTGGCAACAGAAGGTCTGTTTCGTGAGTCTGTGATTATGACACTTGACAATGGTCTGCGGGTAGGCCTCTTCGGTCTGATTGGCGAACAGGCAGTATCATATACCACAGCAAACGAGCCAGTTACCTTTGCTGACCAGCAGGAGACAGCTGCTCGCCTGGTTGAAGACCTACGCAACCAGGGTGCCCAGCTGGTGATTGCGCTCAGCCACAGCGGGGTTGAGAACGGCGAAGACCAGCAGCTTGCAATGACAGTACCCGGTATTGATGTGATTATTAGCGGTCATTGCCACACTGCCCTGCATGCCCCAATTATTGAAGGCTCAACTTATATTGTACAAACCGGAGAACTCTTAAGTAATTTAGGCCGCCTTGACCTGGCATATAACCCGGAAACGGGAGAGCTAAGGGCCCGCAATGAAGAAAATGGCATTCCCTATCTGATTCCCCTGGATTACAATTTACCGCTGGATCCCGAAATTGATGCTGTGATTGAAGAGTACACGGTTCTGTTAAACGAGCTGATTACCGAAAAAACTGGTGGCCGTTTTACATCCGTGCTTGACAGAGTGGCACTGGCTGCTTTTGAAATACCCAATACCCCGCAGCTACAGGAGACGCCTTTTGGCAACTTTGTTACCGATGCCATGCGTCTGGTAACTGCAGAGAAAACCGGCCGCGAGATTGATTTTGCCTTGCAGGCCAACGGTTCAATCCGCGGTAGTATTAATCCGGGGACCATGCCGCACGCTTTTGGTCAGATTTCGGTCTATGATTTAGCCGAGTTGATTGGCTTAGGCATCGGGCCTGACGGCGATGCCGGTTACCCGATTGTGGCTGTTTACCTGACCGGAGAGGAGATGCGCCGCGCCCTGGAAGTGGCAGCCCTGTTATCCGAAATGTATGGCGATACCTATTTCCTGCAATTTTCAGGGTTGCGTTACAACTATAATCCCGGTAATGCTGTACTCTTCACCATCCCTTTCATTGATCAGCCACTTCCTTCAACGATGATTTTTCCCAGTGGAGCAGTAATCAGCGCCGAGCGCTATAGCGGAGGGGGTCGCCAGGTGGATGATGATAGTCTTTACGTACCGCTGGAGCGCGGTGACGAAGAGCTCTACTGCCTGGTTACCGATACTTATATCCTTTCATTTCTGCCGATGGTGGGAGAAATGATGCCTCAGCTGGACCTGGTGCTTAAAGACAGCGAGGGTAATCCGGTAGCCGATGATCAGCTTGACAGCCTGATCGTCTACACTGACGGCCAGGAACTAAAAGTGTGGGCAACGATTCTGGAGTATGCCGCATCCCAGAAGGTAGGGAATTCCGGACTGCCGGAGATCGATGAATATTATGCTGCCACCGCCGGCAGAATTAATCAGGTTTGGTCAATCCCTTTGGTTACGTGGCCACTCCTGATCCTTCTGGCCATTATTGCTTTAATTGTTTTTCTGGTTCTCAGACGTAGGAAGCTTAAAAAAACAGCAGTTTAAGACTAATGATCAGTAGATTAATATAATCAGCTCGATACAGCAGAGGAAGGTGCGGTTTTGGCTGCAGCAGATAACAGAAGAGGCATCAAACCGCTTATCTTTAAAACTAAGCTTGATTTAATGGATCAGCAGCAGGCGGAGAAAATCGATCAGGCATCCCGCTATATTCTTGAGAAGGTCGGCATCAGGATGCCGCTACCTGCCGCTCTTGACCTGCTTGAAGCTGCCGGTGCCAAAGTAGACCGCAGTCGTAGCCTTGTTTTTATCCCCCCGGACTTAGTGGACAGGGCACTGCAGCATGCTCCGGCCCATTTTACCCTATGCGCCCGTGATCCGGAAAATGATCTGTTTTTAGACGGCAAGCACGGTTACCTGACTCTGGATGGCTGTGGCCTCCAGGTAATCGATCTGGATAGCGGCAAATTGCGCAAGTCAAATATGTCAGACCTGGAGAAAGCTACCTTGGTTGCTGATTATTTGGAAGAGATCGCTTTCCTCTGGCCGGTCATCAGTGCCCAGGATCAGCCAAAATCCCAACAACCTCTATCTGAATTGGCAGTTCAACTACAATTTTCCGCTAAGCATGTCCAGGCAATGACTGCTGTTAACCCTCGATCTGCCCGCGGTTCGGTGGAGCTTGCGGCAGCGGTGGCCGGAGGCAGTGAAACTCTACGCCGAAGACCGCTAATCTCCAACTTTCAGTGCAGTATCAGTCCCCTGGCTTATGATCCGGAAGGGCTTGAAGCGGCCATGATTTTTGCCGATGCCGGTATTCCGACCGGGTTCTTAACCATGCAGATTGGCTGCTCAACTGCCCCGGCTACGTTGGCGGGTAGTCTGGCCCAGGCCAACGCCGAGGTGCTGGCCGGCATTGTATTCCTGCAGTGTCATCGGCCCGGAGCGCCGACATTTTACGGCTCCTGTGCCACAGTGATGGAGCTAAAAACCGGGGCTGTTTGCTGTGGAGGTCCGGAAGATTTTATTCTGCAGGCGCTTACCGCCCAGATGGCCCGTTATTACGGGCTGCCCTCCAATGTAGGTACCTTTGCCACCGGGGCTAAGGCCTCCAACTGGCATGCCGGGGTGGAAAATGCCCTATCGGGAATGGTTAGTGCATTTGCCGGGGCCGATATGATGTGTGGGGCCGGTTTGCTGGCCGGAGCGGTAATTTTTTCTTTCGAACAGCTCCTCCTGGACTGTGAAATTTACGAAATAATCCGCCAAACCGTCGGCGGTATCACCGTTGATACAGAGACCCTGGCCTTAGAAACCATCGCCAGGGTTGGATCTGAGGACCATTTTATGGTTGAACCGCATACATTTAAACATATGCGCGAGCTGTGGCAACCAGAGCTGATTAATCGCAGCCCGTACGGTAAATGGCAGGCGGAAGGATGTCGTGAAGCAGAAGAAAATGCCCGGGAAAAAGCGTTGTGGATTTTGGAAAACCATCATCCGCTGCCCCTTGCTCCAGGTTTAAAAAAAGAAATTGATTTAATTATCGCTGCTTACCGTTAAAGGCAGAGCTGGTATTGACAATAGACATCCAACTAAGGTTGTGGTACCGTAGATGCTACAGATTGAGGAGCGGAGTTGGAAATGATGCAGAACCTGGCTTGGATTGATGGTACTGTCGTGGAGTTATCTTCGGCTAAGGTATCACTTGAAGATCGTGCCTATCTTTTAGGAGACGGAGTTTATGAAGTAATCCGCTATTACGATCGCTGTCTCTTTTACATTGATGCTCATCTTGATCGCCTGCAGAACAGTGCAAGAGCAATCAGACTGATGCTGCCATACCGAAGAGCCGAAATGATCGCTGCCGCCGATGATTTGATTGCAAAAAGCGGCTACGACAATGGTTATCTTTACCTGCAGGTTACCAGGGGTAGTGCCAAGCGCGATCATCTGTTCCCGGAAGAGAGCACACCATCAATGATCATGTATGTGCGTGAAATGCCACCACTAACACCACTGGAGCAGGTTAAACCACTCCATCTGATAACCCTGCCGGATGAGCGTTGGCTTAACTGCCATATCAAAACAGTTAACCTGCTGCCTAACTTGTTAGCACGGCAGAAAGCATTTGAATCCGGAGCAGCAGAAGCAATTCTCTATCGTCCGGACGGAGTCGTAACCGAAGGTACCCGTTCCAATTTTTTTGCTGTAATTGACCGAGTAGTCAGGACTCATCCGGCCACAAACCTGATTCTACCGGGGATCAGCCGCCAAATTGTCCTTGATATTCTGGTCGAAAAGAAGATCAGCTATCAGGAAGAAGCTCTGACCCTGGAAGAACTGCAAAAAGCCACAGAGGTCTGGGTTACTTCGACCAACATGGAGGTAAATCCGGCCCGCAGTATTGATTCACTGATTTTGCCAGCACCGGTACCCGGGCCAGTCTGTCTGATCATGATGAAAGAGTTTCGAAGCCGGATTGCAGCAAGTTGCAACCGGAATGAACATTAATTATAGAAGCAGGTGCAAGCCTGCTTCTTCTACTTAGATCGAGAAAGGATGTAAAGCGATGCAGCTTAAATTGCTCTGGGATCTTCAGGAAATTGACCTTGCTCTTCAAGGGATTAAAGAGGACATTGACAATGCGCCGCTAAAAAGCGGAGTACAGGAGAAAGCCGAAGCCCTGGAAGCGCTTGGAGCCGAATGGGATATAAGCGATGCCAATCTTAGAGCGGATCAGAAACAAATGCGTGAGCTGGAGATGAAAACCCAGAAAACTATTGATACACGCAAAGAGCTTTACGAAAGCATGTATGGTGGAAAAAACGTCAATGTCAAAGAGCTTGAACAGCAGCAGCGCCGTTTGGATCAGCTTGATGCCGAAAGAAAAAAACTTGAAGATTTGCTCATTAACCTGCTGGAATCAATTGAAGAGCAGGAAGAGAGAATTGGCATTTTATATGAACAGTTAAAGCAGGATGAAAATAAGCTGAAGCAGACGGAAGCAAAACTGGCCGAGGAACTGGAACTATTAAATGGCAAACTGGCAGAGCTTAAAGTGCGTCGCATTAACAAAACCGGTGAGATCGACTCAAAGCTGCTTAATAAGTACCGCATCCTGGCTGAAAAACACCAGGGTAGGCCCCTGGCCCGGGTAGATAATGATATCTGCGGTGGTTGTCGTGTTTTCATATCCGGAGCATTGCGCGGTCACCTTTACAATCCTGAAACGATGGTGTATTGTGAAAACTGCGGGCGTTTGTTGGTTATCATTGAAGACTAACCGTTAAACTCCTTATTATAACTTAGATAATTACGATCCGGAGGTATGTGTTTTGGCGAAAAGCAAACCGCGGGCAAGAGATTTAAAAAAACAGCGTTGGGCCGGTATAGTTGCCGGTATCCTGGCGCTTGCAATGTTATTGTCATTGGTTGGCGTATACATATCACAGGCCTTAATGGGTAATCAGCAAACCGCGCTGCCGGAGCAGCAAGCCGAACAGCAGCCGGAAGATTATCTTGCTTACTATCAGCAGCAAATTGACAGCCTTGAGCTCTACCTGGAAGAAAACGAACCAACCGAGGCTGTGCTGCTCGAACTGGCAGACAACTACCGTTACCTGGTTTATATCCAGCAGATGTTTTTTGATGATCAGGAAGAGCTTGACCAAGCGGAGGGTAAGCTGACTGCGATTTACCTTTCGCTGATTGAACTTGAACCGGATAATCCTCAGTACCGCTTGGAAATGATCAATCTTTTGCTTGGGGATGATCAGGACGAACTTGCCACTGAGCAGATCGCATTTTTACTCGGGCGGCTTCGTGAGCAGCCCGATCCGCTTTATCATCTTTCGCTTATTGGTATGCTCAATTCGGTCAAAGAGACTAAGCCGGACCTGGGTGAACTGGCAGCTGAAGAGATTCAGTGGCTGAACGTTTATTTTGAAGAAATGCAGGAAGCCGGGTCCCTAAGTGGGCAGAATCGCTTTTACTATACTGTGCTGCTGGGTGAGTACTTAGATCAGCGGGAAGCAGCCGAGAAACTGTTAGCTTTGATCCTGGAGCAGGAAGAAGCGGATAGTAAGGTTTACCAGGATGCTCTCAGCTATAGGGATTATCTGCAGCCTGCAGAGGACGATATTACCGAACCGGCTGTTCAACCGGTACAGGAAGACGAAGAATAGCCTGCAAAACAGTAATTTTTTCTACCTGGTGGAGGTAAAGGCTTAATTGCCTATGGATAGAGACAGGTTAATAATCTTTTTTGAAGAGCTGCGCAAACGCCTCATTATTATTATCGTGCTGGTTTTTCTTTTTGCGATCGTCAGTTTCAGCTTTAGTGATCAGGTCAGGCATCTGCTGCTTTTGCCGGGTCAGATGAGTTTTTTTGGTTTTGAGGCCAGGGGCATCGATTTACAGCTGATCTTTCTGACCCCGGCTGAGGCGCTAATGGCTAACCTGAAGTTGGCCTTTATTACCAGCGCTACGATTACCCTGCCGATTATCCTTTATCAACTGGTCGCTCTGATTACAGCGGCAGCCGGAATGGCCAGACGGTCTGCTTTTGTTCTGGCTATTTTAATGTATCTTCTGTTTATTTTAGGGTTTTCTTTTGCCTATTTCGTGGGTTTGCCATTTGCCCTGAATTTTTTCCTCGGGTTTGCCGCCGCCGACCTGGTGCCGAATTTCAGCTTCGCCCGCTATATCTCATTTACCACCACCTTTCTCTTTTCCTTCGGCCTAGTTTTTCAGCTACCCGTTGTCTTCTGGTTTCTTGGCAGTATTGGCCTTTTGAATACGGCATTTTTGAAACGCAACAGAAAATATGCCCTCTTGATCAATGTTATTGTATCGGCGATTCTTACTCCCCCCGATGTATTTTCCCAGGTCCTGATGGCCATCCCCCTGATGCTCCTGTACGAACTGGGAATATTCATGGTATATCTGGCTAATCGTAAAAAGAAGCTTGTTGCAGAAACCACGATTGAAGTCGAATAAACTCTTTGTATAAATTATAATCTGCTATCTTATCTCCCGGAACGAACCGCGTTTGCAGCCAGTGATGCAGGGAGAATTGCCAATTGTGTAGAAATGAAGTAGAGGGTAACAAACAGAAAGGCTGAGGACTTAGGATGAGAATTGCCGGAGAGGGAGAATACAGAGGAGATACCCGCAATAAAAAACCGCATGGCCGGGGTACGGTAACCTGGCCTGATGGCAGTAGCTATAGTGGTGATTGGGAAAATGGTTTATTTCACGGCGAAGGTATCTTTACCTGGACCAACGGCGATAAATATGAAGGCACCTGGAAGGAAGACCTGATGCATGGGCAGGGGACATACTTTTTTGCCGACGGTCGCAGGTACACTGGCGCCTGGCGCGAAGATCAGATGCATGGCCTGGGTGCTTATTACTGGCCAGGTGGTGAAAAGTTCGAAGGCTACTTCAAGTATGGTTTATACGATGGGCGAGGCATCTACCATTGGCCCGACGGCCGTCTTTTTAAGGGACGCTGGAAACGGTCTTTACGCAATGGTCAGGGTTACATGAACTGGCCGGATGGCAGATCCTATAATGGACAATGGGAAAATGATCAGAAGCAGGGCGAAGGAACCCAGTCTTGGCCTGATGGTCGCAAGTTCGCCGGTCAATGGGTCGCAAATAAGATGGATGGCCGGGGGACTTTCTTTTTTGCTGACGGTTCCCGTTTCGAAGGATTATTTGCGGATGGCAAATTCACAACTAAAGGAACATTTTTTTTCCCCGACGGATCTAAATATAAAGGACCGCTATTTGAAGGATTACCGTATGGTAAAGGCCAGGCTGTTTATCCCGATGGCCGGGTACTCAACGCTTTATTTGAAGAAGGTCACCTCTCCGGACCAGGGCAACTAAAGTTTCCTAATGGCAAAGTTTATCAGGGTGAATTTAAAGATAACCTGCCGCATGGGGAAGGCCTGCTAAAATTTGCTGACGGTTCATGCTTTGAAGGGATTTTTATCAACGGGGTGGCAACTGGCGGCGGTCGGTTCTTACCGGCAGATGGTTCTATTTATAACGGCGATCTTGATTACGGTTTGCCTAACGGCTTTGGCCGCCTTGAGCGAAGCGATGGCACTTTAATCGAGGGTAGGTGGCAAGCAGGTTTCCTGGCCGGTTTTGCCCGGATTACCTTTAAACCTATGGGTAGTTATGAGGGAGAACAGGTTGGTGGCATCTTTCACAACTGGGGCCGGCGAACTTGGGCAAATGGGCTGGTCTATAGTGGGCGCTGGGACAAAGGCAAACGCCATGGTATCGGAAACCTGGTCAGCCCAACCGGTGAATGTTATAGCGGCGGCTGGTTGTTTGATCGCCGTCATGGCCGGGCGGTGATCAGGGGTCCAGGCAAACAGCTAAAAAGTGGATTCTGGTTTTTTGGCTTGGGGCCATTTTTGCTGAAAGAGCTATAACTAGACCGCTAGATCCGACTGCTGGTAGTTATATTTGGAATAAGGGAAAGGGGCAGTTGTAATGATTATCGAAAATGAACAAAAATTGTATGACCTTTTAGAACAACTTGATATCAGCTTCGCCCGCCACGAACACCCGCCGGTCTATACGGTGGAAGAGGCAAAGCAGTACTGGCAGGGGATTGAAGGGGCTCATGCCAAGAACCTTTTTTTAAGAAATAATAAAGGTAATCAACACTATCTGGTAGTGCTCGAAGAATCTAAAACAGCTGATTTGATGGGGCTTTCTATGCAGCTGGCAGCAGGTAAGCTCAGTTTTGCCTCCGAACGCCGGTTGATGGATCACTTAGGTCTTGAAACCGGAGCTGTATCGCCATTTGGCCTGATCAATGACACACAAAAAGCTGTTAAAGTGGTGCTCGATCGCGATCTGGCCAAAGCGGAGCTGGTTAACTTTCATCCCAATGTTAATACGGCAACGATCACTCTGTCTTATGGTGATTTTGAAAAATTTCTTAACCACTGCGGCAATGAGATTTTTAAAATTTAGTCACCCTAATTTATCAAGAAATCACCCGGAAATCTAAACTTATTTGCATAAAAGGAGCAGCCTGTGCAAGAGCTGAAAAGTATCCAGGGTTTCTTACAGCAGGTGACCAGCGCCTTCGCTGGCGTGGTTGATATTGAGATCGGTGTGATCAGCAGGGATTTAGAAGTAATCGCCGGAAGCGGTTACTTTGAAAAAGAGGTCGGCGCCATCTACGATGAAGGCTGTATGACTCACCGGATTCTCTCATCGCCCGGTGATGACTCGATCTTTGTCGAAAATACTGCTCATGCGGTTTGCTGTAACGAATGCCATTACGCCGGCCAGTGTGATGTTCTGGCTTTTATGATGCAGCCGATCACTTTTAACGGAATTAAAATTGGCACCATATCGTTGCTGGCTCTCAACGAACAGCACCGGCGCAAACTTTTAAACCACTACGAAAAAATGCAGGATTTCCTTAACAAACTGAACAATATGATTTACATCTCCTTTAATGAAAAGAAGATGGAAGCCAGGGTCACCAGCCTGATGAACCAGTTTAAAGATGTGATTAACTCTGTTAATGAGGGCATCATCGCTATCAACCTGCAGGGTAGCATCGCCAACATCAACAAGGCGGCCGGTGAGCTTTTGGGTTTAGAAGAGAAGCTGAAGCAGGGTCATCATATCAAGACCCTCTTCCCCGATTTTAACCTTGACCAGATGATCGCCAATAGCGAAGTCGATAACGAACAATATTACAGCAGGGAATTGGTCTACAATGGACCAGAGCGCAAAAACTTAAGGCTTTATTACAATGTAACCCTGATGTATGAAGAAGGGCGTGTTTCCGGGGCGGTAATTTCGTTCAAACGCAGGGAAGAAGTAGAAGAAATGGCCAACAGGATTTTAAAGGCTAATACCAAGAGTACTTTTTCGGGTATTGTCGGTACCAGCACCGAGATCATCAGCATCAAAAACAAAATGCAGCTGGTAGCAGCTACCGATTCAACGATTTTGATCAGGGGGGAAACCGGCACCGGTAAAAGTATTTTTGCCCGGGCTATTCATGAGGAAAGCCCCCGCTATAACAACCCTTTCGTGGCGATTAGCTGCGCAGCAATACCTGCTCCCTTGCTTGAATCGGAACTATTTGGTTACGAGGAAGGAGCTTTTACCGGGGCGCGCAAAGGTGGAAAACCCGGTAAATTTGAGCTGGCTCATGGCGGGACAATTTTCTTAGATGAGATCGGTGATATGCCGCTTGAATTTCAGGTTAAACTGCTTAATGTAATCGAAAATAAAACGATAGCCAGGATCGGCGGAGTCTCTTTCCGTGATGTCGATGTGCGCATCATTGCGGCTACTAACCGTGATTTGGATAGTATGATTAATGATGGCAAATTCAGGGAAGACCTTTACTATAGAATTAATGTTATACCCTTCACCCTGCCGGTTTTACGCGAGCGCAGAGACGATATTTTGCTGCTAATGCATCATTTTCTCGATTATTACTCCGGCCACCTGGAAAAAAGAATTGTCGGTTTCCGGGAGGATGCCCGGGAGGCGCTTTTAGCCTATCCCTGGCCGGGTAATGTACGTGAGTTGGAGAATGCTGTTGAATACGCAGTAAATATCGAGGCTGACTCGAGAATAACCAGAAACAGCCTGCCTGAGAAAGTTCTTAAATATTTCAGTGACAGTGGGGTTGAGGGCCCCGAAGATCTTGATACCTTAGAAATCAGGGCCATTAAAGCAGCTCTGCTCAAATATGGCCGTTCTACCCACGGCAAGGAGAAAGCGGCTTCTGCTCTGGGCATTAGCCGGGCGACCCTCTACCGAAAGCTGAAAGCGATCAATGTCGATGTGTCTTAGAATGAGAATATGTCTCATTGTGAGAAATAATCGTTTTGGTTTGTTAAATAGGCGCTTCAAGATATTTAACCAAGTAATATTTCTTAATATGAGAATGCTCCTGCAGCTGTAACAGCATGGGGGTATTTAGTTTTGCCCGTAGAACTGGTTAAGAAGCCAATCAGAGCAGATTATCTGATGTGGCACAATTATTGCTACTTATACCAACAGGAAGAATAGCTGCTTAGCATTCTTTTTATACCTTACTTAATTAAATTAAGCATAATATAGAGACCAGCTTTGTCTTTGAGGGGTGATATTTTGAGCTAAAGGATTGTCCTTTTTTTTCTGTATATGATTTGGCTGATCTAAAATGGATGCCGGTTAGTTGTTAAAAGAAGTTTTTTTCTGTTGGTCTGAAGATGCTTTTAAAATAAATAAAAAGAAAGGAGTTTTTGATTAATGGCAGATTTTGAAGCATTGGCGGGAGCCATAATTGAGTGTAACGCGGCGAAGGCCGGTGAGTTAACCCAGAAGCTGGTTGACGAAGGCGTAAAACCCTCGGAGATTATCAACCAGGGTCTGATCAGCGGCATGAACGTAGTCGGAGACCGTTTTAAGAAAGGCGATATGTATGTTCCCGAAGTAATGATGGCGGCGAAAGCGATGCACGCCGGGATGAACATAGTCAAGCCGCTGCTGTTGGAAGGCGAAAGCGCCACCACCGGTAAAGTAATCATCGGCACCGTCGCCGGAG
>VGTO01000002.1 GCA_016874655.1 Bacillota bacterium | reverse complement strand
GTTCAAATTTTGCCGAAGCCGTAGCTGCCGGAGAAACAAAAACAAACGGCTGTATACCGGGCGGTACTGAAACTGCCCAGGCGATAGCGCAGCTGCTTGGCCAGGAAGCCGGGGATGCACGCCAACCAGTGGCTACCGTTTTTTGTATTGGAGATTGCTACAGGGCTTATGATCGTTATATCTACGATGGTGTTCAGGATTGTCAGGTGGCATCAGACTTTGTCGGGGGCTTCAAGTCTTGCTCCTACGGTTGCCTGGGTCTTGGCAACTGTGTCCGTGCCTGCCTTTTTGATGCGATTAAAATGGGTGAGCACGGGTTGCCGGTTGTGGATTATGATCAGTGTACCGGTTGTGGACTCTGTGCCTCAGCCTGTCCCCGTGCCATTATCCAGATGTTGTCCAAGAGCAAGGAAGGGCACCTGGTTTTATGTAACTCTCATGAGCGAGGCAAATCGGTTGCCGCATCATGCGAGGTTGGCTGCATAGCCTGTAAAGCATGTATTAAAGCCTGCCCTCAGGAAGCAATTGAGATGGTTGATAATTTAGCAGTAATTGATTTAGAAAAATGTAACGACTGTGGTGAATGTGTGCCGAAATGCAAGCCGGGCACAATTCACCGGCGAGACGCAATCCCTTCTGCAGCAGATGCCATGGCAACTGCTGCTGCCAAAGTGGCTGAATCTGCGTGATCAATAACTAGAACAGGGCAACTAAGCCCTGTTCTAATTATTGATATGTTAACCTATCTATTTGCTGGAGTATCTGTAAGTCACGACAGAAATTGATTTTTCTTACCGGTGGTGAATCTATGCGAGGCCGGCTTCCAGACTATATCGGTATGACGATGGTGATGTTTATCTTTTGGGTTGCTGTCAGCGGCAGCCTGAAGTGGCCTCAGCTGCTGTTTGGTCTTGCAGCAGCTGCTTTTGTGGTCTGGTTTAACCGGAACCTTTTAATTAAGTCTGAAGAAAGGGTGCCGATCCGTTTTAAAACTCTTTTCTGGTTTGCCGGTTACGCATTAAAACTGATTAGTGATATTGTGGTGGCTAACTTTCAGGTGGCGGCAATAGTTTTAAATCCCAAAATGCCAATTGAACCTAACCTGGTTGAACTTGAAGTCGATATTGAAAAAATTACCGATCGGGTGCTGCTTGCCAATTCAATTACCCTGACCCCCGGAACTTTGACCATCATGGCAGAAGACAATAAGTTCCTGGTGCATGCTTTAACTTTTAAAAGCGGTGAGGGTTTGCGAAACTGGCCTCTGATTAAGAAAATCAGAGAAATGGAGGAGGCCTAGCGGTGGATTTAGCTCAGATACTTAGTTTTTCTTACGAGATTGGAGCAATCCTGGTCATGCTGATGATCTTTCTATCACTGGTAAGAGCTTTGCTTGGCCCAACAGCACAGGACAGGGTTACTGCAATTAATATCATCGGCACTAAAACCCTCGTGATTATTACCCTGATTGCTAAGGTATATGGGCATCAATACTTTTTAGACATCGCAATGGTCTACGCCCTGATGAGCTTTATTACGACGATCGGCGTGGCTAAATATCTGGAGAAAGGGGCTCTCGACTGATGAATGCGCTTATCGAACAGGTGCTTGGTTTTTTGGCGCTTCTTTCACTATGCGGCGGTCTCTTTTTTCTCTTCGTCGGTACCGTGGGGCTACTTCGCCTGCCAGATGTCTTTAACCGGCTGCATGCCACCACCAAATGTGATACCTTAGGGGCGGGATTAATTTTACTTTCCCTGGCTTTGCAAAGTACAGCCACGATCGGGATCAGGTTAATCCTGCTTGCCCTCTTTATTTTGATTACCAACCCCACAGCTGCTCATGTTATTGCCCGGGCGGCCTATAAAACGGGGATAACCCCGGTTTTAAGCAGGAGGCCAGGCGATGACTGAGTTGCTGAACATCCTGCTGCTTGTATTTCTGATCATCTGTGCGATCGGTGTAGCCTATATCCGTGATTTGTTAAGCGCCGTGATTCTTTTTTCGGCTTTTGGCCTGATCATGGCGATAATCTGGCAGCAGCTAAGCGCCCCTGATGTTGCCATGGTTGAAGCAGCTTTGGGCACCGGTGTCGCTGCGCTTTTAATGATTGCCGCAATTAGTAAAACTAAGAGGGTTGAATGAAGCTCTTTGAGGGGGGAGCCTGCTGATGTCATATATTCCTTTTGTCTTTCTGGTTTTTCTGGCCCTTTTTCTGCGCTTCATTCTCGGTGTTGAACTACGAAGCATCCTTACGTTCTATCTGTTAGGTCTGATTATTTATCTTTTTAGCTTTACCGTTGCTGAAATGCCACTTTTTGGCTCACCAGACAGTCCGGCTTTTAACGAAGTGCCAAAACGTTATCTTGAATCAGGAGTGGCTGAGACAGGAGCGCTGAATATTGTCAGCAGTATCATCACCGATTATCGCGCTTTTGATACACTTGGCGAGGCAACGGTTCTGTTTGCTGCTATTGCAGCGGTAATTGCCACCCTGAAATCGCACTGAACAAGAAGGGAGCAGGGTTAATATCGATGATCAGATTGTTCGGATAACAGCCAGGCTGGTTGCTCCTTTTATTCAACTTTATGGCATTTATGTGATCGTTAATGGGCACCTTTCACCGGGTGGCGGTTTTTCGGGAGGGGCGATATTCGGTTCCAGCCTGGTTTTGGTAGCAATCTCTTTTAACCTGGAAGCCGGAGCCAAACAAATATCACACCAGACAGCTTCACTCCTGGAAAGCGGTGGTGCTCTCGGCTTTGCCTTAACCGGCCTGGCGGCTATCTTCTTAGGTGGAAACTATTTTGCCAACCGGGCAGCTGGTTTTCCCTTAGGAGAGGCGGGCGAGTTTTTCAGCGCCGGGGCGATCTGGATCATTACCGTGTTTATAGGCATCAAAGTTGCCAGCACGATAACCACCCTTTTTTATAACATCATCGAGAAGGAGCAGGTTGTTGGAGATATTAGGCGGACTGATACATAATTATTATTATTTTGTGGCCATTATCCTCTTTGTCATTGGTACACATACGATGTTGACCCATGCCAATATGATCAAGAAGGTTATCGCCATGAATATCATGGATACCTCTGTTTTCCTGCTTTTTGTGGCGATCGGTTATGTGCAGGGCGGCAGGCCACCGATCATCGGGAGCGATCCGGAAGCCCTTTATATTAATCCCTTACCCGGGGCTTTGATCCTGACCGGTATTGTCGTAGCAGTTAGTGTTACAGCTTATGCGCTTAGCCTGATCGTAAAGATTCACCGGGCTTACGGTACTGTTGATTACGATGAAATTTGTGAACTCAGGGGCGATGAGTAGTGGTTTTAGCAGATCAATTACCGGTTTTAATTGTTATAACTCCACTAATTGGCGCTTTTCTGGCGCCACTTATTTACCGCCGTCATGAAAAAGCGAGCGGTTACCTGGTTCTGCTCTCCCTGTTGCTTTCTGTGGTCATGGCTGTATTTCTGTTAATTAAAGTGCGTCGTGATGGACCTTATTTTTACCAGATGGGCAACTGGCCTCCTCCGTGGGGCATTGAATATGTGGCAGATCCGCTGCGGGTTTTTATGCTTCTGGTCGTAGTTGCGATTAGTTTGTGGATCTTTCTTTTTGCCATCGAAGATCTACAACATGAACTGCGCCGGACAGTGATCGGCTGGTATTATGCCCTTTATTTACTTCTGGTTGCTTCGATGGCGGCGATAACGATGACCAATGATCTTTTTAACCTTTTTGTCTTCATGGAGATCTGCGCCATTACCTCCTGCGCGATCATTACAGTGAAGGAAGACCGTGAGTGTCTGGAGGCCGGTTTTAAATATCTAATCTTGAGCGCGATGGGAACCGGCTGTTTTTTGCTTGGGGTGGCCCTGCTTTATATGGTAACCGGCCAGCTAAACTTCGGATTCCTCCAGCAGGAACTCACAGCTGCGGTCATCAATTACCCGCTTAATGTTTTTACCGCCGCGGCCCTCTTCATTGTTGCTTTTGGCACCAAGGCGGCGCTTTTTCCTTTACATGTATGGTTGCCAGATGCTCATGCCTCGGCTCCATCCCCTTCAAGTGCCATGCTATCGGGTTTGGTGATCAAAATCTATGCGTTCAGTCTCTTTGTCATTTTTTACAGGGTATTTCCCCGTTCTCTGCTTGACAGTCTTCCCTTAAGCGAAATTGTGCTCTGGCTTGCCGCTTTTGGGGTGATGTTTGGTTCTGTCTATGCCATGTTACAAACAGATCTGAAAAAAATGCTCGCTTATTCCAGCATCGGACAAATAGCCTTCATTTTCATGGGCATTGGTCTCGATCAGCGTCTGGCCCTGGTTGGCGGGCTTTATCACATAGCTGTACATGCCATTACTAAAGCGATGCTCTTTATGGCTGCTGGTGCTATTATTTACGCTACCGGTGTGCGCAGGATCAGTGACATGAACGGCATCGGCCGGGTTATGCCCCTGGTTTTGGTTGCCTTTACGGTTGGCAGCGCCTCGATGATCGGCATTCCGGGAACAGGTGGCTTGATCAGTAAATGGTACCTGGCTTTGGGAGCCCTCGAGATCGGGCGATCGCTTTTTGTGTTGGTTATTTTGCTGAGTAGCCTATTAAATGCTATCTATTATATGCCAATCGTGATTAATGCTTTTATGAGCCAGGATGATTTCGCCTGCCAGGTTAAAGAGGTACCCAAGGTTTTACAGTCAGCGCTGGTGATTGGCATGATTTTTGTTGTGATTACGGGAATCTTTTCCCGTCCGCTGACTCTACTGCTCGAAGAGGCTGTGACCGTTTTCTTCTGATTCTAAGCTGATCTGGCAATGGTTGAATTATTAAATTAACAAACCTATAATAAAAAATAACGTAAACAGGCGGGGGTGGTTTTATTGGCTGAAAAAACCGTGGTAGCGATCCAGATCATTATTGTCCTGGCTCCAATCATCATGACTCCGGTTATCATGTACAGCTGCCGCATATCTGATCAGTTGCGTAACGGTTTATCGGTAGCAACTGCGGCAGTCACTTTTATTTTGTCACTTACGCTCTATCCTTTCATTAAAGACGGGGGGATAGTGCAGCTCTCTCTCTTTGAAATCTTACCCAATTTAGAAATTTCGATCCGTCTTGATCTGTTAAGCTTTTCACTGGCTGCTCTC
Organism: Bacillota bacterium; assembly: GCA_016874655.1. Lineage (GTDB taxonomy): Bacteria > Bacillota > Dethiobacteria > DTU022 > DTU022 > UBA993. The sequence goes on along the minus strand of VGTO01000002.1, from coordinate 50,170 downwards.
TCTTCCTTTGTCTGGCTTTTGGCTACACTTTATTCGCTTCACTATATGGCCAGGGAACATGCCGGCGGTCGTTATTACCCGGTATTGATCTTTACTTTAGGCAGCTGCCAGGGGATCTTTTTTGCCGGCGATCTTTTCAGCCTCTTTGTCTTCTTTGAGCTGATGTCGATCATTGCCTATATCCTGGTCATCCATGAACAAACCGAGGAAGCGCTCAAGGCCGGCTATAAATACCTGGTGATGACCATTATCGGCGGTCTGGCTCTCTTTTTTGGCATCATTATCATTTTTGAACTCGGTGGGACCGTATCTCTCGGAGTAGGGCCGATTATTCAGGAAAGGTCCACCCTTGGCCTAATCGCCTTTATCTGTTTTCTGATCGGCTTTGGTATGAAAGCCGGTATGTTTCCCCTGCATGTCTGGTTGCCTGATGCCCATCCCGTTGCTCCTTCTCCGGCCAGTGCCCTGCTTTCGGGGATCATGCTGAAAACTGGCGCATATGGTTTGGTCAGGGTTGTATTCTTTGTTTATTCTTATCAGCTGCTTCAAACCAGTAATTGGAACGATATTCTTGCCGCTTTGGCTGTGATCACTATCCTGCTCGGTTCAGCCGTAGCTCTGACCCAGACAGACATCAAGAGGCGTTTAGCTTACTCCAGTATCAGCCAATTGGGTTATGTCCTTCTGGGTTTAAGCATATTAAATAACAATGCGATCACCGGGGCGATATTTCATATTTTCAGCCACGCATTCATGAAAAGCGCCCTCTTCCTTGCTGCTGGTGCCATTATCTGGAAAACAGGCAAACGCAACATCGCTGATTTTAAAGGGCTCGGGCGCCAGATGCCTGTAACAATGGGCTGTTTCGCACTGGCTGCCCTGGCGATGATCGGTATTCCACCCTTAAACGGTTTTCTTAGCAAGTGGACTCTGGCCCTTGGAGCTCTTGATGCCGAGGCGCCCGGTTTTGTGTTGGTCCTTTTAATCAGCAGCCTGCTTAATGCTCTTTATTACCTGCCGATTATTATCCCGGCTTTCTTTGAATTGCCCGACTCTCTTCAAGCGGATCATCACGGGGATGAACACGATCTACCTCCGGTAAAGATCGAGGAAGCAACCCCGTTGATGTTATCGGCAATCGTTATTCTGGCATTGTGTACGATCTTTTTCGGACTCACCCCTAATAATATTGCTTTTAGCCTCTCACGCCTCACTGCAGTTTATCTGCTGGGAGGAGGGGGATTCTAATTGTTTGCCGCTGCTCCGGAACATCTGCCTAAGGTTTACCAGGTTTACTATTCCTCCACAGTCCTTTGGGTGACGCTGGTACCTTTGCTGACCGGAGTAGGTCTTTATTTCTTAAAGGACAGCTGGGAAAACGCACGAAAAGCACTTGCCCTGATCATTTCACTGTTCTCACTGACCGGGGTTACTGCTCTTTTGCCTATGGTTTTAAACGGCACAGTCAGCTTTGACCTGCTTGATTTTATGCAGCTTGGGCTTTATTTTAAAGTTGATTTAATCGGGTGGATCTTTGCCTTTCTGATCACCCTGGTCTGGTCTCTGGCAACCATCTTTTCTTTTACCTACATGGATTTAGAACACAACCGCCGCCGCTTTTATAGCGTGTTGATTTTTACCCTTGGTGCCACCCTCGGGGTTGTCCTGGCCGGCGATTTTTTTACCCTCTTTTTATTTTTCGAGTTGATGACTCTAAGTTCATTTATTCTGGTAATACATGAGCAAAATCTGGAGTCAATGAAAGCCGGAATTCTTTATCTCTACCTGGGAATTGCCGGTGGTTTGGCGCTGCTCTTTGCTATTATGCTGCTCTATTCTGCCACCGGATCGGTTGCTATCGTTCCGGTGCTTGATCAGCTAACGGCTAATCGAACGTTGATCTATATCCTTTTCCTGGTCGGTTTCGGGATTAAAGCCGGTCTGGTTCCTCTGCATATCTGGTTACCCCTGGCTCACCCTGTTGCTCCTTCACCGGCCAGTGCCCTGCTTTCCGGTATTATGATCAAAACCGGAGCTTACGGTATCTTAAGAGTGTCATTAATATTATTCTCTTCTCCCACTGAAAGCGGTACGAAAGATCTTAATTATCTTTTTGCGATGGGGAACGCCCTGATGTGGATCGGTATCGTTACCATGCTTGCCGGAGCGGTTATGGCTCTGCTGCAGGGGAACATGAAGCGGATCCTGGCCTACAGCAGTGTTAGCCAGATCGGCTATATAGCAACCGGCATTGGTGCTGCTATGTTTATGGGTGTTGGTGGGGCAATGGGTTTTGCCGGAGCGGTGTACCATATTATTAATCATGCTTTTTTCAAAGCCGGTCTTTTTATGATGGTTGGTACTATTTACATTTACACGCATGAACTGGAACTCTCACGACTCGGCGGCATGCTAAAAAAAATGCCCCTGGTTGCTGTAACTTTTCTGGTGGCAGCCTTTGGCATCGCCGGTGTGCCTGGATTCAACGGTTATCCCAGTAAAACTCTGGTTCACGATGCGCTGTTGGTTGCTATAAAATATAATGATTTGATCAGCCTTGAAATAGCAGAAAAAATATTTACCCTTACCAGCGCCCTCACGATCTGTTATTTCATTAAACTTTTCAGAGGGGTCTTTCTAGGCCCGGTACCGGAAAAGCTCGATCGTGACTATCAGCTTACGCCTTCAACGATTGCGGTTTTAAGTAGTTTTGCGTTGATCATCGTCGCGATCGGTCTCTTTCCAAACCTGATCCTGGAGCGCATTATTGTCCCGGCGGCTGAAATGCTTAAATATGAAGGATATGCCATGGATCATCTCTACCATTTTAACTTCTTCGAATGGCATCCTCTTGAGGCGATGATTATTGTTGCTGCACTGGCTTTGATTATCTACATACCCGGAGCCTACCGTCGTTGGTTTGACTGGAAACCGCCTTCCTGGCTAAGTATTTATGCCCTAATCTACCAGCCGGTCACGCATTACCTGATGGCTTTTACCTGTCGCACCGGGGTGATTGTTGATTCATCCGTGGATAAGGCCTATGATCGTTCTGGTAGTATAGCCCGCAGCTGGTGCAGCTTTATCGGTGATTTTGACCAGGGCTTGGATCAATTTTACCTGAAGTGGGGGGTCATCGGTCGCAAACTGGCGGATCGTTCCCGCGACATGGATACCAAGATTGATCAGTTTTATGAAAAATCAGGAGCAACGGCGCGTAAGCTAGCCGACAAATCTGCCGATATGGACAGTGCTCTTGACAAAGCCTATCTTAAAACCGGTCAGGCGGCACGTAAGCTAGCCGACAAATCTGCCGATATGGACAGTGCTCTTGACAAAGCCTATCTTAAAACTGGTCAGGCGGCGCAAAAACTGGCCAAGCAATCCAACGATCTCGACCGGGCCTTAAACGTTGTCTACGACCAGGCCGGTCAAAAAGCAAGGGAAGAGATGGAAAAGAGACTGGAGAACAGGCAAGTGAAGGATCGTAGTAAAGAACAATCGCGCTGGACAACTAAAAACCTTAGTTTTGACAACCTTCTTCTGATGCTGGTTCTAGGAGTGGTTTTGCTGATAATCTTCTATTTTGGTCGTTCTTAAGGAGCTTGCTCTTTGATCGATAACCACCAAAATTCCCGGGTTGCAGGCAGAAAAGCGGTCATCAATTTCCTGAAAAAATACCGTCTCCTGATTATTACCGTGCTGGCTGCTTGCGTGTTGCTTCTCTTGGCCAGCTCAAGCCCTGTAGTTGATCAGAAAGCCTTTTACCTGACCGCCATGGATACGATGGTCGAATTAAATTTTGCCGTCCCGGAAGGGGTCGAGGCTGAAGCTGTTAAAAACGCTGTGTTTGACGAGATAGAACGATTGGAGCGGATAATCAGCCGCACAGAGGCGGCAAGCGATCTAAATCGGCTTAACAGCCTGGCCGGTTTCGAACCAGTGGTGGTCAGTCCTGATACTTATCGGTTGGTTGAACTGGCCTATCAATACGCGACCATCAGCGGAGGCGCGTTTGATCCCACGATCGGGCCGTTGATCGACAGCTGGGGTTTTCTGGGTCAGCAGTTCCGAGTTCCGGAAGAGACAGAAATCAAGCAACGCCTGCTCTTGGTCGATTATCAAAACATCAGCTTTAATCAAATGGAAACAACTCTTTTTTTACCGGTGCAGGGAATGGTTTTGGAGCTCGGTGGTCTGGCCAAGGGGTTTATTCTTGATCAGGCTGTTACACTTTTAAAAAGTTACGGGGTTAGCTCTGCTTTTATCAATGCCGGTGGTGATATTGCCCTCCTGGGCAGTAGGCCGGATGGCGAGCCCTGGAAACTGGGCATTCGTCATCCCCGCGATCAAAAAAGGATTATGGCTGTTTTAAAACTTTCTGATGGTGCCGTAGTAACATCTGGGGATTATGAACGCTATTTTGACCTGGCCGGTGTTGCTTACCATCATATTCTTGATCCTGAAACCGGAAACCCTGCCCGGGGGCTGGTCAGCGTGACGATTATTGCTGCGACGGCTGCCGAGGCGGATGCTCTTTCAACAGCGGTTTTTGTGCTCGGTCCGCTTGACGGACTGACCCTAATTGAAGAGATCCCGGGGGTGGAAGGGGTGCTAATAACCCCGGAACTGGAGTTAATCGTTTCAAGTGGCCTGGATGGTATTATTGAAATACACTAGAAGGGAGCCGGAGGATGCCACAAAACACTTTAAGGCTTAAAAGTCGCCTCAATCATTTAACCTACCTGGCGGTCCTGATTACTTTTGCAATTGTCATTCATACAGTTGAAGCTGCCCTGCCCGTGCCGATGCCGGTGCCCGGAGTCAGGCTGGGTCTGGCTAACATCATCACCCTTCTGACCCTGATATTGTTTGGCCTACGCAGCGGGCTGCTGGTTGCTGTCTTAAGAACTGTCCTCGGAAGCCTGTTTGTAGGAGGACTATTTGGCTTTGGTTTCTGGCTCAGTTTTTCAGCCGGGATCACCAGTTGTCTGGTTATGGCACTGCTGATAATCCTTAAAAAAAGAGAGGTGTTCAGCCTGATTTCGGTAAGCGTCATTGGCGCCGCAGTTCATAATCTGACCCAGTTGGCAGTTGCCGCATTAATCATTGCGAATTTTTCACTTTTTAAGGGATATTATCCGCTATTACTGTTACTTTCTGTTCCGACAGGAATTTTTACCGGCCTGGCGGCGCATTACCTGGAGGGAGTGACCGGTCGGATGCTGAAGCAGGCCGGGTCAGCACCGCTATGAAGAAACTGATCCTTGCTTCTGCTTCTCCGCGAAGAGCTGAATTGCTCAGGCAGGTCGGTATCCCTTTTAACCTAGTCATTCCTGAAATTTGCGAGCAGGTCAGTGAGCAGCTGACCCCCGAGGAGTTGGTAAGTACACTGGCTCGCAAAAAAGCTGAATCAGTCGTTGCAACCGTTGACCGGGGGCTGGTTCTGGCAGCGGATACACTGGTTTATTACCGGGGCCTGATCCTCGGGAAACCGGGTGATGCGGAGGAAGCCGGACGCATGCTGCAACTGATTAGCGGAGCTCGCCATGAAGTAATTACAGCGCTTCATTTGGTTGATGCGGAAAGCGGACGGATCGAAAGTGGTATATCATCAACAAAGGTATGGATGAAAGAACTCACTGCGCTGGAAATAGCGGCTTATCTGGCGACCGGTGAGCCATATGATAAAGCGGGAGCTTACGGAATCCAGGGCCGCGCAGCTCTCTTTATTAGTCGGATTGAAGGCTGCTATTTTAATGTCGTTGGCCTGCCTCTTAGTTTACTGCAGGAATTGCTGAACAATATGAACTTTACAACATGGCTCAATGGAGATGACTTAGGCGATGCAAAATGAACCGGTACTGATTAAAGATTTACCATTCGAAGAGAGACCGCGTGAAAAATTAAGATTATTTGGTGTGGGATCGCTTTCAAATGCCGAGCTGCTGGCGATTTTAATTCGCACCGGCAACCGCAGCGAATCGGCCGTGCAGATAGCCACCAGGATTTTAGCTTGCGGCGGAGGATTAAAAAGCCTGCCCAATCTTTCGCTCGAGGATCTACAGGAAAACAAAGGTATTGGCCCTGACAAGGCGGTCACGATCAAAGCTGCTCTGGAGCTTGGCTGCCGTTTGGCTACTGCACCCAGAGAGGTGTCGGGCAGTATCACCAACCCTTCTCAGGCAGCGGATCTCTTCATGGAAGAACTTCGCTATAAGAAGAAAGAGTATTTTAAAATACTGTTACTCAATACTAAAAATCAGATCATTTCTAAGGAAGAAATATCGGTAGGCAGCCTCAGCGCTTCTATTGTTCATCCCCGCGAGATTTTCAACTTGCCGCTACGCAAGAGTGCCGCTTCGGTGATCCTTTGTCATAATCATCCCAGTGGCGACCCATCGCCAAGCCAGGAAGACCTTGAGGTAACAAGACGCCTCGTTGATGCCGGTACTATTCTCGGGATCAACGTGCGCGATCACATCATTATCGGTGATGGCTGTTTCTTCAGCTTTCGGGAAAGGGGTCTTATTTAGGCAGGCCTTGTCAAAGCAGGAAATAGATGGTATTATATTAAAAATATTTCAGGGAGCTATAACGCGATGGTTGATTCAACGTTGGAGACCATCTTAAATAAAGTCCAGAAACCCGGACGTTACGTTGGTAACGAGTGGAACAGCTGCCTTAAAGAACACGATCAGGTTCAACTGCGTATGGTGTTGGCTTTTCCCGACCTCTACGAAGTGGGTATGTCCAACCAGGGGATAAAAATACTTTACGACAGCGTCAACAAAGATGTTGACCTGCTTATAGAAAGAGTATTTGCTCCGGCTGCCGACATGGAAGAACAGTTGCGCCAGGAAGGCTATCCCCTTTTTGCCCTGGAGAGTGGAAAGCCGCTCAACGCTTTCGATATCGTCGGTTTTTCGCTGCAATATGAGCTAAGCTATACCAACGTTCTCAATATGCTTGATTTAGCCGGGATTCCTATCTACAGCAAGCAGCGTGGCGATAACCATCCGCTGATCATCGGCGGGGGCCCCTGCTCTTTTAATCCGGAACCGCTGGCTCCATTTTTTGACCTCTTTCTGCTCGGTGAAGCTGAAGAAGCACTGCCCCTTTTGCTAAAAGAAATTATAATAAATAAGCAAAATGGTCTTACCAGAGAGGAACTCTTAGTTCAGCTATCCAGCCGGCAGGGGGTTTATGTACCATCTTTCTATAACCCTCTCTACAGTTCTGGCCGGTTCAGCGGTTTTGAGAAACTAATTGAGCAGGCGCCGGATGCGATTGAGAAAAATTATGTGGCAGATCTCGATAGCGCACCCTATCCGACTGCCCCGGTTGTTCCCTACATTCAGACGGCTCACGACCGGGCTGTAGTTGAAATCTTTCGTGGTTGCTCCAGGGGCTGTCGTTTCTGCCAGGCCGGTTATATTTTTAAACCGGTGCGCCGCCGTAGCTCGGAAAAAATTATCGAAACGGCCCGGGATCTGATCGCCTTAACCGGTTATGATGAAATATCACTTTCTTCGCTCAGCAGCAGTGACTATCCGGGTGTGGATGAGTTGATTAACCGGTTGGATGAAGCGCTGGCCGGCAAAGGAGTGCGCTGTAGTCTACCTTCACTGCGCCTTGACTCATATGCAGTGACTCTGGCTGAAAAGCTGCACCAGGGGCGACGCAGTACTCTTACCTTTGCTCCCGAAGCGGCGACAGAGAGGCTTAGAAAAGTAATCGGTAAGCGGATCAGCGAGGCTGAAATCTATCAGGCCTTAACCGCTGCCGTGACAGCGGGTTGGCAGGGTTTCAAGCTTTATTTCATGATTGGTTTGCCGACAGAGGAAGATGCCGATGTTGAGGCTATTGTTGAACTGTGCCGTGAACTGCGCCAGACTTTTCGGCGCCAGGGCAGGCATAATATCAGGTTTGTGATCAGTATAGCTACCTTTGTGCCTAAAGCCCACAGCCCTTTTCAATGGGAACCACAATTATCAATGCCCTCAGTGATCCGGAGACAGCAGCTCCTGATTGAAAAATTCAGGAAGATGCCCTGGGTTGAATTTAGCTGGCACGATGCCGAGACCAGCTTCCTGGAAGCAGTATTTGCCCGCGGAGACCGCCGCCTTGCCCCGCTGCTTGAAAAAGCCTGGCAATTGGGCTGCCGTTTTGATGGTTGGTCGGAGCATTTCTCTTATAGCCGCTGGCAAAAAGCTTTTGAGGCTCTGGGCATCAATCCGGAAGATTACGCCAACCGCAGCTACAGTTATGCTGATCCCCTGCCCTGGGATCATTTGCACTGCGGGGTGGAAAAAGAGGCTCTGGTTAAAGAACACCGTCTCGCTTTCAGCGTACCTGCCGAACAAGGGAGTGAAGGATAATTAAGATCCGTTTCAGCTTTGCCCGCGGTAAAGCACTGGCTTACCTTTCGCATCTTGATCTGATGCGTCTTCTGCAGCGCGCGCTTCGCCGCAGCACGTTGCCTTTAGCATACAGCCAGGGTTATAATCCTCGTCTGCGACTCAACCTGGCGCTGCCTTTACCGCTTGGGGTTACTGCTAATCGGGAATATGGAGAACTTTACTTATCAGAAAAAATTGACCCCGCTCAGCTGATCAGCAGCCTGTCAGCTCAACTACCGGCAGGTCTCGAGCTTCTGGGAGTATTTGAAGTTTCTGCAGAATCATCTTCACTTGCAGCCCTTGTTGCGGCTGCCTGTTACAGGGCTAAGCTGGTAGATGCTAAAGAAAAGAGTTTAGCGGTTGTTCAAATCGAAAGAGCAGTCAGTAAATTGATGGCTGCAGAGGAATTATTAATGCCGCGAAGCGGTAAGAAAAAGAAGCAGATCAGTGACATAAATATCAGACCTTATATCTTTGAACTACGGCTTGATTCCGGTCTACGGGCTGTGCCTGAAGTGGTTATGCTGCTCAAGGCTGGAAGTGACGGCGGAGTGTCCCCTTTTTATTTACTCCAGCTGCTTGACGCTTGTGAGCCTGACTGTGGAAGTGAGGCAAGGCAATGGTCAGTTGAAAGAGAATCACTTTATCTGATCAGTAACGGTGCTTTAATACCGCTGACTGAAGGAGCGTGACAAACTATTGGATAAAAAAATCGTAGTAAATTGCGATAACCGGGCAACACGTGTTGCCCTGCTGGAAAAGGGTAAACTGGTTGAACTTGATATTGAGAGACCGCTGCAGTATAGGGTGGTCGGCAATCTATACAAGGGAACGGTGGCCAATGTCCTACCGGGGATGCAGGCGGCCTTCATTGATATCGGCCTGGACAAGAACGCTTTCCTCTATGTCGATGATGTAATACCTGCAGTTGATGAAGAATCGCCACCGCCTAGCCGAAATTCGATCGAAAAACTGCTGCGTGTCGGGGAAGAGATTATGGTTCAGGTAATCAAAGAGCCCTATGGCAGCAAGGGCGCCCGCGTTACCGGCCAGATAACGATACCTGGTCGTTACCTGGTGTTGGTGCCCGGCGCCGAGTACATTGGTGTATCAAAGAGGATTGAAAGTCAGGCGGAGCGCGAACGGCTGCGTCGCGAAGTAGAAAAGCTCAAGCCGGATCAGATTGGATTGATAATCCGCACCGTAGCCGAAGGCGTTGAATCTGACGTAATGACCCAGGATCTGCAATTCTTAGTTCAACTCTGGAACCGGATTACAACTCGCTTTAAGCAGAAGCCGGCCCCCGCTATTCTCTACCAGGACCTGTCACTTACCTGTCGCATCGCCCGGGATCTTTTCGTTGAAGAATTCAGCAGCTTTCTGATTGATGATCAACACGAGTATGACAAAGTGCGTGAAATTGTGGAATATATTTCACCTCACCTGCAAAATAAAGTTAAATATTACCAGGAAGATGAACCGATTTTTGAGCGCTATGGTATCGAAATAGAAATTGAAAAAGCACTGGCTCGCCAGGTATGGCTAAAAAGTGGCGGTTATCTGGTTTTTGATGAAACAGAGGCCTTGACGGTTATTGATGTCAATACGGGGCGTTATATTGGCCGTCGCAACCTGGCTGAAACGATCTTAAAAACCAACCTTGAAGCAGCCGAAGAAATAGCCCGCCAGGTAAGATTACGAGATATTGGCGGGATCATCATCATTGATTTTATCGATATGAGCATTGAAGATCACCGTCGTAAAGTTGTTGAAAAACTGAACAGCGCTATTAGAAATGATCGAACCAAAACCTATGTGCTTGGTCTAACCAATCTTGGGTTGGTCGAAATGACCCGTAAAAAAGTAAGGCAGGATCTTTCAGAGTATTTGCAACAGCCATGTCCCTACTGCAGCGGTTCCGGGCGGGTTCTAACCCCACTGGTAATCAGTACCCGCATTGAAAGCAACTTAAAGAGAGAGTTGCAGGAAGAACGCAGCAGGGCGGTTTTGGTTGAGATGCATCATGAAGTGGCGGCGATCATCATCGGCAGCGGTGGTGGTAACCTTAAAAAGCTTGAAGACGAACTTGATCGGCACATATTTATCAGGGGAACTGAAGATATCCATCTTGAGCAGTATCGGATTATTGCCCGGGGCAGTCAAAAAGAGATTAAGGCCATTGCCCTGCCGGTAAAAACGGGAGATAAATTAGAGCTAACCATTGAAGAACCCCACTCTACTAACCCCGTGCATGGCATCGCCCGTCTACAGGGTTTTGTGATCAATGTTGAAGGTGCAGGGGATAAAGCAGGGCAAACAGTAAAAATAGAGATTAGCGAAGTCAACCGGACCTATGCCCGGGCAGTTTTGAGCAAGAATAAGTAAAGGCAGGTAACGCAAGATGTTAATAATCTTGGTGCTGGTGGCCATCGCCCCGCCAATTGCATTTTTGATCTTTATCCTCCGTCATGACCAGACCGAACCGGAGCCGATCCGGATGGTTTTGAAAATTATGCTGCTTGGTGCCCTTTCGATTATCCCAGCGGCGATCATTCAGCTGGCCGTACTTGACCAGCCTTTTTTTCAGGGCGGAGGAATTCTCGGGGCCGCTCTTGAATCCTTCCTGGTCGTAGCGGCCAGTGAAGAACTGGTTAAGCTGGCAGTGGTTTTGATTTTTGCCTGGAGCAACCGCAACTTTAATGAAAAATTTGATGGTATCGTTTATACCGGTGCAGCAGCAATCGGCTTTGCCCTGGCCGAGAATATCTTTTATGTGCTTGACCTTGGCCTGACCGTGGGGATTCTAAGAGCGGTAACTGCTATTCCCGGTCATACTTTTACCGGGGTCTTGATGGGTTATTATGTTGGTAAAGCTAAATATTCAGATACAACCTCGGCCAGAAACGGAAACCTGATCAAAGGGTTTCTGATCGCTTACAGTCTTCATGCTCTTTACAATACCCTGGTTTTATCCGATACCGCAGCAGCACTTTTAATGGTGCCTCTGGTAATCTTTTATTTTGTAATCGGAACCAGAATCTTAAAAGAAGGCAGTGCGGCATCGGCTCGTCGCTGGGCGGAAGGAGTTTATCAGCCGGTGCCCGAAGCTGGGCTTAATCCACCGCCTGTCACTCAAGTTGCTCAGGAAGCTGATCTTAATCTAACTGAAGACCGCTCCTGGCTTTTCTTAAGAGCTGTGGTCGCTCGTATTATTTTTATTGCTACAGCGGTTCTCTGGGTTCTGCTCTTCATCGGCCTGGCCGACGAGGCAGGTACTACACAGGAAACGCTCGAGATAATCTCCGGAGGGTTATTATTAACGGTTGTCCCTCTGGTCGTCGCTATTATGCTGGAAAGATCTTATCAAAGAAAACGTTTGGCCTCATAAGCAATGAGCACAGATTACTCATTAAGACAAAGGAACATGGATAGGTGATCATGCCCTGGATCATTTACTCAGGGAATGAGCACTTTCTGTGACAAGGTGCCCAGTATCTCTAAAATATTTACTTATTTGTCGGGATTTTCTGTTTGACAAAGGTCTTCCGTGCGTGATAAAATCTCGTGTAGACTGACAACCGCACGGAGAAGGTCAAAATGCCCCGCAAACAAAGGGCTACCAGCTTCGGCGAGTCCTTATCGGGGGTATATTTATGTACGCTATCATTGAGACAGGCGGTAAACAGTACCGCGCAGAGCAAGGCAAGATAATCCGCGTGGAAAAGCTTCCGGCGGAAAAGGGTGAATCGGTAACGTTTGATAAGATATTAATGCTTAACGATAATGCCGTAGTCAAAATCGGCAACCCTTACCTGGAAGGATGCAATGTGGAAGGTAAAGTGGTCAGCCAGGGAAAGGAAAAGAAAATCATAGTTTTCAAGTTTAAGCGGAAGAAGAATTACAGTCGCAAGCAGGGTCATCGTCAGCCTTATACCGAAGTTTTAATTAACAGCATCAGTATTTAAGGAAAAATTCATGATCAGCCAGCTGATCTGGATCCGGTAGGAAAGAGAGGTGTTTGTGAATGGCTCATAAAAAAGGTGTGGGAAGTTCAAGGAACGGCCGGGACAGCAAGGCTAAGCGTCTTGGGGTTAAGCGTTTCGGAGGACAGCTGGTCAAGGCCGGCAGCATTCTGGTGAAACAACGTGGAACTCGTTTTCATCCGGGGTTAAATGTTGGCAGAGGTGGGGATGACACACTTTTTGCCACTGTTGATGGTCGGGTAGTGTTTGAGTTTAATGGCCGCGCAAAAAAACAGGTTAGTGTCTATCCCGAAGAAATTGTGGCAGTAAACTAAATAGTGTTTAAAGGGTCCGGGCAATGCCCGGACTTTTATTTTTTTATCCTACTTCAGTTTTTTGCAGGTGATTCGTAAGTTATGTTTGTTGATGAGTTGGAGCTTGAGGTGATTGGTGGGCGTGGCGGTGATGGAATGGTATCCTTCCGCCGCGAAAAGTACGTACCCAAGGGAGGTCCGGACGGCGGTGACGGCGGTGACGGCGGAAATGTTTACCTGCTGGCCGATCCTTCAAAACACAGCTTTCTTGATCTTCGCTACAAGCGTCGGTTACGAGCTCAAAATGGCGGTGGCGGTAAGACAAAAAACCGACATGGAGCAACCGGCGCCGATTTATTTGTACCCGTACCCCTGGGCACCATCGTTTATGACGAGCGAAAACGTCTTGTGGCCGATTTAATCAGGCCCGGTCAGGAAGCACTTGTTGCGCAGGGCGGAAAAGGTGGCAAGGGCAATGCCCGTTTTGCATCCTCGCGAAGACGAGTTCCCCGCCTGGCCGAAAAAGGTTTGTCAGGAGTAGAACAGGTCATTAATTTAGAGCTTAAATTAATGGCGCAGGTTGGTTTGGTTGGATTCCCCAATGCCGGCAAATCGACACTTTTGGGGCGGATCAGTGAAGCGAAGCCAAAAACAGCGTCCTATCCATTTACTACTCTTACCCCGAATTTAGGTGTTATAAAGGTTGGCGATCAGGGCAGTTTTATTATGGCTGACATGCCGGGTTTGATCGAAGGAGCCCACCACGGCGCAGGTTTGGGACATCAGTTTTTAAGGCATGTTGAGCGTAATTTGCTTTTGCTGTTCCTGATTGATCTTTCTCCGGAAGCACATCCGGTTCCTGATATTGCTTACAGTCAGCTGCTGGAAGAACTTGCAGCTTATAACCCGAAGTTATCAGAATACCCGCGAGTGGTAGTTGGTAATAAACTGGACTTAAGCGATGCGGAAAAACGTTTAAGTGCTTTACAGGACAATGTTTTGCAGATTGATGGCAATAATACTCCGGTCTTCGGCATATCAGCAGCAACAGGGGAGGGCACCCGGGAGTTAATCCACTTCCTGTATCAGAGGATAACAGAATTAAATAAAGGAAAAACAGCATCTGATGAGGAAGAAGTAATCAGACCTCCGGAGGTGGAAGAGGAACCTCTGGCCATAAATGAGATTGATGAAGTTTTTCAGGTCAGCGGTAGCGCTGTTGAAAGAGCTGCGGCCAGGACCGATTTTGACAATGAGGATGCATTGCTCCGGTTTCAAAACTACTGCCGGCGCAGCGGTCTCGAACGGGCGCTAAAAAAAGCCGGCATCAAGGATGGCGATACAGTGAGAATTGGTAAAGAAGAGTTTACCTATTACGAATAATTATCTGAAGGAGTAAGGGATCCCTTGGTTTCTCATTTGCCCGGCCACAGAAATGGCAGCCCCAATATCGGCTTGATGGGCGGTACTTTTGACCCGATACATGTGGGCCACTTGGTGACCGCTGAAGAAGCGAGGCAGCAATTTGATCTTAACAGTGTAATTTTTGTACCCGCCGGAATTCCCCCGCATAAAGATCACGAAACAATTTCACATCCTGAGCACCGCTATCTGATGACCACCCTGGCCGTTATGTCCAACCCCGCCTTTATTGTGTCGCGGTTTGAGATAGATCAGCATGAACCCACTTACACAATTGATACAGTCAGGCATTTTGCGAAAGATCAGAGCCCGGAACCTAATATCTTTTTTATAACCGGAGCCGATGCCATATTAGAGATATTTACCTGGAAAGATTATGAGGAGCTGTTGCGCCTGAGCACTTTTATTGCTGTAACCAGACCGGGTTATTCTCTGGATCATTTCCATGAAACCCTTGAACGGAATTGTCCTCAAATGAAACAGAAAGTGCACCTGCTTGAAATTCCGGCGCTTGCTGTTTCTTCTACCCATATCCGTGATCGGGTTGCGCTTGGCAAAACCATCAAGTACTTAACTCCCGAGCCGGTTGAACAATATATCAAAAAAATGGAGCTTTACAGGATTCAGAATTAAAAGAGGGCTTGTCACCCTGGCAGCAGGGTTTATACTATCCGGAGGTGGAAACTAAATGGCAAAAACTTTATATGTGGGGAATATTCCCTGGAGCACTAAGGAGGAAGATCTGCTACAATTTTTCAGCCAGTTTGGCGAAATTGAAGAATGCCGGATTATTACCGAGCGTTCAACCGGGCGTTCGCGCGGTTATGGTTTCGTCGAAGTAAACGATGAACAGGCTGCAGAAATCGTCGAAAAGGCTAACGGTGAGGAACTGGAAGGGCGAAAAATTGTTGTTAACGAAGCTAAACCCCGCGAGCAATAGCGCCTGGCACTTTCGGTTTGTGAAGCCTGTGAATGTATTGATGATCTGCTTTAAAAGAAAGTTAGTTTTGGTTAACGAGGTTGGCAGATGACAGCAGAACAGTACCGGGAGTTAATGCGAAAACGATTAGATGCAGAACTTTACGAGCACAGTCTCGCAACGGCAGAAACGGCAGCAGAGTTGGCAGTACGTTATGGATCAAAGCGTGAAAAGGCTTACCTAGCTGGGTTAGTGCACGATTACGGTAAACGTTTAAAGAGGCGGCAGCTGCTGGAGGTCGCTGAAAGTTATAATCTAAAGCTGGACAGAATAACCATGGGTGAAGCAAAACTGTTGCATGCCCCGGTGGGAGCGGCCTTACTAACCGAAGAGCTAAAGATTAATAACCGTGAGTTGCTCAATGCGGTTTCCTTCCATACAACCGGTTCTAGTGGGATGACTTTGTTGGCTAGGGTGCTTTATCTGGCGGATTGCATTGAGCCCGGTCGCACGTTTGATGGTGTTGATAAAATCCGTGAACTCGCTGCGATCGATCTGGAGCAGGCTTTGCTGGCCGCAGTGGATAAGACGATCTGTTCTGTAGTGGCCAGGGGACTCAAGCTTCACCCACGGTCAGTTGCTTTTCGCAACAGTCTTCTTGATCAAATGAAAAAGTGATTAACCTACCAGATTAAGATAACGGAGGTGGTTTTATTTGGCACAGGAACCGGCCACCGGCTCAAGAGAGCTGGCTCTTAATGCCGCGCAACTGGCTTCAGAAAAAAAGGGGCATGAGTTGAAATTGATGGAAGTGGGCAGGGTATCGATTATTGCCGATTACTTTCTGATCTGTACCGGCAATACAGCAATCCAGGTTAAAGCGATTTGTGATCACCTGCTTGAAAGCTTAAAGCAACAAGATTTTTACCCCCAGAGAGTTGAGGGGCTAAAAGAGGCCTGGTGGGTTGTATTGGATTACGGTTTTCTGGTGATTCACGTATTTCAGCCTGAGGCAAGGGCTTTCTATGATCTTGAACGGCTGTGGTATGAAGCGCCGCAGCTTTTTCTTGACGGGGGTGGCGAAGGCCTGCCGCTTTCAACCAAGTAATGTTTGATAAAAGAGGTAAGACGATGAGCGAACTGAGATTATTAACCAGCGAATTAGAAGAGGCGGCAGTTACCGGGAAAGACCCTGCCGGCAATGATTACCGCTACCTGACCCTGACCTGGACCAGTCAGCTTGCTGAAGAACACAACATGACCCATCGCGAGATTGAGCTTGCTGCTCTTAATCAGGGGATCATTCCCGATCGTTACCAACGCAGTATTGGCACTCTTGGCCTTGAAGGCCAAGGCAAGTTACTAAAGAGCGCTGTCGGCGTGGTCGGAGCCGGGGGACTTGGCGGCTTTGTCCTCGAACTGCTGGCCCGCATGGGCATTGGTAAGCTGGTAGTCGTAGATGGCGACAGCTTTACAGACAGCAATTTAAACCGGCAACTATTCTCCAGCGAAGCAACACTGGGTTGTTCAAAGGCCGAGACTGCTGCCGGTCGGATTGCTGCTGTCAATTCAGCAACAGAAGTTGAGGCTCACCATCTGATTGGCGATGCCGCTAATCTACCCGCGCTGCTGCAGGGCTGTGACCTGGTTATTGACTGCCTTGATAACCTGCCTTCCCGTTTTGCCCTGGAAAAAGTGTGTGGTCAGCTGGGGTTAATTTTAATTCATGGTGCGATCGCCGGTTTTTTAGGCCAGGTTGCGGTAATCCGCCCTGACCAGCCTTTATTGGAAGCCATCTATGGGCCTCTATCTGAGAGCGGAATAACCAAAGGGGTTGAGGTTCAGCTGGGCAATCCAGCTGCAACTCCGGCCATGCTGGCATCCTGGCAGGCATGTGAGGCGGTAAAGATCCTGGCTGGTCTTGAAGGCGTTCTTGCCGGCAATAAACTGTTAATCATCGACATGCAAAGTGCCGAATCATATCAGGTTGAAGTGACCTCCTGAATCGGCGAAAGTCATTAATGCTATTGACAAGGTATTTGACCCTGCATATAATGTTAGGTGTACTCGGGGTGCCAAAAGGTTTTTAATGATGGGAAGCAGTAGGCAGGTATGTTTTTCAGAGAGCCGGGGAGTGGTGAAAACCGGCAGGCAGAACTGCTGAACTCATCCCGGAGAAACGGCGGTGAAAAGAATAGCCGCTGTCGTAGAACCGGCGTTAACGGTTGAAAGAGGGCAACTGATCGGGGGGCTGTGGCGCAGTGGGAGCGCGCTTCCTTGGCATGGAAGAGGTCGCGGGTTCGACTCCCGCCAGCTCCACCATAAGTGTGACCAATAAGGGTGGTACCGCGGGTATAAATCCGTCCCTTGACCGGGCGGATTTTTTATTTTCTTTTTATGCTTCAGGATGGAGGCCTAAATAATTTGGTTAACTACAACCCGGCAGAAATTGAAGAACGCTGGCAACTACAGTGGGAAAAAGAAGATTTTTACCGCTCGGAAATTGATCATCAGCAAACAAAATATTATGTGCTGGAGATGTTTCCCTATCCCTCCGGCAAATTGCATATGGGTCACATGCGGGTCTACTCAATCGGAGACGTTTTGGCCCGTTTTTTAAGAATGCGCGGCTACAATGTAATCCATCCGATGGGTTGGGATGCTTTTGGCCTGCCGGCTGAAAATGCCGCCATTGAGCACCGGGTTAACCCGGCTATCTGGACAGTTGAAAATATTAAACACATGAAAAAGCAACAGAACCGACTTGGCGTCAGTTATGACTGGCGCAGAGAGGTTAATACCTCGGCCCCGGATTACTATCGCTGGTCGCAATGGCTGTTTTTGATGATGTACAAGAGAGGGCTGGCCTATAAAAAGAAAGCCAGCGTTAACTGGTGTGAAAGTTGTAATACAGTTCTGGCCAATGAACAAGTTGAAAAGGGCCTCTGCTGGCGCTGTTCATCGGTCGTTGAAACGAGAGACTTAGAGCAGTGGTTTTTGCGGATCACTGAATATGCCGAGCGCCTCTTAAACGATTTGAACAAGCTGGAAGACTGGCCGGAACGGGTAAAGGTAATGCAGCATAATTGGATCGGGCGCAGCGAAGGGGCAGAAATAGTTTTCCAGCTTAAAGAATTCCCCGGTGAGGAGATTCGCACCTTCACTACCCGCCCGGATACTCTTTTCGGGGTTACATCAATGGTGCTGGCTCCCGAGCATCCCCTGGTCAAAAAACTGGTTGAAGGCACAGAACAGGAAAAAGAGGTGCTGGATTTTGTCTCTCAGATGCGCCGCGTCAGCGAAATTGAGCGTACCGCCGACGAGGCTCCGAAAATCGGCCTTTTTACCGGACGCCACGTGATTAATCCGGTAAACGGTGAAGAGGTGCCAATCCTAATTGGTAATTATGTCTTGATGGCCTATGGAACAGGAGCAGTTATGGGTGTGCCGGCCCACGACCAGAGAGATTTTGATTTTGCGCGCAAGTATAACCTGCCGGTTAAAGTGGTTATTCAGCCTGCAGGTGAAGTGTTAAACGGTGATACGATGAATGAAGCCTACACCGGTGCCGGGGAAATGGTTAATTCCGGTGAGTTTAATGACCTGCCCAATCATGCGGGGATGGAAAAAGTGACCGCCTACTTAGAGCAGCAGGGTCAGGGCCGCTTTCAGGTCACCTACCGGCTGCGTGACTGGCTTATTTCGCGCCAGCGTTACTGGGGTGCGCCGATCCCGATCATTTACTGTGACGGCTGCGGTATTGTCCCCGTGCCTGAAGAGGATTTACCGGTTGAACTGCCTCTTGAAGTCGAGCTTTCCGGCAACCGGGTTTCCGGCCTGGCCCACTATGAGAGCTTTACCCGGGTTAAATGTCCCACCTGTGGCAGGGAAGCTCACCGGGAAACCGATACCATGGATACTTTCATCTGTTCTTCCTGGTACTTTATGCGCTATACCAGCCCTCAGTGTCAGGATGCTCCTTTTGAAAAAGAAGCGGTTGATTACTGGATGCCCGTTGATCAGTATATCGGGGGCATTGAGCATGCGGTATTACACTTGCTTTATGCCCGCTTTTTCACCAAGGTTCTTTATGATGCCGGTTTGAGCAAAGCTGATGAGCCTTTCAGCCGTCTGCTGGCGCAGGGAATGGTTTACAAGGATGGAGCCAAGATGTCTAAATCCAAGGGTAACGTAGTCACTCCCGATGAAATTGTTGAAAAATACGGTGCCGATACCGGCAGGCTTTTTATCCTCTTCGCTGCCCCGCCTGAAAAAGATTTGGACTGGAGCGATCAGGGAGTGGAAGGCTGCCATCGTTTCTTAAGGCGAATCTGGCGTCTGGTCATTGATTGCCGCGAGCAGTTTGCAACCGGCCAGGGCGGTTCTATCTACAGCACAAATGAAGAAACCCTGGAGCGCAGTGTTCATGCGGCAATAAAAAAGGTTACCTTAGATATCCAGGAACGTTATAATTTCAATACGGCGATCAGCGCGATCATGGAGCTGGTTAACGCTGCTTACGCGTACCGCCAGGTAGCGGCCAAGGAAGAGCAAAACCAATCTCACTTAAAGGATGCCCTGCAAAAAATCATCCTGCTGATAGCTCCTTTCGCGCCGCATCTGGCCGAGGAATCCTGGCATCTGCTGGAGCAAAAGGGATCAGTCCACAGGCAGACCTGGCCGGAGTTTGATCCGCAAAAACTAATATTGGATGAAGTGGAAATAGTAGTCCAGATTAATGGCAAGGTGCGTGGTCGGGTGACTGTTCCCGCTGAATGTACTGAAGAAGAACTCGCTCAATTTGCCAAGAGCAGTGAAAGGGTTGGCGAGCTGTTAGCAGGCAAAATGATAATCAAGGTTATTGCTGTTCCCGGCCGATTGGTTAATATTGTGGTCCGCTAAACGGAGGGAACAGTTTGACAGAGTTAAAAGAAGGCTCTGAACTACTACAGCGGCTGTTGGTTGAAGCGGTGCGCGATCACAACGTTTTACCGCTCACCGGCCGCTGTAATTTATCCTGCTGCTTTTGCAGCCACCGCTTTAACCCTCCAGGCACAAACGCTTATAGCTTTGGTCCGCTCTCTCTAATACTCTTAGGTGAGCTTTCTGCCTACCTCGATTCGCAGCAGAAAATAATTATTGGCGAGTCGGCTACCCGCCTGCGCGAGGGTGAGCCACTGACTCATCCCCGGTTCATGGATTTGTTAAAAGCTCTGCGGGCCCTTTTCCCTGAGACTATGATTCAGGTTACTACGAACGGATCCCTGCTTACCCCTCAGATCATCGAAGAGTTTTCAATGCTACAGCCGCTTGAACTGATCATTTCCCTTAACAGTATATCCTCCAAAGGCAGAAGGATATTGATGGGCGATCCCAACCCCGGTCAGATCCGGCAACTGATCGAGTTGCTCGCAGTGAGAAAAATCAATTTTCAGGGCAGTGTAGTAGCCATGCCCCACTTAGTGGGATTTGAGGATCTAAAGCAGACCCAAATATTCCTGGATCAGAGCGGTGCTAAATCGGTTCGTCTGCTGCTGCCCGGCTTTACGAGGCTGACCGATCCCGAGCTAATTCCCGGTGAAGACCAGATCAGCCGGCTTTACCATTTGGTTTATGAGCTGCAGCATCAGCTTTCTGCTCCGCTGCTGCTTGAGCCGCCTCTGATCAACGATTTAAATCCTGTGCTAGCCGGAGTGTTCAAAGACAGCCCGGCGGATAAGGCCGGTCTGCGCAATGGAGACTTGATTTTTAAGATTAATGGCACGCAGCCTTTCAGCAGGGTTGAAGCATTTAGGTTGCTAACCGAAAGCAGTGATCCTGCTTTAATAATTTGGCGCGCAGGACAATATTCCGATTTTAAAATGACTAAAGCAGCCCAAACCAGCCCGGGAATTGCAGTTTCGTACGACTTAGACCCGGATCAGGTTGACCGGGTTAAAACGAGCATTAATCCCGCTGGCAAAAACCTGATGCTGTTATCGGCCCCCGCCCTAGTTCGCTGGCAGGTTTCTTTGCGGGTGGGGGCCATTAATAAACTTGATCTACTAACGGTGCCCTCTACCTGGTTCGGTGGAACGATCAACTGTGCAGGTTTGTTGACCGTTAATGATTACCGGGCGGCCCTGGCCGGGGTGGCCAATATTCAGGGCTATAATTGTATCCTGGTGCCGGGGATCTCGTTTGACCGGGGTGGCTTCGACCTCACCGGGCAACATTATCTCGCTTTGGCCGAAGGTGGGCTGCCGTTAAAACTAATTCAGTAAAGACTGCACTCTGCAGCCTCGCGTTTTTTTCTACTGAGGTCTTTCTTTGCCGGTAAACGTAATCAGAAACATTGCCTCACTTTAACGATACCTGTTGGTTTATGATTTAAGGGTGCCAGGCACTTGTATGGAAGGGAGCCGGGCTGGAATATTTACTCTCAGCCCGGCTCTTTTAAGATGGAAGTCGACAATTCAAGTATTTAAGCTAATACATGACCGGCGATCACAAAGGCAATTGCCGCCAAAATGAAGCTGATAAAACCATACGGAATCTGCGTGATAGCGTGCCGGAAGTTTTCACATCCTGTTGCCGCAGAGGTTAGAATTGTGGCATCGGAGTAGAAGCAGATATGGCTGCCCCAGACTCCGGCTGAACAGACGGCGCCAACTGCCAGGTAGGGATTGACGCCAAGGCTGATGGCTACCGGGATGACGATCGGCAGGGCGACAATATACATACCCCAGCTGATGCCCATGATAAATTCAGTGATTCCAAAAATGATAAATATAACAAGCGGTAAAAACTGTGGTGTCATAAAACGTTCACCAATTTCGATCATGTAACTGACAAAGCCGATCTCCTCGCTGCCCGCAGCAAACCAGTAGGCGAGGATAACCAGGGAAATAGGAAATAACATATTTTTTACGCCCAGCACTACCATATCTGCATAATCCAGAGGGGTGATAACCTTGCGGATTAAATAGTAGACAAAGATAAACGCCAGGGTGGCCAGGACGCCCATTTGTAAACTGAGATCAAAGTAGATGGTCGCGCCAATCAGGATGATAATCGGCAGAAAGAAGAACCAGACATTCGGATTCGCCGGAGCTTCGATTAATTCCCCGGCTTTCATGTCGATCTTTTCTGAGCCCGGAGGCGCTAAAACACCGGTTTCCTGAGCTCTTTTCTCTGCAGCTTTCATTGGCCCGAAGATTGGGATAATCCCGAGGATCACCAGGGGAACGATGATCACAGCAAACCAGGCATAGAAGTTAAAGGGAATAGTTTTGATAAATTCGGCGATCATTGTCTCACTTGTGCCCAGACCATTCTCGACCATCAGGATGGCGATAAATACGGCCCAGGTTGAAACCGGCACTATGACACAGGTGGGGGCGGCTGTCGAGTCCACGATATAGGCCAGATATTCACGCGAAACTTTATGTTTATCTGTAACCCGGGTCATCGATGAACCGATAGTCAGGCAGTTCAGGTAATCATCGATGAAAATAACCATGCCGAGAACCCAGGTCCAAAGCAGTGTACTTTTTCTGGTTTTTGCCCTTTTTGAGACCCATTCACCAAAAGCGTACGCACCACCGCTTTTTTCAATCAGGGCGATAATGCTGCCCATCAGACCGCAAACAATAATCAGCCAGGCGATACTCTCGTTCATCATAATATTAAGCAGTTCACCGCTAAAAGGCTCAAAAAAGCCAGTGCCATATTTCATGACATAACCAAGTAAAGCGCCGAGAGTCAGAGCCTCAAGGATGCGTTTGGTATAAAAGATAAAAATCAGGAGAAAAGCCGCAGGTATCAGGCTCAGTAACTGGTAAGAATCACTCTCTTTCGGGATCAGGAAGATAGCGACCAGGAATAATAAAATTAAAATGGCGTAAGTTTTGAAGTAAGTGCTGTAGTTTTCCCGGCCTGGAGATTCGGCTTGAAGTTTCGTTTCTTGCATTTGAAAACCTCCTTTTATTTTAATGTTATCTACTTACGCAATTATCGTGCCGTTTTTATAAAATATGCTGCAGAAGGTCATCGGGAAACTAGTAGTAGATGATTCATCGTAAAAAATGTAGCAATAAAAAGCTATTTGGGACTATTCCCCACAAAAGCAGCAACCAGCGCTTAGCCTAAAGGGACTAGTTAAGACACTAAATATTTCATTTTTGAAAGATATTTTGTCAAAATTGACAACATGGACGAGGTATTTAGCTCTAATCATTGCTTTTTAAGAGGTAACGGACTGTTTAATATTGGCATAAATATTGCGTTAATGAGGGATAGGATCAAACTAGAGCTGAAGGGATGTGACTTCTGAAATTATGTATGCAAAGAATCTTCCGGAGTTATTAAACCGTGAAAGACAAATGTTTATTGATAATCATCCCCGTTCAGGGGAGCTATTCGAAAAAGCTAAAGTTAACTTGCTTGGTGGAGTGCCGATGAACTGGATGGAAAAATGGGCCGGGGATTTCCCGCTGTTTGTTGATTGGGCAAAGGGCGCGCACTTTATGGATGTTGATGGCCATCGCTATCTTGACCTGTGCCTCGGTGACACAGGAGCAATGACCGGTCATGCGCCGGATGCCGTAATTGAGGCGATCGTCGGGCGAATTAAAAACGGAACAACGCTTATGTTGCCAACAGAAGACTCGATCTACGTTGGTGCCGAATTGCAGCGTCGCTTTGGGCTCCCCTATTGGCAGTTTGCTTTAACCGCTACCGATGCCAACCGCTTTTCGATCAGGCTGGCCAGGCATATAACCGGTCGCAGCAAAATATTAGTTTACAATTATTGTTACCACGGCTCGGTTGATGAAAGCTTTATAACCCTTTATCCGAACGGGCAGGCGAAAGCCAGGCAGGGCAACCTTGGCCCGCCTGTGGATCCGTCAATCACCACTAAAGTAGTTGAGTTTAATGATCTGACAGCTTTGGAGAAGGCCCTTGCTGACAAGGATGTTGCCTGTGTCCTGGCAGAGCCGGTGATGACCAATATCGGCATTATTCACCCCGATCCTGGATATCACCTGGCTTTACGCGAGTTGACTAAGAAAACAGGAACCCTGTTGATTATTGATGAAACCCACACCATTTGTGCCGGCCCTGGCGGTTACACTGCGCTCCACGGTTTGGAGCCGGATATCCTGACCATTGGAAAACCGATTGCTTCAGGGATTCCGGCGGCAGTTTACGGTTTTTCAGAAATAGTGGCTGATTTAGTCCAGAAATCGATTGACATAGAGGATTGTGATACCGGTGGCATAGGTGGAACTCTTGCCGGCAATGCTCTTTCCGCTGCCGCGATGCGGGTTACTCTTGACAAAGTGCTAACCGAAGCTGCCTATAAAGTAACCATTCCGCTTGCTGCTCGATTTGTTGATGGTGTAAATGAGGTAATTCATGAATTTGATTTGCCCTGGAATGTGACCAGCTTGGGATGCCGAACCGAATACTGGTTCCGGCGCGAGCCGGCTCGCAATGGCCAGGAGGCAGCAGAGGCGATCGATACTGAATTAGATCGCTATATGCATCTTGCGGCTTTAAACAGGGGAATCCTGATGACTCCATTCCATAATATGGCCCTGATATCTCCACAAACCAGTACTGAAGATATTGACAGGCATACTGAAGTTTTCAGGGAGATAGTTCGAAATCTGGTAGCATAAAAACGATTATATGCGGCCGTTACTGTATTTGTTGAGCAGAACGGCCGCATTATTAGTAGAATATGGAAATCTGGTTTTTCGCTTAAGGTTTTATGCCAAGGTTTCTGATACGCCGGTAAAGTGTTGATTCGCTGATGCCCAGGTTTTTGGCGGCAGCTCGTTTCCCCTTGGTGTTGTAACCGGATTGTTTCAGCTGTTTGATGATGATCTTTCTTTCCAGCTGATCCAGCTCGGTAAAGAGGGAGTTGCTTGCGGCTGAATCCGGGCTGCAGCTTTGCCTGATCCGCGGTTGAATGCTGACTAAACTGATCCTTACCCCTTTTTCAAAGCTGGTTGCATACTCCATTGCATTTTCAAGCTCACGGACATTTCCCGGCCAATCATAAACTTTTAATAATGCGAGGGCATCTGTTTCGAAACCTTTAATATTCTTATTCAGGATGAGGTTAAATTTATCAAGAAAGTAAAATAGCAGGGTTTCGAGATCTTCTTTTCGCTCTCTTAGCGAGGGGATGTGCAGAGGAATGACACATAATCTATAGTATAAATCTTCGCGAAATTCGCCGTCCTCCACCATTTGAGCTAAATTGTGATTAGTGGCGGCAAGGACCCGGACATTAACTGAAATGATGTGGTTACTGCCGACCCTTACAACTTCACGTCGCTGCAAAACGTGCAACAGCTTAACCTGGAGATGGAGTGGCAGATCTCCGATTTCATCGAGGAAGATCGTGCCTTTATGGGCGATCTCAAACTTGCCGGCCTTGCCCCCCTTATGAGCGCCGGTAAAAGCGCCACTGTCGTAGCCGAATAATTCAGTTTCCAAAAGGGTTTCCGGAATAGCGCCGCAATTGACGGTGATGAAAGGCTCTGTTTTGCGCTGGCTGTTAAAATGAATGGCTCTGGCAAAAAGTTCTTTACCGGTACCGCTTTCACCGGTAATCAAAACTGTTGAATTTGTTTCAGCGATCATCATCGAGCGCTCGATACTATCACGAATTTGGTGGCTATTGCCCAGTATATCGGCAAATCTTACCGCCTGTAGTTTATCAGTCATATTGTAGATTTTTTTCTTCATCTCCTGAAATTCGCGGAAAGTCACGAGAGTCCCAGTGCAGATTTTGCCACCGCTTTCTAGTTTGGGATCGTCGATCAGGATCGGATCGATGCTGATTAAAAGATGCTTTTGGATCTGATTATTGTCTTTGTAGATTTTTTCGAGGTCTTCGTAGCGAATCTTTCTTAAGATAACTTCTTTTATCGGGATATCACCCCATAAATCTTTAATAGCAGTGCCGATCAGGTTGTTTTTTTCAGTCTGAAGGATTTTCGTTGCCGCAGAATTGCAATTGGTAATCAGGCCGCGGGTGCTGGTAACCAAAATCCCTTCGCGAATGTTTTCGACAATTATACTCAGTTCGTTGGCTATTTCAACCTGCGCTACTTTCGCGCCAATCAGGAAGGCCATACGCGATAAGAATTTAAGATTGTTTTCACAATTTGCGAGTAATTTTCTTTTCTGTTTCTGGCTGAATGCTACAAGAGCAATGAGGCCGATAATTTCATCTTCAAGTGAGATAGGACAGCAGATTTCCGCCTGCTCATTCTCCCTTGCTCCGTAAGGAGGATCGGGGCTGGGATTTTCATTGATATAAGTTTCCCCGCTTTTTAATAATTGCCCATAGATGTAACCAGATTCAAGATCCCCATCTTCTTCCAGTAATCCGACTTTTTTCTTGTAGCGGCCAGTACCGGCGATAATAGTCAGACTGCTGTCGATTATTTCAGTTTCAAGCTCCAGGGCAGCGGTTACCGCTTCGGCAACCTGCTGTACTGTATCTTTGATTATGCTTAGTCTGGTCAAAAGATCATTCCTTTCGACGATAATAAATCTTCTATTGTCAGTTTTGACAATAGCCTGACTCAGTATAGCATTATTCTGAACCGGAGGCAAAATAGAATATTCTAGCTTTTAAAAACCCGGGGGTTTCCTTGACACTTTTATATTATATATATATAATATAAGCAATATTATAATTAAATCGCACTAATCGTCATTTGTGTGACAGCCGGATGTGAACCCGGTTTTTATCGTCTAAACAAGGAGGTAAGTTCATGAGTAAAAAAGATAAGGAAAACGTAGTGGGGCCAGTAGAAGCTGTTTTAAAACCCGATCCGGCAAAAGAGGGCGACAGCATTCGTATTTCTTCTGAAGTGATCGCGGTAATAGTTAGCCTCGTGTCCAGTGAAGTGCCCGGTATCGCCGGCATGAGCGGTGGACTGGTCGGCGGAATTGCCGAGAAACTTGGACGTCGTGATCTAACCAGGGGCATTAAAGTTCAGGTTAACGAAGACAAGGTCGTTATCGATCTGAACGTAATTGCCGAGTATGGTATATCGATTGTTGAAGCAACTACTAAACTGAAAAAAGAGATCCGCACCAATGTTGAAAAAACGACCGGCCTAACAGTAGAAGCGATCAACATTAATGTCCAGGGTATTAATGTGCCAAAGATCGGGGAAGAAGCGGCAGAAGAATTCGATAAGGTAAAGGAAGAGTAAAAGAGTTACTTCCTTTTAACTAACGAGGAAAAGCCGACGTCAAAAAAAGACGGCGGCTTTTTTTATTCTTGCAGGGAAAATTGCCCGCTTAAGCGAATTAATTGGCTGTTTTATGATCACTTAGACAACTTGGCAAGGGAAAGGCTGTTGTTATTGAATAAAGGGTTGCAGGAAAAAATAATCCTCGGGCTGCTGGTTTTACTGCTGATTGGCGGAGGGCTCTGGCGGGCTGTTCAGCATAAAGCGACTGAGTTTGGCGCCATGCAGGCCGGTTTTATCAGGCAGACTGGCGACACAGGCGTACTGGGTGATCAGGGGCCGGATCAGATCACAGTCCACCTGGTTGGTGCTGTAGCCAGCCCCGGAGTTTACCATCTGCCGGTAGGATCACGGGTCTATGAGCTCCTTGAAATGGGAGGGGGGCTGATGGAGGAAGCCGATTCTGAAGGCCTAAATCAGGCCCGGCCGCTTCTGGACGGAGAGCAGGTTTTTGTCGGGACCAGGGCTGAAGCCGGAGAATCGCCAAGGTCTGGTTTGTCGCAGGAGGGTAAAATCAATATAAACCTGGCTACCACAGCCGAATTGATGGCCTTACCAGGTATTGGCGAAGTCAGGGCTAAGCAGATTATTGAATACCGGGATAAAAACGGTTTTTTCACTGATCCCCGTGAGTTGATGGATGTAAGCGGAATCGGTGAAAAAACCTATAGCAGTATAGCCGAGTTAATTACAATCTACTGAGCGCTAGTCAACCTGCCAGCAATTAAGGTATGCTTCCTGTTCACAACTTAAACTGTCAATCCTAATCCCCATCGATGCGAGTTTAATGGAGGCTGTTTGCTGATCATATTCATGCGGTAATTTTATCACAGCTTTTGGCAGTTTCTTGTCTTCCCGCAGCAGGTAGAGCATCGCCCCAAACTGCAAAGCAAAGGAGAGATCCATGATTTCAGCCGGGTGGCCATCGCCTGCAGCCAGGTTGACCAGTCTTCCTTCCCCCAGAAGATAGATGCGTCTGCCGTCTTTCATTTCATACTCATCAATATTTAGTCGCGGTTGGCCGCTTAACTTGCCTAAAGCAGCTAAGGCCTGCTTGTTGATTTCTACATCAAAATGGCCGGCATTGCTTAAAATAGCGCCATCTTTAAGCAGAGGAATATGTTCTTCGGCAATGATATTGCGGCAGCCGGTGGTCGTGACAAAAATGTCCCCAATCTTGGCGGCTTCGCTCATTGGCATAACGCGGAAACCTTCCACTACCGCTTCCAAAGCATGGATTGGTTCAACCTCGGTGATTACCACATTAGCGCCCAGGCCTGCCGCCCGCATCGCCACTCCACGGCCACACCAGCCAAAACCGGATACAACCACAGTTTTTCCGGCAATCAATAGGTTGGTTGTTCTCATGATGCCATCCCAGACTGACTGGCCGGTGCCGTAACGGTTATCAAACATATATTTACACATGGCATCGTTAACGGCGATTACCGGAAAGGTTAAGGCTCCGTCCTCTGCCATAGCCCGCAGCCGAATCAGGCCGGTAGTAGTTTCTTCAGCGCCGCCAATCACCTGATCAAGGAGGTCGCGGCGCTCCGTGTGCAGCATGGTAACCAGATCACCGCCGTCATCGATGACCAGCTGTGGCCCATGTTCTAAGGACCCGCGAATATGGGCGCTGTATTCTTCAGCAGTTGCTCCGTGCCAGCCGAAGACCTCGATTCCGTCTTCAACCAGGGCTGCGGCGATCGCATCCTGGGTCGAAAGGGGGTTGCTGCCGGTGATTGTTACAGCAGCACCACAGGCCTGAAAAGCTTTTGCCATGTAGGCTGACTTTGCCTCAAGATGGATACAGACTGTCATCTTAAGCCCCTTAAAAGGCTGTTCGGCCCGGTGTTCCCCGATCAGGTGGTTCAAAACCGGCATGTGGCGGCTGACCCAGTTTATGCGGCGATGCCCTTCCGGCGCCAGTTTGATATCTCTGATTTGACTCATTTTAACCTCTCCTTTGGCTGTAGATAATGGATCTGGTAGTTGTTTCTTTAGATTAAAACAGGTTAACTTAACAACTGCTTTTATTTCGTAGTCGGGCATTGAATTCCTTCCTCAAAAAAAGTATTCTTTTCAGAAGGATATTTGCTTGTTTTGAAGAATATATAACTTCAGTAACCCTGCTGTGCAGGAGCAGTTTTCTTGCTTGACAAGCCTGAAAACTTTGTTTAGTGTACAGAAGGGTTATAAATAAAGAGGAGGTTTTAACGTGAAAAAGTGGTTAGCTTTACTTCTGGTAGTGGTGTTTGTCTTTGCTGTAAGCGGTTGTGGCACTCCCACACCACCTGCTGATGACACCGGTGATGACGCTGGTGATGCACCAGCAGCACTGAAGGTTGGGATGGTAACTGACGCCGGGACCATTGACGACAAATCCTTTAACCAGGGCACCTGGGAAGGAATCCTACTTGCGGCCACCGATTTTGGTCTGGAAACCCGTTACCTGCAGCCCGGTGGGACTACTGAAGCAGATTATATTACCGAAATCGGCAACCTGGTTGATGCAGAATTCATGTTTGTTGTCTGCCCGGGATTTAAATTCGAAACTGCCATATTTGACGTTCAGACTCGTTATCCCGATGCCAAGTTCGTCTTAATTGACGGCTTTCCCCATGCCGGAGACTGGACACCGGTGGTTAACGATAATGTAGTCTCAATCTTCTTTACCGAGCATGAATCAGGTTTCTTAGCCGGCCTGGCAACTGCCCTGCAACTTGGTGAAGGTGAAGTTGGTTTCATCGGCGGGATGGAAATACCACCGGTTCAAAAATTCAACTGGGGCTTCCAGCAGGGTGTGCTTTATGCCAATGAAAACTATGACACCAACATTGTAATGAACGCCGAAAACTTTATTTATCAGGGCACTTTTGACGACGTCGCAGCCGGTCAGGTTCTAGCCGCTGCAATGTATGACAAAGGTGTGGATGCTATCTTTGCCGCTGCCGGCGGTGTCGGTGTCGGAGCGATCAATGAGGCAAAAACCAGAGCTTCTGCCGGTGAGAATGTCTGGATTATAGGCGTTGATGTCGATCAGTATGCTGAAGGTATTTATGATGGAGCGAGTTCAATCATCTTGACCTCAGCGATGAAGTACATTGATGTTGCCGCTTATGATATGATCGAAGCTGAATTGAACGGGGCATTCCCCGGCGGTCAGATCCTTACTTTTGATGCTTCGAATTACGGAATCGGTATTCCGAAAGAAAACCCGAATCTCGATCCAGAAGTAGTAGAAAAAGTTGCCGCTGCATTTGCTGAAATGCAAGCCGGCACTTTAGCCGTATCTGATGTTCAGGGTGACCTGATCAAGTAATGTTTCCAGGATGTTATTTCAAAAAGGGCGGTTAACCCGCCCTTTTTTACTAATCATTTTCTGCTACATTCCTCGAAAAACCCTTGGGAGCTGATGCTTTTGGAACTTATTGTCGAGATGAACAATATTCGTAAAAGTTTTCCCGGTGTGGTTGCCTGTGATGATATAACATTCAAGGTGCGCAAAGGTGAAATTCACGCTCTACTCGGTGAAAACGGGGCTGGTAAGTCCACCCTGATGAATATTCTTTTCGGACTTTACCAGCAGGATCAGGGAGATATCCTCTTGCGCGGCAAAAAGGTAAATATTGCCAACCCAAATGTTGCCAATAACTTAGGCATTGGTATGGTCCACCAGCACTTCAAACTTGTCCATAATTTCACGGTTACTGAAAATATAATTTTGGGCATTGAGCCAATCAGGGCCCTGATGGTCGATACCCGCTCTGCTTCAGCCCGTATCGAAGATCTTTCGGAAAGATACGGACTGAATGTTGACCCAGAAGCAAAAATTGAGGATGTTTCAGTAGGGATGCAGCAGCGGGTGGAGATCTTAAAAATGCTCTACCGTGATGCTGAAATCCTGATCTTTGATGAACCAACCGCAGTCTTAACACCCCAGGAAGTCCAGGATCTGATCAAGATCATGCATAACCTGATTGAAGAAGGTAAAACGATCATCCTCATTACTCATAAGTTACGGGAAATCATGGCCGTTGCCGATCGCTGTACAGTCATCCGCTGGGGTAAAGTAGTTGGAACGGTTAATGTTTCGGATACCAGTGAAGAAAAATTAGCGGAAATGATGGTTGGGCGTAAAGTTCTTTTCGATCTAAATAAAATAGAAGCCCATCCTGCAGAAGAAATTTTAAAGATAGAAAATCTTTCAGTTAGAAACAGCAATGGGATGCTCGGCCTGAAGAATTTTAGCCTCGGAGTCAGATGCGGAGAAATTGTCGGTCTGGCCGGGGTCGATGGCAACGGGCAGACCGAACTGGTCGAAACGATCATTGGCTTACGCAAACCGGAAAACGGACGTATTTTTCTTAAAGGTCAGGATATCAGCAGTCTTTCAACCAGGAAGCGGATCGAAACCGGCATGGCTCATATTCCGGAAGATCGTCACAAACACGGCCTGATCCTTGACTACACGGTGCAGGAAAACCTGATTCTAAAGAATTATTATTTTGAGCCCTTTTCCCGCAATGGCCTAATTGACTGGGATTACGTTTACGCCCACGCAGAGAAAGTAATCAACGATTTTGATGTGCGCAGCGGTCAGGGCGTTGAAGCTTCCGCTCGCTCACTGTCAGGTGGAAACCAGCAGAAAGCCATTGTTGGCCGGGAGATTGATGGCAACCCCAACTTGCTTGTTGCCGTGCAGCCTACCCGCGGACTCGATGTCGGTGCGATTGAATATATCCATCAGCGCCTTCTTGAACAGCGTGATCAGGGTAAAGCGGTATTCATGATTTCCCTTGAACTAGATGAGATCCTCGACTTATCGGACCGCATCGCTGTAATCTACAACGGTGAGCTTGTCGGTGTGGTCAATGCATCGGAGACAAATGAAAACGAAATTGGTCTGATGATGGCCGGAGGAAAGCGGGGTGCTGTCGCTTGAAGACCAAGGGTAGAATGAAAAAGGACTTCCTGATGTCGGTGTTTGCCGTTATCTTAGGTTTGATTGCCGGAGCGATCCTGATGATTGCCACCGGTAATAACCCGTTGGACGGTTTCTACTTTTTATTCAGAGGCGGGTTAATGAATATCGAGCGGGTAGGTAACACCCTGGCAACCGCTACACCGTTAATCTTTGCCGGTCTTTCAGTTGCTTTTGCCTTTAAAACTGGTCTTTTCAACATCGGTGGCGCTGGCCAGATGTTAATCGGCGGTCTTTGTGCGACGGCAATTGGCCTGACTTTTGACTGGCCAAAGCCGATCCTGCTCGCGGTAATCATCATAGCCGCACTGATTGGCGGCGCCCTTTGGGCTTCACTGCCCGGATTGCTGAAAGCTAAGTTCAATGTTCACGAGGTTGTCTCCACTATTATGATGAACTGGATCGCCTACTGGATAATTTTTTATATCGTGCCGCAGTATTTTAAAGGCCCTTTTCTCGAAACGGAGTCGCAGCGAATACCGGCGGCTGCGTCACTGAAAGTACCCTGGCTGACCAGCCTCTTCAGCGGCTCTTTTATTAACTTAGGCTTTTTTCTGGCTATAATCGTTGTTGTGATCAGCGCTTTTATCCTGGAGCGTACTACCCTGGGTTACGAACTGAAAGCGGTTGGTTATAACCGCGATGCTGCCGGCGCAGCCGGGATTAATGTCAACCGCAACGTAATCCTCTCAATGGCTATCGCCGGTGCCCTGGCCGGTCTTGGCGGGGCCACTTTTTATGTTGGTTTTGCCTCGAATATGCAGATCGGTGTTTTGCCTGCCCAGGGCTTTGATGGGATTGCCGTGGCGCTTCTCGGCGCCAATTCTCCCTGGGGCGTATTTGCCGCCGCGATCTTTTTTGGCATTCTTCACACGGGTAAAGGTTTCATGAATGCAATGACCGCCATTCCTCCTGAAATAGCCGATACGATCATCGCTACGATCATTTATTTTGCCGCCACCAGTGTTTTAATCGAGCGAAATTGGGACAAATTGTTAAAATTTAACCGGGATAACCTCCTGAGGCGCAAAAAGAAAGAAAGCCTGGAAGTTGAAGCAGGAGGTGATCAGTGATGGTTGATCTTATCTACCAACTATTTCCTTATGCCATTGCTTTCACTATCCCACTGCTGATCACTTCACTTGGCGGGCTCTTCAGCGAAAGAAGTGGCGTGATCAACATCGGTCTTGAAGGGTTGATGTTGATGGGCATGTTTGTCGGCGCCTATGTTATTTCAAGCATCGAATCAACTTACCCCGGAACAGCAGTCTGGATTGGCCTGTTGGCTGCAGCTTTTTTCGGAGCCCTTTTTGCCCTGCTTCATGCTTTTGCCTGTGTTACTTTAAATGCCAACCAGGTGATCAGCGGTATAGCCATCAATATGATTGCCAGCGCGATAACTGTATACCTGGCCCGCTTTTTTACCGGCAGCGGCAATCTGCAGATTATCAGGGGTATGCCACGGATTACGATTCCATTTCTCTCGGATATTCCGGTCCTTGGACGGCTGTTTTTTACCCAGACTTATGCCACAACCTGGCTGATCTTGCTGGTCCTGGTCCTGGCTACTTTTTTATTATATAAAACCCGTTTTGGTTTACGCTTGCGGGCCTGTGGCGAACATCCCCATGCTGCCGATTCGGCCGGGGTCAACGTATATTTGATGCGCTACATGGCTGTAATGATTTCCGGTGCCTGTGCCGGGCTGGGGGGAGCAACTTTTATTGTCACTCTTTCCGGGGAATTTAACGGCACAGCAGCCGGTCTTGGTTTTTTGGCCCTGGCCGCCTTGATCTTCGGTCAGTGGAAACCATGGGGCATACTCGGCGCGACCTTTTTCTTCGGCTTTGCCAGCACGGTGGCCAACGTGTCGCAGGTTATTCCGGTTTTGGCCCAGATACCGGGTATTTATCTCAAGACTTTTCCCTACGTTATTACCCTGCTGGCCCTGATTTTGTCCTCAAAATCTTCTCAGGCGCCAAAAGCAATCGGGGAGCCTTATGATAAGGGGAAACGCTGATCTATAATTAATTTGGAGGCTTATTCTTGCGAGTCTACGATCTGATCTTAAAGAAACGTAACGGTTCTGCTCTGAATAAAGCGGAAATAGACTTTTTAATCAACGGCTACGTTCAGGGAAAGATCCCCGATTACCAGATGTCGGCTTTAATGATGGCTATCTATTTTAAGGACATGAATGAAGAAGAAACCCTCAACCTGACCGGGGCAATGGTCAACTCGGGTGATACTATCGATCTGAGCGCCATTCCAGGCGTGAAGGTTGATAAGCACAGCACCGGCGGGGTAGGTGATACTACAACCATAGTGCTTGCCCCACTCGTAGCCGCGGCGGGGGCACCAGTGGCTAAACTGTCCGGAAGGGGTCTTGGCCACACCGGAGGCACTCTTGATAAACTTGAATCCATACCAGGCTTCAAAACAGAAATGTCCCTGGACGATCTGGTTGCCGCCGTCAGTCAAATTGGTGTGGCAGTGGCCGGTCAAACCGGTAACCTGGTGCCCGCTGATAAGCTGCTCTACGCCTTAAGAGATGTTACGGCTACCGTGGATAGTATGCCGCTGATTGCCGGCAGTATTATGAGTAAAAAACTGGCTTCCGGGGCTGATGCCCTGGTCCTGGATGTAAAAACAGGCGATGGCGCTTTTTTAAAAGATCGGGAAGCTGCTTTTGAGCTAGCTCGAATGATGGTAGCAATCGGTAACAGGGCCGGTCGTAAAACAGTGGCTGTGGTAACTAACATGGATCAGCCGCTCGGAGCTGCTGTTGGTAATGCTCTCGAGGTGAAGGAAGCAATTGAAACCCTTAAAGGCGAAGGACCACCGGATTTGGAAGAACTGTGCCTTACACTCGGGGGTTGGATGCTGACCCTGGCCGGCAAGTGTGCTCATCCCGATCAGGGCAGGGACTTACTGATGAAAACGATTGCCAGCGGTTCAGCCCTGGAGAAGTTTAAAGAGATGGTGCGTCAGCAGCACGGCAATGATGCCGTGGCCGAGGATTTATCCCTGCTGCCGCAAGCCGGAAAAGTGGTGGCAGTAAAAGCGCCTTCCGGTGGTTACGTCCAGCGTTTGGAGGCGGAAGCGATTGGCCTCGCGGCTATGAGCCTGGGCGCCGGAAGGGAAAATAAAGATTCGGTGATCGATCCGGCAGTCGGAATTATGCTCAATAAAAAAATTGGCGATCCGGTTCAAGTCGGAGAGAGTTTGGCAACAATTCATGCCAGCGTTGACGCGCAGGCCGAACTGCTTAATAGCGTTCAGAAAATGGTTATCGAAGCCTATGAATTGCAGGATGTAATGGTTGAAAAAGAAGAGCTGATCTTAGGTGTTGTTGAGTAAACAGTAACTGGAGTGATTGTAAAAATGTCAGAGAATATGGCCGGTTATATCGATCATACCCTGCTAAAGCCGGAAGCAACTGAAGCGCAGATTGGGGAACTGTGCCGTGAGGCCGTCAAATTCAATTTCTATTCAGTCTGTATCAATCCCTCTTATGTAAAAACTGCTGTCCAGGCCCTGCAGGGCAGCAAAGTCAGGGTTTGCTGTGTGGTCGGTTTTCCCCTGGGGGCGACGACGACAGCAGTAAAATCTTTTGAAGCGGCTGAGGCTGTTGAAAACGGTGCTGCAGAAATTGATATGGTGATCCATGTTGGCGCTCTGAAGGATAAAAGAGAAGATTACATAGCAGCAGACATCGCTGCCGTAGTGAAAGCGGCAGCAGGTTGCCCGGTGAAGGTGATCATTGAAACCGGGCTACTCACTGAAGAAGAAAAAGTGTCGGCCTGCGTGCTGGCGAAAAACGCAGGAGCCAGCTATGTTAAAACTTCGACCGGATTTGGGCCGGGTGGAGCAACCGTCGCCGATGTTATGCTGATGCGTGAAACGGTAGGGCCAAATATTGGAGTAAAAGCATCAGGTGGAGTCCGTGATCTTGATGCCGCTTTGCAGATGATTAAGGCCGGAGCAACCAGGATTGGAACCAGTTCCGGGGTATCGATCGTCAAGCGGTAAGGTCGTAAAACAGAAGCTAATTTGCCCCTTGACGCGGTCTCGAAGCCGGCGCTTTTTGACAAGCAAACACCGGTTAGGCTACAATTGATGGTGGATGAGTACTAACCGGTGAGTGCACCGGTATTTATTTTTACGGAGGGGATCACTAATGCGCAGCCGTTTTATATTGATTATAGTGATTTTGGCAATTATCGGTTCGATTTTGTTAACAAGTACTAATTTTTATCTTGACCTGCTCTGGTTCCGCGATCTTGATGCAGGTCAGGTTTTCTGGATCCAGTATCTGACCCAGTGGGGGATGAGGATCGGGGCTTTTATATTTATTCTTGCAGTGCTTTTTATCAACCTGCTCTTTACCCGCCGCTATATTTTAAGTTTTCCTAACCTTGCTTTACGGGAAAGATTAATGGCTTCAGGGATGATGCGGTATCTGACTCCGCGGCGCCTCATTTTTTATTTTCTTGCTGCTGCAGCTTTCCTCGCCTATGTTTTATCCGGCTATGCCGGCAGTTATTGGATGGAACTATTACGCTACCTGAATCACGTACCCTTCAATATCAGTGATCCAATTTTTGGAACTGACGTTTCCTTTTATGTTTTCAAGCTTCCATTTTACCGCTTTGTTTACAGTTTTTTAATGATGACCCTGGTTGTCTCGCTAATCATTGTTGGCGCTATCTATCTGATGCTTAACCCGTCTACCCAGGGTAAGAAAAATTGGATGTTGCCGCCGAACAGCAGTGTCAGTCACCTCGCGGTTTTACTGGCCCTAATCTTTGGCCTTAAAGCATGGGATTACCGTCTAAAACAGTTCGAACTGGTATTGTCTGAGCGTGGAGTCGTCTATGGGGCTGGTTATACCGATATTCACGCCAACTATCCGGTATTAATGATCCTGATGTACCTGGCGCTAGTTATTGCCCTTGTTTTTGTGGCTAATATTTTCCTGCGTCGGTACAGGCTTTTTATTTATGGGATCCTTGTCTTAACCGGTGTTTCCATGCTTGGCGGTGGTGCTTACCCGGCAGCGATCCAGAGCTTTGTCGTTGAGCCGAGCGAATTTAATTTTGAACGTGAGTATTTAGAACACAACATTGCTTTTACCCGGATGGCTTATGGAGTTGAGGAATTTGCCACCAGGCGCTATGATCCGAGCGCTCAATTGACTTGGGATGACTTACGTGAAAACTCAGGTACTATAAACAACGTCAGGCTTTGGGATTACCGTCCGCTTTTAACCACTTTTAATGAACTGCAGGCCATCAGGCTTTACTACCGTTTTACCGATGTTGATGTTGATCGCTACGTGATCGATGACAGTTATCGTCAGGTAATGATAGCCGCGCGTGAGCTTGATAAGAGTCGCCTTGCCGCACAGGCTCAAACCTGGGTTAACCTGCAGCTGCAGTGGACTCATGGTTATGGTGTGACGATAAGCCCGGTGAACGAGGTGACCAATGAAGGTTTACCTCGCTATTTCCTGGGGGATATTCCACCGATCGGCAACGTTAACCTTGATAACCCGGCTATCTATTTTGGTGAACTGACCAATGATTACGTTATTGTTAATACTGATACACCGGAATTCCATTATGCCACTGCTGGTGATGTTAATGAATTTACATTTTACGATGGTGAAGCCGGTGTCGAGATTCACTCATTTTTACGCCGGGCGCTCTTTGCTTTAAAATTCGGGGAGTACCGGATTCTCGTATCCAATGAACTCAGTAACGAAAGCAAAGTCTTATTTGATCGTAACATTCATGAACGGGTTCGCAAACTGGCGCCTTTCTTGAGTTACGACGGTGACCCCTACATTGTTGTTGATGATGGTCGTCTTTTCTGGATCCAGGATGCCTATACCGCAACCAGCAGTTATCCCTATGCAGCACCTTACGGTAACATCAACTACATCAGGAACTCGGTGAAAGTGGTGATCGATGCTTACAACGGAAGTGTTCGCTACTATATCGTTGACCCTTCAGATCCCCTGGTTCAAACCTATGCCGGTATTTTCCCCGAACTGTTCAGTCCTATGGAGGAGATGCCTATTGGTTTAATGGCCCATCTGCGCTATCCTGAGGATCTTTTTAATATTCAGGCGCAAATTCTTACTCTTTATCATATTACTGATCCGAATGTTTTCTATACCCGTGAGGACCTTTGGGCGATACCGTTGGAGCAGTCATTCGGACAGGAACAGAATATGGAGCCTTACTATACTATCCTGCAGCTGCCTGGTTATAGTGAGCCGGAATACGTCTTGATTTTGCCTTTCACCCCGGATCAACGCAACAATATGATCGCCTGGATGGTTGCCCGTTGTGATCAACCAAACTACGGCGATGTTGAGATCTTTCTCTTTCCCAAGGAACGGGTAATTCTCGGCCCAAATCAGATTGAGAACCGGATAGACCAGAGTACCGAGATCTCCGAGCAGTTTACCCTCTGGGGTCAGGCTGGTTCAAGGGTTATTCGTGGAAACTTGCTGGTGCTACCAATCAATAATGCCCTGCTTTATGTCGAACCAATCTTTCTTGAAGCTGAAGGAGGCGGCTTGCCTGAACTGGCTCGGGTAATTGTGGTGTTCGGGGAAACCGTTATTATGGAAGATACTTTGGAGAAGGGTTTAATCCGTGTTTTCGGTGAAATTGATGCCCTTCCTTCTGACTTGGATCCAGATGAACTACCCTTCGAGCTGCCTGAAGAAGACCAACCGCCAGCCGATGATCTTCCTGCCGTTGAGGGTACACTATTAATTGAACTGATTCGCAGGGCGCAAAGCGTTTACGAAGAAGCTTTAATGCGTCAGCAGGAAGGCGACTGGGCCGGATATGGTGAAAAGATTGGTGAACTGGAACAGATTTTAAATGATCTATCCAGCCTCACGCAATAATTCGGAAGAAGGATGACCGGCATGAGCAGTAATGAATACATTGTCTACACTGATGGATCTTGTTCCGGGAACCCTGGTCCCGGTGGCTGGGCGGCGATAATTCGGTTTGGCGAAGAAGAAGAGGAGCTATCCGGAAGCACAGCGGCTACAACAAACCAGAGGATGGAGCTGACAGCAGCAGTCGAGGCCTTGTCCCAGATACCGTCAGGCAGCGCGGTCATGGTTTTCAGCGACAGCGCCTACCTGGTCAACTGTTTCCAGCAGAGCTGGATGGACCGCTGGCAAAAAAATGGTTGGCGTAACAGCAAAGGAGATCCGGTTGAAAACCGTGACCTGTGGCTGAAACTGCTTGAGCTGACAGGAAAACTAAACGTTAAGTGGCATAAGGTAAAAGGACATGGAGACGACCAGCTTAACAATAGGGTGGACCAGATGGCACGTGAAGCAATTAATCAGGATCACCTTGGTGTGGATGAGACAGCTCGCTCCTGCCAAAACGATCAATGGCCAACTCTAAAGCTTAATAAGACCGGTAAACGGATTGGTGTTCTGACCGGCGGTGGCGATTGCCCCGGCTTAAATGCGGTTATCAGGGCGGTAGTTAAAGGGGCTGCCCATAATTATGGCTTGGAAGTGGTTGGCTTTAATAACGGGTTTAAAGGGCTGGTTGAAAATGATGCTCAGGTTATTAACGACCTTGCAGTATCGGGTATCCTCAACCGCGGGGGAACAATATTGGGCACTTCCAACCGCGATAATCCCTTTGACTATAAACCATCAGGGTCTGACTATACCAAGACCGGTGAGGATCGCTCGGCTGATGCCCTGGCTAATCTCGAACGTTGGGGTATCAGCTGCCTGGTGGTAATCGGTGGTGACGGCAGTTTACTGTTGGCCCACCGTTTCAGCGAACTGGGGGTGCCGATTATCGGCATTCCGAAAACGATTGATAATGATCTGCCGGCCACCGATATAACCTTCGGTTTCGACTCGGCTGTGACAACGGCTACCGAGGCTATTGATAAAATTCACACTACAGCTGAGTCACATCACCGGATCATGGTGGTTGAGGTGATGGGCAGGCATGTGGGGTGGATTGCCCTGCAGGCCGGGATGGCCGGCGGAGGCGATATTATTCTCATTCCGGAACTGCCTTTTGAATTTAGCTGTATTGCCGCAAAGATCAATGAGCGGCGCAGCCTCGGTAAAAAATTCAGCATTATTGTTGTTGCTGAAGGTGCTTACCTGGCCGGGGGAGAGCCCCTTTATGAGGACCGTGGTGGTGTTAAGAGGCTGGGTGGCATCGGCCCTTTGGTCTCCAGAGAGATCGAAAAAATGACCGGCATGGAAAGCCGTGCTACCGTGCTTGGTCACCTGCAGCGGGGTGGCAGCCCCACCTCATATGATCGGGTTTTGGCCACCCGTTTTGGGGTCAAAGCGGTTGAGCTGGTTGATGATAAGAATTTCAACAGAATGGTTTGTCTTAAAGGAAACAATATCCAATCTGTAACTTTGGAGGAAGCTGTAGCCGGTACCAAGCGGGTTGATCCGGACAGTGAACAGGTGCGCTCCGCGGTTGCTGTCGGCACATCATTTGGCTGCAGGTTTTAGTGCACTTATATATGGCTGGAGTAAGCAAACCACGGAGGTTTGCTCAACCGGGAGGAAGCCCAGGCTTTAAATCGGCGGCACAGTAATTAAGATCAAATAGATGATCAGTGCTGTAAAGGCAATCATGATTAAACCTGCTTCAAGATCGACCCTGCCTAAATGCAGGGTTTTCATTTTTGTCCGGTGTCTACCCCCGGTATAGCTGCGGGCTTCCATGGCGATGATCAGTTCTTCTGCTCTCTTAAAGGCACTGATGAATAAGGGCAGAAAAACAGGGAAGATCTTTTTCGTTTTCTGAATAAAGTTGCCCCGATCAAAGGCAACCCCACGGGCCATCTGGGCTTTGATAATTTTGTCCAGTTCTTCAGCCAGGATTAACACAAAACGCAGGGCAATGACCATGGTCATTACCAGCTCTTGGGTAGGCAGGCCGATAGCCTTAAGCGGGCTGAGTAGGCTTTCCAGACCATCGGTGAGGCTGACCATCGATGTAGTCAGGGTTAATAAAGTAGTAACGCCAAACAAAAAGATTACTCTTAATGTAACCAGAGCTCCCATGTGAAAACCGGCATCGGTGGCGGAAAAAATCCACCAGGAAAAGAGCGTTTTGGCGTCAGAGCTCGAATATAGAAAAAGCTGGAAGATCCACATAAATATCAGGACAGGCAGCATCGGTTTAAAACCGCTAAAAGCATAACCGGCCGGGATGCCCGCTATTAGTACCGCAGCTGCTACAAAAAGGAAGACCACTCCATAAGCAGGATAAGATCTGATAATGAGCAACAGACTGATAATAATGCCGGATGCGATAATTTTGGTCCGTGGGTCGAGGCGATGGATGAACGATTTTCCGGGCAGGTAAACGCCAAGGGTAATATTTTTCGTTAATTCCATCAGCGGTTCTCCTCCCTTTCCCTGTAGGCGGTTGCGATACAATCAATTGCTTCTGCCAGGTTCAGCGGGATAGTTGGTAAAACGCAGCCTCTTTTCTGCAGCATTTCAATGACGCTGATCACTTCCGGAATCTCCAGTCCAATGGAACGAAGCTGAGCCGATTGTTTAAATATTTCCCGGACTGCTCCATCTAAAAAGATTCGACCCTGGTCAATGACAATCACTCGTTCAGCCAGCTCAGCTGCTTCGTCCATGCTATTAGAGATAAAGATAATGGTAATCTTTTGTTTTTGATGCAGATCGCGAATTACGGTCATAATTTCTTCCCGGCCGCGGGGATCGAGGCCGGCGGTAACGTCATCCAATATTAATATTTCGGGCTTGCAGGCTAAAACGCCGGCAATTGCGGCTCTTCTTTTTTGTCCGCCGCTCAAAGCATAGATGTCCCGCTGGTTGAAAGTATCATAATCCAATCCCACCTGCGCCATTACCGCGGCTACACGTTCTTTGATTTCTTCTTTGTTCAGCTTCTGGTTTTGTGGTCCGAATGCAATATCTTCTCCGACTGTCTGAGCAAAAAGCTGGTAATCGGGGTTTTGAAAAACGTAGCCGACCTTAAGCCGTAAGTCCACCAGATCAGCCTGTGGGTCGGAAGTTAAATAACCGTTTACGGTGACTGAACCGCCGTGCGGCATAAGCAGTGCATTAAAATGCTGGGCCAGGGTTGTCTTTCCCGACTGTGTAGGGCCGATTATCCCCACAAACTCACCATCGTCGATCGTGAGCGAGATATTGTGCAGGACTTTTTTTTCAAAAGGAGTTCCCTTTTGATAACTAAAGCAGAGATCTTTTACGGTAATTGGCATAAGCTGTTTACTAGCTCCTCGAGGGTTAAAATATTACCGGGTAAAGCCAAGCCCTTAAGCTTTAAACCGTGAGCGAGCTGTGAGGCAGGTGGTAAATCAAGGCCCAAAGCTTTGATCTGATCGGCCAGCTTAAAAAGATCCCTTGGCGTTCCAGTCATTTTTATTTGACCCTGATCCATAACAATCATCCGATCACAGTGCACTACCTCGTTCATAAAATGAGTTAACAAAATGGTAGTGATCCCCTCATCCCTATTTAACCGCAGCACATTTTCAAGGACTTCACATCTACCTTTTGGGTCGAGATGAGCGGTGGGCTCATCTAGAATAATGCACTGTGGTTTCATCGCTAATACACCGGCGATCGCTACCAGCTGTTTTTGTCCTTCCGATAGGCTGTTTGGTGAACGGTGGCGGTATGCTCCGAGGTTAAGGCTTTCAAGCGCCCAGTCAACCCGGTCTACTATTTCGGCTTGGGGTAAGCCTAAGTTTTCCGGGCCGAAAGCGATATCTTCTTCAACGACACTGCTGACAAGCTGGTTATCAGGATTTTGAAAAACCATGCCGACAGATCTACGAATGATGGCGGTGTTCTTTTTGTCGGCAACTGAAAGCCCGTCCACGATTACTGTGCCACTTTTAGGCGTCAGCAGGGCATTAAAATGACGGGCCAGGGTAGATTTACCCGACCCGTTTTGGCCGGTAATAGCCAGTATTTCACCCCGGTAAACCTGCATGGTTACTCCGTTTAATGCAAGAACGTTTTTGCCGCTACCGGAGCGGTACATATAGGTGAGGTCAGTGACCTCAATTATTGGTTGCAAAAGCAGACAACTCCAATGATCTAAGGCTGGGGCTCATTTTCTTCTTCAGGCCTGATGCGCCGAATTCCTTTTACCAATATTACAGTCAGAATAGCAGCTACAATCAGTTCCGGTACTCCATGCAGAACCCCGATTGACACAGATACTTCTGAGGGTAGATAACCTCTTATAGTAGCCATCCCGAGGACCAGTATGGTATTGGTTGCCGAGCCGACAGCTCCGGCCAGGACACAAGCTAAAACAGTATTAATCCTTTTAGTCGCAAAGTAAACCAGGTAGGCCACTACCCCGATAAATAGACGGGGAAAAATCGAAACCAGAGGATCGGCAAAAAAAGGTGCGCCCGGTTGTAAAAAGCTGAAGAGGCCGAAAATAGCGCCCGTTATTAGGCCGACTACAGGACCTTCAAGCACTCCGCCCAGGATTGCGGGGATGTGCATTATTGTTGCATGGCCAGCTGGAGTAGGAACCGGAATAAACCCTAAGCGGGTAACACCCAGTAATATGGAAATTGCTCCGAGTATCCCGGAGATAACTATCTTACGAACCGATAAACTCATCTAACGATAACCTCCTGTTGTCCTGCTCAAATGATTGCTATAAACCAGGGTTACATTCTACAGAGCAGTTACTATATCCTTCAGAATAGCAAAATTGCTATTGAAGAATGTTCAAAATAAAGTAGAATAGGAGAAAGTACTTTAAACTGAGGGGCAAATAACAATGCTAATGCGATTTGCTTTA
Organism: Bacillota bacterium; assembly: GCA_016874655.1. Classification (GTDB taxonomy): domain Bacteria; phylum Bacillota; class Dethiobacteria; order DTU022; family DTU022; genus UBA993. Next base: position 6,034 of record VGTO01000002.1, on the reverse strand, counting down.
ATCATTTTTGTCATTGTCGTTATTGCTGCAGTAGTATTTACCGGATCTAATGACGAAACGGAGTTAAGAACTCCTGAAAGTACTTCTGTCGATGGTGCAACCATCGAAACCGGGCTTGAGTTGGATGAAACCAATCTAATCGTAGCTTTCAGCGATACCTTTAAAATCAATCAGGACTTCTACATTCACTTTGAAAACAATGGGCCATTTGAAAATGAAAAGGTTACTTTTCACTTGGTAGATACTAAAAATGATCAGATTCTGGCCCAGGAGCAATATGATGTTGAAACAGATGATCATGATCTTTACAGCCTGGTATTCTTCAGCAACCCCGGACTTTACCGTATTGTAGCCATTGTTGGCGATCAAATCCGTGCCACCCGCGAGGTGATCATCGAAGAATAGAAAGAACTAAATGCAGTAATATCATATTAACTGTCCTATTTGCATTCCCAGACAAAGCTTGTATATAACAATCATTATACTAAAGGATGAAGTCATGAATAAGATCAGTTGCTTTTACTCGATTCAGTTTTCCCTACTCCTCTGTTTAATCCTCATTTTTTCTGTAGCAGTCCCGGTTGAGGCTGATCATGAAGAAGAGCACAATCATTCTTCTGAGAGATCCGAACCCATCGAATCTATAGGCAACACAGACGGTAATTACTCAGAAAACGTTGAGTATGAATCGCCGCGTAGCGAAGAGTTAGAGGCTGATCCTGTGAAAACAGATCATCAACCTGAGAAAGATGATCCGGTCCCTTTTACCGGTGAACAGCAACCATTAATCATTTCACTGGCAGAGTTATCACCGACGATGCAAAAGATCGATGACTATTGGATTATCGAAACCTTCGCCCAACTTAACGAAGTCCGCGAAGCTTTAAGTGACAAATACCGGCTGTTAAATGACATAGAGATTCCCGAAAATACAAATTGGAATCCGATTGGTCAATATCATAACAATCCATTTTCTGGCACCTTTGATGGTTCAGGATTTGCGATCAGCGGTTTAGTGATTGATAAAGACTTACCATATGCTGGGTTTTTCGGTTATGTAAAAAATGCTGAAATTATTGATTTGCATCTAAGAGATATAGATATCAACGCCGGAAGTGGAAGCTATGTTGGTGGTATTGCTGGTTGGGCTGATGATGTTTGTTTTTTTGAGAATTGCTCAGTGCAAGGGATTATCACTGGAAAAGGGAATAGCATGGGTGGGTTAGTCGGGTATGCTAAGGAAAGCATTATTAATAATTGTTTTGCTGATTGCGATATTATTGGCTTATCAAATTCAACTTATAACGGTGGTTTGATAGGGACAGTCAGGCAAGAGAGTAAAATTAATAATTGCTATTCATTGGGCTCAGTAAGTGGCAAAGATCATATCGGGGGTTTATTTGGTCGAGTTTCAGGAGTAACAAACAGTGAATCCCTAAAAAACACTATAACTAATTGTTTTACTGCAGCAATTGTAGATAGTAATGGGTTGAATGTGGGAGGATTTAGTGGTAGCAATCATCCTCATACGATTATTAATCGATGCTATTGGGACAAGGAAGCATCGGGACAAGAACTTTCGATAATCGGTATAGGAAAATCTACAGAAGAGATGAAAAACGAGGCAACCTATGAGAATTGGGATTTTGCCAACACCTGGTTTATTGAGGAAGGAGAAAGTTACCCGATCTTGCGCTGGCAGCTCGAAGGCGGTCCTTCAAATCCCGATGACCTCGATGAATCGGGTGGCAATCCGGGCGAAAGTGACGGAGATGGCGATGAAGACGGAGGAGCAGGTGAGACGGACAGTGATGATAACAATCACCCGGGTGGTGATGATAACAATCTGCCAGGCAATGACAGCAATGATCATCATTCTGAACCCACCTTGTTGGGCAATGAGTCTTCCTGGATGATGTCTGATCAGTCAGCTAAATTTAATAGCGGGGATCTGTTTTTTAAATTGTTGAGTATGATCCGGCAACTTGAGAAGCTACTAGCGTTGATGTTGGAAACAGTGGATTTTCGGCAGGCTAATATCCACGCAGAAATAGATCTGTTGTTGGCAGAAATTATTGAGCTGTTCGAGACTAACCGCTTCCGGCTTAGTCCTACAGAAGAGAAGATCATTCTTGATAAGCTGGAGTCGCTAGCTGCTGTTCTGGCAGCAGATTAAGCTAAATGAGTATTACGAAAAAACATTTAAACAAATCAGCCCGGATTACAGGTCCGGGCTTTAAGATTGACTTTTTCTTGATTTTTGCAGGAATTATAGATAGTTCGTCGAATAAGCAGAGAGAATTCAGCCCTGAAAAACCGCTGTCAGAGTGGAGGTCTACCGATAATGAAGTTCAAGCATCGCCTTGCATTAGTTTTTTTAATGGTATTGATTATGTTCCTCTTGCATAACAGCTTCTGGCTTTGGGATCTTGACGCACGCATGCCACTTTTGTTCGGGTTCATGCCTTTTGCCTTTTCATATTATATTTTTTACGCAATCCTGTCGGTTTTAGCATTAAAGCTAATCGTTAAGCTGGCCTGGCCCGATCCGCCCGCAGAATTTGCAGCCCAGGTCGGAGAAAGTGAGCAGGCACAGTAATGAATAATCTTCCTGGCATTCTGATTCTGGCGATCTATTTTTTAATTCTGGTAGCAATAGGAGTTTTTGGAGCAAGAGCAACCAAAAAAACACGGGAAGAATACTTTATGGCCGGGCGCGGATTAGGCAGCCTGGCAATTTTTATGACCCTTTTTGCCAGCAATATTACTGCTTTCACCATTATCGGCTATGCCGGTTTTGCTTACCACGTCGGCTTTGGTGCTTATGGTTATGTTATTGGATGGAGTATTTTTATTACTCCCTTTACCTATTACCTGGTTGGGTATCGTTCCTGGTTGCTTGGCAAGCGCTACGGTTATGCAACACAGCCCCAGGTTTTTGGTGGGATTCTAAAAAGCCCTCTTGTAGCGATGCTTTTCCTGATGCTTCTGCTCTATTATACCCTGCCCTATTTGGTGGTCAGTATTATCGGGGGTAGTTTGGCCTTTTCCACAATCTCAAACGGGGTTGTGCCTTACTGGCTGGCTGCGCTGGCATTAATCTGCGTTTCCCTTTTTTATACCCTGCCTGCCGGCATGCGTGGTACAGTCTGGACCGATATTTTTCAGGGTACTGTATTTATGACAGTTGCGGTTCTACTTTTATTTGCTGTAGCACAGTCACTCGGCGGATTTTCTGCGCTTACCAATCGCATCATTCTCGAAAACCCTGCTTTGCTGCAGCGCAGCTTATCTCCAGCTATTGTGCCGATTAACTGGTTTAGTTTTGCTTTTACCAACTCGATTGCTGTTATTGTATTTCCCCATATGTTCACGCGCATTTTAGCGGCCCGTAGCACCACCAGTCTGAAAAAAACCAGCCTATATTATCCCCTGGCGATGGCTGGTATTTTTGCTATATCAACATTGCTTGGCGTATGGGGGGCAGTTTCTATTCCAGGACTGATCGGGAAAGAATCGGATAACATCGTGCCGCTGTTAATCCAACAATATCTGTCGCCAACCTGGATGATTCTCGGTCTGGTGGTGATCCTGGCCATCGTTAAATCATCAATTGATTCTCAGCTATTATCTGTTGCCCATCTGGTAACAGACGACCTGCTACCCCGTTTCCGAAAGGTATCAAATCAGCAGGCGGTTTTCTGGGGTCGTATTTTTCTGCTGGTTTTTGCCGCAGCTGCTTTTTACATATCACTGATCAGGCCGGCAGCAATTTTAAGTATTGCTGCTTTTGCCTTTTCCGGTTTTTCGGTGATGCTGCCGGTAATGATCGCTGCTCTCTATTGGCCCCGCACCAACAAATACGGAGCTGCTGCAGCATTGATCATCCCGGCCATTATGCTTCACCTCTGGTACCTAAACGTATTGCCAGGGTGGACATCATTTGGTTTCATGCCTGTCTTCCCGGCCTTTGTGCTGGCGATTGTTATCCTGGTGGTGGTATCATATCTTACTCCGGCCCCCTCAATGGAACAGCGCACAGAAACTTTCGGAGTCTTTGACGAAGTTTTTAGGTAAATAGCTTATTTTGGTAAAAGATGACCACAGCAGACAATGCAGCAATTATACGAAGCCGTTTTGATGAGATTCTAGGTGATCGCCATCTGGTGCTGATCACCCAGGCCTATATCGCCGGGATTGTACTTGGGCGTTTTTGGGTGACAGGATCAGTTCACTTCTATTGGCTTACAATGTTCTTCCTGCTTATTCAGGCAGCGCTATTCCTTTTCAGGCTGACTAATTTATTTAAGGTCGGCCTCTTATTTTTTGTTGTTTTTACCGGAGCATTTTCAACTTATTATTCTCTTCTGCCTTCGGAAAATAATATTCTCCACCATACCGGCAGAGATCTGTATGTTGAAGGTACTGTTGTTGAAGAACCGGTTATCGATCAGGATTACTGTACCTATCAACTGCAGGTTGAGATGGTAGAAACCAAAGAAGGGCGGCAGCAGGCAGATGGTAGACTGCTCGTTATGATTTACGGCCCGGAAAACGCTATCTTCCAATATGGTGACAGGTTGCGTCTGCGTTCAGCGATTATTGAGCCAAAGGGCTTGCGTAATCCGGGTGGTTTTGATTACCGTTTTTTTCTGCGCAGCCAGGGCATCGATGCCCTGGCTTATCCTAATGCATTACAGGTAGATCGGTTGGGTCCGGGAAAAGTTTATCTTCTGGCTGGTTCTGCCATCATCTTTAAGCAACAGATGATAGCCTTTATTGGAAAAACCCTGCCGTCACCCACAGCCGATCTTTTAACGGCGATCCTTTTCGGCCAGCGTGCGCAGCTGCCGGCTGAAGTGGAGGAAAACTTTAGAAAAGCCGGCGCCGGACACCTGATGGCAGTTTCGGGACTGCATGTCGGTATTGTCGCCGCCATGATCATCGGTCTCTTTAAACGCTTGCGCTATAAGGGATACTTACCACTAATTCTGGCCATATTGCTCGTATTTGCCTATGCCTATTTAACCGGCATGCAACCTTCTGCTTTACGGGCAGCAATCATGATCTCAATGGCTATGGGAGCAGTGCTTTTAGAGCGGGATAATGATTTACCGACGGCAGTTGCGGTTGCTGCTCTGGTTACAGTGTTTATCAATCCACTGTTGCTATTTGCAATTGGTTTCCAGTTGTCTTATGCCGCAACCCTGGCCCTGATTTACCTTTACCGTCCACTGGATCATTTTTTCAGAACACTTCATTTCCCGCCTTTAATTCGCTCTCCCCTTGTCATAACCATGGCGGCACAGATCGGCGTATTGCCCTTGAGTATTTATTATTTTCATCATCTCCCGGCCGGTGCGCTGCTCTTCAACCTGCTCTTTCTACCGCTAATTGCCTTTGTCGTCAGCCTTGGTTTATCCGGAGCGTTGCTCGGTTTACTGATTCCCTATCTGGGTGAGATACTGCTCTGGGCCTCCCGGCCTTTACTGGAGCTGATGCTTTTGATCTCCGGTTTCAGCAGCATTCCCGGTTTTTATCTGGCCTTGAGCCCACCCCGCGTTACAACAATAATAACGATCTATTTGATCTTCACCGGTTTTCTTTTGAACTACTACAGTTGGGAAAAGCGCTTTGCTGCGGGCGCTGATTTCTCTTACATTTCATACCTAAGATCAGGTGCCGGCAGCTTTGTTCACCATAATCCCTGGCTGAGAAAAGCTGCTTTACCCCTGGTGTTTGTGGTCGTTATTATCTTCGTTTGGGCGGGAGTTTTATTACCTGGTCAAAAGGATTTACAAATTACTTTTATTGATGTGGGCCAGGGTGCATCAGTTTTATTAGAGACGCCATGCGGCGTAAATGTGCTGGTTGATGCCGGCGGAGAACCGGCTTACAGCGCCGATCCAGGAGTTATTGGCGAAAAGGTGGTCCTACCTTACCTGCGGTACCGGGGCATCGGAGAAATAGATCTGGCTGTTATCACCCATCCCCACGAAGACCACTTTGGAGGCTTTCTGCACCTGGTAGGGCA
>VGTO01000001.1 GCA_016874655.1 Bacillota bacterium | reverse complement strand
CCCTGGCCGCTAGGCGCTTGTAATGATTTATTGGCTTTAAATTTCGGCGCTCTTGATTTTTTGAAACGCGTTAAAATGGATAATGGGTTTTTCTGTGAAACAGTTGATCCGGAAACCGGCACGGTTACCACCGGGGCTGCCTTTGCCTCGGCTGCCGGTTTTCTGGCCTACGCCTTATACCAGCACTTTATAACTAAAAATCCAGGAGGTAATAACAGGTGAGCAAAGTAAAACAACTGCCCCTCTGGGGCAAAATCGTCTACGGGGCTGGATCCGGAGGTTTCAGTATCATTGACCGGGTGCTGATCACCTGGCTTTTCTATTATTACATAACCAGCCCGCTGGAAGGTGTCGAGGCCCTGATTCCACCATTTGCCTTCGGGCTGATCATGTTCTTCGGCCGGGTAATCGATGCTGTGGCCGACCCGATCATCGCCCGCTGGTCAGACAACTACAGCGGACGCTTCGGAAGGCGCATGCCCTTTATGCTGTTCAGCGGTATTGCCTACGCTGCTGTTTTTATCCTGCTTTTCTATCCGCCAGTTGCCGAAATATCAGCCCTTAACAGCGTTTATGTGGCCGCACTGCTGGGGCTTTACTTTATCCTTTTTACCGCCTACGTCTGTCCATATTTGGCTTTACTGCCCGAGTTGGCCCGCACAAACCGCGACCGGGTAGACCTGGCCACCTACAAAGCTATTTTCAGTCTGCTTGGCGTCGGTGTGGCTTTGATCGGCGCCGGTATCCTGATCGGCCTGATCGGTTTCCACGGCATGGTCTGGGCTATGGCCATAGTTGGCCTGATTTTGCTCTACCTGCCGCTTTTAATCAAAGAGCGCCGCTACGCTGAGGCTGAGCCGGCAACCCTGGGATTGGTTGAGGCAGTGGCAACAACCTTTAAAAATCGCGCTTTCGTGATCTACCTGATCGGCAATGTTACCTTCTGGTTGGGCTTTAACATCATTACCCTGAATATTCCCCTCTATGTAACGGTGTTACTGAAGGGGACCGAGAATGATACATCGATCTACTTCGGACTAGCTTTCGTAGTTGCCTTGCTTTTCTTCCCGGTGGTTAATCTTCTTTCAAAGAAACTGGGTCTGAAGGCGATGATGATGTTCGCCCTGGTGGCCTTTTTTGTTTTACTGCCGGCATACTTCTTCCTCGGCCAGCCACTTTTCGGCCTGAGTCCTGAAATAATTGCCTACATTCTAATGGGTCTGACCGGACTGCCGCTGGCCGTTATTTTTATTGTCCCTGACGCTATCGTAGCCGCCGTATCAGATCTTGAAGCCAAGCTATCCGGACAGCGACGGGAAGCGATGTATTTTGGGGCCCAGGGTATTGTCCTCAAAATAGCCATGGGCCTTTCTACTGTCATAACCGGTGCCCTGCTGCAATACTTCGGCAGTACTATTACTGCTCCATTGGGCATCCAGCTTACCGGCCCGGTTTCGGCTGCTTTTATTCTGATCGGGGTGATCGTTTTTAGCCGCTACCCGGAAAAGGAAGTTACCGCTTACCAGCTGGAAAAAGCCGGGATTGCAGATTAATTAACCGTTCTTAAAGGAGTTTGGGAAATGTCACAAAGCCAGGCTCTTCAAAGAGCCCATCGTTACCTCGACCAGTTCTGCCTGAACCTGCAGCCGCAGGAGCACGAACGAACGACTAAAACATCTATCGAAGCTGCGCAGGCGCTCGGAGTGACAGTCGGCCAGATCGCTAAAACTATCCTGTTTAAAGCGGGCGACAGTTACGGGCTTTTTGTAGCTGCCGGGGATATTACCATCGACAGTAAAAAGGTTAGGGCCCTGCTCGGTGGTGGTAAAGTGCGGATCGCCAGGCCGGAAGAAGTGGAGCAGATTACCGGCTACCAGGTCGGTGGAGTCTGTCCCTTCGACATCGATCCGGACATCCCGATTTTTCTCGACGATTCCATGAAACGTTTTGAGATAGTATACAGCGCCGCCGGTTCAAGCCACTCTTTCCTGCCGATTACTCTAGACCAGTTAAAGCTGGTAACCAGCGGCAGTATTGTGGATATGCAGAAGGATGCGAACTGATACACATTAATCAACTTAATACTAAAATTGTTCACCCCCACCCCGGCCCCTCCCTCAAGGGGGAGGGAGATTAATATCTATCTCTTATAAACCTGCGGGAAGTAGCGTCTATACAATGCGGGGTTGTGGTCGCGCCAGGGGTGACTGCAACGTAATTCATGAAGTGAATCAAGGTTAAGGTCGGCGATCGCCAGGGCCTCGTTGTCAAAGCAATCCACCTCGGCCAAAACTCCATCGCGGTTGGAAGTCAGCTCCAAAGGCGCAAAAATACCGGCCCTTCCGGTAAAGGTCAGCCCAGCTATGCTACCAACCAGGGCGCTCTTAACTCCAAAGAGGAGGCTTTCCTGCACCCGTGGCCAGATGCCACGCAGGGCCAGCCAGTAGTTGTATGCTTCAAGGTTAGCAATTGGCAGCATTACTATTTCAGCGCCCCTTTCTTCCAGGATCCTGAATGTTTCAAAGTAGGTAGCATCCATACAAACCGGCATGGCCAAGCGACCAAGTGCGCTTTCAAAAACATTAAAGATCTTTCCCCTTTTAATTTTCCACTCTTCTTCAACCGGCAGCAGGTGGATCTTGTCCTGATAGCCAATTAGCTCTCCCTTGGGGTCATAGAGATAAGCACGGTTAACGATCGCTCCTTGATCAGCAATAGTGTAACTGCCGGCCATGATATACAGATGATAAGAAGCAGCCAGGGCTGAAAAGGTGGTAAAAATGAGGGGCTGGACAGCGGGAGTCATAAAACGGAAAAGATCAGGCAAACTGATTACGTCAGTTTGCTCCTGTTGTTCATTTTTCGCGATGGCTGCTATCCCGGTGCTATAATCTTTTTCGAGTTCCTCAATACCAGGCAGCATTCCGAAGAGTAATAGATTGAGATATTCGGGAAAGACAACCAGCCGCGCTCCGGCTTCATAAGCTTCCTTAACCCGGCGATGGACCAGATCCGCAAAAGCAATCGGGCTTTTACAGAGCTCTAACTTAACCTGCAGCGCCCCCACCCTGACACTGCGCCGGTCCACAGGGTCGGGTAGCGGTAAAGAGGGCAGGCTATCACGCAGGTAGCGCCTGATTTTTTCCCGCCGGCAAGACCAGATCAGGTAACGCTGAAATAATCTTTCTTTCCAGCCGGTAAGGTTCACTGTGGTTCACTCCCGCAAATTTCAGTATAAGCATCGAAGTTGAGTAGCTTAAGGAGCGGGTTGTCATTTCTGATTTCGGACAGAGTCTCTTTATCCAGTTCAGCACAAAGCAGCGGCTCGCCAGGATTGCAACGGGCTAAATAGCCGGTATTGCCAAAAGTAGTCTCACAGGGAGCAATAATTGAAGGATTACCGCCAAATACAGTGTTGGCAATCGTTGCCGAAAGCTGAGCTTCAACGGCATACAACTGATTCTGCTGAACCTGAGCCCACATACCAGCTGCCTGCTGCCAGCAGGTTTGATCGCCTTCGATAGCGCCGCTATGCAGCAGCAGGTCAGCGCCCTGAAGGGCCATAATCCTGCCGACCTCCGGGTGGCGGGCATCGTTGCCGATCACCAACCCGGTGTAAAAATTGCCAACCCTGAAGAGATCAAGTTTATCGCCACGACTTAAATGAAGATCTTGTTCAAACCGGGTCAGGTGAGTTTGCCGCTGGGCACAGCAGACCTGGCCAGCGGGATTTAAGCAGTAACATGTTTGGTAAGACAAATCTTCATCTTTCTCGATTACATTTCCAGTCACGAGGTAGATCTGCAGTTCTTTCGCAAGGAGTCCATGCAGATTAAGAAATTCGCTGGTCCACTCCGTTCCTTCAGCAAAATAGTAGGCGGAGGCTTCCTGAAAAGTATTGGAGCTGTTCAGCCTGCCAACCCCCAGGCCGAGGGCAAGGGCACTGTGGGCGGGAAGGACAGCTACTACTGGTTTTTGTGCAGTGAGTAGATTTATTAAACCGGAGATATATCCGTTAATTGAGCTTAAATCGACTCCCGCCAGGGAAAGGGCTGCAACCAACATTGAAGTGATCCTCCCGCTTCAACTAGGTTTTCTTTTTCACAGTTTCGAGGTGGGACCAGAAGCGTTCAACCTGGCGTTCTGTTTCGGCCAGGGAACCACTATTGTCAATAATCTGATGCGCATACTTTCTTTTTTCAGCAATCGGTAATTGGGCGGCAAGACGCTGCGCTGCCGCTTCCGGGCTCATACTGTCACGCTCACCCAGCCGTTTGAGCTGCATCTCTCGCGGTGCATAAACCAAGAGGATCAGATCAACCATCTTCTGCATATCAGCCTCAATTAAAAGAGGAATATCGTAAACAATAACCGCATGCGGATCTTTTTGCTCAATCTCCCTTGTCCGTTCCAAAATCCGGGATCCCACCCAGGGGTGGATAATGCTGTTTAATTTTTTTAGTTTTTGTGGATCACCAAAGACCAGCTCTGCTATTTTAACCCGGTCCAGACTCTGATCCGGTAAAAGCACCGAGTCTCCCAACCAGCTTACAATCTCCTGCCAGGCAGGTTGGTTCGGCTCGACCACTTCGCGGGCCAACTGATCGGCATCGATGATAAAAGAACCTTTACGACGCAACATCTCCACCACTGTGCTCTTGCCGGTAGCGATACCACCGGTTAAGCCGATGATCAGCATTAGAGGTTGTCTCCCTTTTTTTTGCTTTTCTTTTTTACAGTCGATTCTTTCTTAACCTGGCAGCAGGGGCAGTAATAGGTACCGCGGCCAGCAACCACAGTTTTTGCAACCAGTTCGCCACAGGAGCAGCGCTCACCCTTGCGACCGTAAACGTTAAGTTTATTCTGAAAATCGCCGATCGCGCCCCTGGCATTGCGGTAATCTCGAAAACTGGTGCCCCCGTGTTCAATACCCATCTCTAAAACCTGCTGGATTGTATTGTACAACTGTTCGGTTTCTTCCACCGTCAAGGTTGCTGCCTGCTGTTCCGGATGTAAATGACAGAGATGCAGACATTCATCGGTATAGATATTGCCCATCCCGGCAGAGCAGCTCTGATCAAGAAGCAGCGCTTTTAAGTTTCGCTTACCCCTTTTTTCGAGCAGCTTTTTAAATTGTTTCAGGTCGATTTCAGTATAAATATCAGGCCCTACGTTCTTAAGAACCAGACTCTCAAGCTCATTTAAGTCTTTAACCAGCCAGAGTCGGCCAAACCGGCGCATGTCGGAATACTGCAGCATACTGCCATCAGTAAAGGGCAGCTCCACCCGTAAGAAACGATCAGCCCGGGGCAGATCGTCGATGCTGCTGAAAATTATATTTCCGGTCATGCGCAGATGCATTACCAGGATGCCCTGGTCAAGGATAAGCAACAGGTATTTACCTCTGCGCCCGAGAGTTTTTACAGTTTGGCCTTCTAAAGCGGCAGCAAAAAGATCCGGATCCGGGTACTGAACTGTAGATGGCATCAGCAAGACAGGGGTGGCAAAAGTTTTGCCTTTAACCAGTGGTTCCAGCTCCCTGCGGATTACTTCAACTTCGGGTAGTTCAGGCATCGGTTCTCCTTATAGTGTTTTTAGTTCTTCCCAGTTTGAACCCCATTTAAGATCAACTTGCAGCGGCACATTAAGGGTATAGGCCTCTTCCATTTCGCGTTTGATTAATGGAGCGAAGAAATCCAGTTCTGTTTCTTCGATTTCAAAAAGCAGTTCATCATGGATTTGCAGGAGCATTTGAGCGCTGAAACCACCCTCATTGATGATTTGGTCGATTTTTAACATCGCCACCTTGATAATATCGGCTGCGCTACCCTGGATCGGCGTGTTCAGAGCCATCCTTTCTGCAAAACTGCGGATGTTGTGATTGGATGAATTAATTTCAGGCAGGTAACGCCTGCGGTTGAGGATTGTTGTTACATAGCCCTGTTCCCTGGCCTGATCCGTAATCTGTTGCATATATCTTTTGACACCCTGGTAGCGGTCAAAGTAACCGTCAATATAATCTTTAGCTTCAGTCCTCGAAATTCTCAATCCCTGAGAAAGCCCGTAATCGCTGGAGCCGTAGATAATACCAAAATTAACCGCCTTAGCTTTATCGCGCATCAGCGGCGTCACTTCCTCCAGGCTAATGCCGTTCACCTCGGCGGCTGTGCGGAGATGAATATCCTGTCCGGTTTGAAAAGCTTCGACCAGGATCGGGTCACCAGATAAATGGGCCAGAATACGCAACTCAACCTGGGAGTAGTCTGCAGCAAGAAATTTTTTACCCTCGTCGGCGGGAATAAAGGCGCGACGGATTTTTCGGCCCTCTTCAAGGCGAATCGGGATGTTTTGCAGATTCGGCTCACTGCTGCTCAGGCGACCGGTGGCAGTTGAAGCCTGGTTTAGGGTAGTGTAGATCTTCTGCTCCTGCTGATCAACCAGCTCAACAAGACCTGTGAGGTAAGTTCCCTCCAGCTTCGCCAGCTGGCGGTAGTTAATAAGCAGGCTGGCGATTTCGTGCTGATCGGCCAACTCTTCAAGAACCCGTGCGTCAGTTGAACGCCCTGTTTTTGTTTTGCGAAATACCGGCAAACCAAGTTTGTCGAAAAGAATAGCAGCCAGCTGCTGGGGCGAATTAATATTGAAACTCTCACCGGCAAGCCCATAGATTTCCTGCTCCAGATCTAAAAGTCGTTTCTTAATCTCTACTGAAAGGGTTCGCAGGTAATCAGCATCAACCTTTAAACCCCGTTTTTCCATCCTGGCCAATACGGAGGCCAGGGGTTGTTCAAGGTCATATAGCAGGGGCTCCAGTTTTTGCTCTGCCAGCCCAGCCTTTAGCTCATCCTGAAGCAAGAAGAGATTACGGGCAGTTTCAGCCTTTAGTTCGTTAAAACGCTCCTGATTAAAATCCTTTTTCCTGGAATCAAGCACACAACCAGTGGTGATCCCTAAATAGTGCTGTAAAAGAGCAACCAGGTCATAATTGTTCGCAGCTGGATCAACCAGGTAAGCTGCCAACTGAACATCAAAAGCCACCGCCGGAAGAGGCAGGTTGTATTTCAGATATAAGTGATCAATGTATTTTTTGTGATGGACTAAAAGACTGACCCCTCTGCTCTTGAGAGCAGCGAGCAGGCTGAAAATATCCTTGCTCTTCTTTGCAACCAACTCCGGATCCAGATAAAAACCTTTGCTGCGGTCGATCGCCAGGGCTACAAATTTTAGCGGCTGTTGCCAGTAGGGGCGGCCTGCTTCCGGTTCACAACAAATAGCTAATTGCGAGTTATTCTGCAGCGAGTTGAACACTGCTTCTAATCCGGTTAAATCGGTAATTTTTTCGACGTTGTAACAATTATGATGATCCTGGTGTAGTTCACTCTGCTTATCCTTGTTTGCCTTAAGTCGGTTGATCAGGCTTTTGAATTCAAGCTGTTCGAAAAGCGGCAGCAAGCGATTATAGTCAGGCTCACGAAAACGGCAGTCTTCTGAGTCTAAAGTAAGTGGTACATCCCGCCTGAGTGTAACCAGTTCTCGCCCAATAAAAAGCTGGTCACGATAATTCTTTAGATTTTCTGCCGTCTTGGGTTTTAGCTGATCAAAATGAGCATAAATCAAATCAAGTGTTTTATACTCAACAAGCAAATCGCGGGCAGTTTTATCACCAATTCCTGGTACCCCGGCAATATTATCGGAAGGGTCACCTTTGAGAGCCTTAAAATCAATGATCTGTTCCGGATCTAAGCCATAGTCTTTTTTTAGCTGCTCGCGATCATATCGTTGTATGATGCTGATCCCTTTTTTAGTAAGCATGACTGTGATCTGATCGTCAACCAACTGCAGCAGGTCAGCGTCGCCGGAAACCACAACAACTTTCCGACCTAAAGCGATAAAACGATCGGCAAGGGTGCCAATCACGTCATCTGCCTCAAAATCATCAATTTCAAAAACAGCAATCTGCATAGCGGATAAAATATCCCGCACCTTGTCAACCTGCTCACTAAGCTCAGCCGGAGTTTTTTCTCTCTGGGCTTTATAGGTTGCATCAATTCTCACCCGGAATGAGGGTTTCGGTGGATCAAAAGCAACGGCCAGGTAGTCTGGCCGTTCTTCTTCCAACAATTTGTAAAGCATAGTTGTAAAACCGTAAACAGCGTTGGTATGTTCGCCGCGACGGTTTTGCAGCAGGGGTAAGGCATAAAAAGCTCTGTAAAGCAGGCTGTTACCATCGATGACGACAAATTTTTCCGGTTCTGTTAAGCTCAAGTAACATGGCTCCTTTAAATAGTGGCTAAAACTGGCCGTTTAGGTCAGCCATTTCGATGGCTGCAGCAGCTGCCTGCCAGCCCTTGTTACCGGCCTTGCTACCTGCCCTTTCAATCGCCTGTTCCAGGGTATCACTGGTGATCACGCCAAAGATTACGGGCATCCCGCTTTCAAGACTGACCTGAGCAACACCTTTAGCCACTTCAGAGGCGACATAATCAAAATGAGGGGTTGAGCCCCTGATTACAGCACCGAGGCAGATAACAGCGTCGTACCGTTTACTGAGTACCGCCTTTTTCGCAGCAAAGGGAATCTCAAAAGCCCCCGGCACCCAGATGATCTCAATTTTGCCTTCGTCAGCCTCATGGCGCTTCAGGCAATCAAGAGCGCCGCTAAGCAGGTGTCCTGAAATAAACTCATTGAAACGGCTGACGACAATCCCAAATCGGTAATCTCGCGCTACCAGTTTTCCTTCAATAGTTTTCAATGTTTTACCTCCGTCCGTTATTTAGCCATGTTGAGGATATGGCCGAGTTTTTCTTTCTTTGTTGAAAGGTAATTACAATTATAGCTGCATGGCTTCACTTCAAGCGGAACCCGCTCTACAATATTGATATCGTAACCCTCGAGTCCCTTTATTTTACGGGGATTGTTAGTCAGGAGACGGATTTTTTTCAATCCCAGGTCAACCATAATCTGAGCCCCAACACCATAATCACGCAGGTCGGCGGCAAAGCCGAGCGCTTCATTGGCTTCAACGGTGTCTTTCCCCAAATCCTGTAGTTCATACGCTTTAATTTTGTTCAAGAGCCCTATACCACGGCCTTCCTGGCGCATGTAAATCAGGGCACCGGTACCGGCTTCGGCAATCTGCTTCATAGCCTGATGCAGCTGGTTGCCACAATCACAGCGCAGCGAAGCAAAAACATCCCCGGTAAGACACTCGGAATGCACTCTGACCAGAGTGGGCTCGTTGGATTCAATTTCCCCCATTACCAAAACCAGGTGGGTCTGATTGTCAATATTGTTTTCGTAAGCGATCAACTTAAATGTGCCAAATATGGTTGGCATCTCGGCCGTTGCACCACGCCAGACCAGTTTCTCTTTCTTCATCCGGTAATTAATCAGATCGGCAATTGAAATTAGCTTTAATTTGTGTTCCTTGCAGAATTCGATCAACTGGGGCAGACGGGCCATGCTGCCATCCTCATTGATAATCTCACAAATCACCCCTGCCGGTTCAAGATCGGAAAGCGTCGCTAAGTCTACTGCCGCCTCAGTATGCCCTGCTCGGCGCAGGACTCCGCCTTCCATTGCTTCCAAGGGAAAAATGTGGCCGGGGCGTTTCAAATCTGCAGGCCTGGTGGCCGGATCGATCAAGGCTTTGATCGTTTTAGACCTCTCAAAAGCAGATATTCCTGTAGCACAGGAACCGGCATCAACTGAAACAGTAAAAGCAGTGCAGTGAGTGTCGGTGTTTTGAGTTACCATCTGAGGCAGGTCAAGTTCACGTAACCTTTTAGAGGTCAGCGGGGCACATACTAAGCCACGGGCATTGCGGATCATAAAGTTCACTGCTTCCGGGGTAACCTTGGCAGCAGCCATGATCAGATCGCCCTCATTTTCACGGTCTTCGTCATCAACGACCACAACCATCTGCCCTGCTTTTAAATCCTCCAGGGCTTCTTCAATAGTACTAAAAGACATTTATTGTCCACTCCTTAAGACTAGAGGTAACCCTTTTCCATTAAAAGGTCCATCGTTATTTTATTAGTTTCTTTACCTTCATCGTGAAGCCGGGGTTCCAGCATTTTTTCAACATATTTTCCAATCAGATCTACTTCCAGATTAACCGCTGAACCAATCTCTCTTGTGCCCAGGGTAGTTTCCTGGCCGGTATGGGGAATAATGCCGACAGAAAAACCTGAGGTATTAACCTCAATGACGGTCAGGCTAACACCATCCAGCGCAACTGAACCCTTTGGCACGATATAGCGCAGCAACTCCGGCTGGGTCTCAAAGCTTAGAACAGCTGCCCCGCCTTGCGGTTTGTTTTGGATAAGAGTTACAACTGCATCAATATGACCACTCACCATGTGGCCGCCCAGTCGCCCGCCAAGGACCAGGGCCCTTTCCAGGTTAACCGTAGATCCCGTTTTCAGAGCACCAAGAGTAGTTCTTTTCAAGGTCTCAGGCATTACAAAGGCCGTAAATGTATCTCGATCAAAAGCAGTAACGGTTAAACAAGGACCGCTGACTGCAATGCTGTTGCCGATTTTTAGATCTCTTAAAATCTCTTTTGCCGCAATCACAATTGACGCCCCATCAGCTGAGTGATGAGTCCGGCGCACTAGACCAAGCTCTTCAATAATACCAGTAAACAATAATCACACCATCCAATGATCACTGCATTCTCTTCGGATAACCGATCAGGAGCAGATCGCGATCAAATTGTTTCAACTCCACACCTTCAACAGCCCATGCCTTTTCCAGCGCCGGAATGCCGGAACCGGAAAAAGCGGTAGGGCTTTCTTTGCCGCCGATGATCAAGGGAGCGATGAAGATAAAGAGCTTATCGATCAGACCCTGTTCGAGCATGCTATAGTTTAAAGTACCTCCGCCTTCTACCAGAACGGCGGATAGTTCTCTGTTAGCCAGTTCCTTCATCAGGGCCTTTAGATCAACACGGCCACCTTCATCAGGCAGTTCCAGGACTTCAACACCTTTAGATTTTAAGGCCTTACATTTTTCCCGTGGCGCTTTAGCAGTTATCGCCACAATTGTTTTTGACGCCGAACCGCTTTCAATCACTTTGGCATCAAGCGACAATCGGGCACTGCTGTCAACGATGACCCTCACCGGATCATGCCCAGCCCCGCCTTCCAACCTGGTCGTCAGCCGTGGATTGTCTTTGATCACAGTTTCAATGCCAACCATGATTACGTCAGTGTGATCACGCAGCCGGTGTACAAACTGGCGTGCTTTCTCGCCGGTTATCCAGTGTGATTCACCGGATGCGGTGGCTATTTTTCCGTCGAGGCTCATCGCTACCTTGACCGAAACATAAGGCAGCTTTTTAGTAATATACTTGATAAAGGTTTCATTCAGGTGACGGGCTCTCTGTTCAAGAACCCCTTCACGGATCTTGATCCCTGCTTCCTGCAGGCGGGCGATACCACGGCCTGATACCAGCGGGTTGGGATCTTGCATGGCTACAACAACCCTGCCGATTCCATGTTTGATAATCGCCTCTGTGCAAGGTCCGGTTCGTCCATGGTGGTTGCATGGCTCAAGGTTGATATAGAGAGTGGCTCCTTTTGCTTTTTCGCCTGCCTTTTCTAAGGCAATAATTTCAGCATGAGCAGTGCCGGCAGCTCTATGATATCCGCTGCCTACCACCTCTGCTCCCTGGACTAAGACCGCACCAACCATCGGGTTGGGATTGGTGCGACCGCGCCCCTGGCGGGCAAGGTCCAGAGCCATCCACATATATCGATCATCAGCATCCACCTGCCACTCACCTCTTTTCACAACAATAATCAGTTTTCTTAAAGATATTATAACTTCAGATCAGCCTAAGGTAAAGAAACGCGAACTTTATGCAATGCTGGCTGAGATGATCAGGCTTTAAAGCAGTTTCAGTTTTTTGATCAGGGTCATACCATCGGGTGCTTTAAAAATAGCGGAGCCGGCAACCAACACTGTTGCACCGGCTTTGATAATTGCCGGTGCAGTACCTAAGTTAACTCCACCATCGACCTGCAGTTCGGCGTTCAGTTTTCGTAATTTAATCTGTTCGGCACAATAAGCGATCTTCGGCAGCATTTCGGGGATAAAAAGCTGACCTCCCGCGCCTGGGTTTACACTCATTACCAGCACCAGGTCAAGCAACGGCCAGACGTATTCTAATACAGTAGCAGGGGTTGCCGGGTTAAGGGCAACTCCAGCCTTGGCGCCAACAGCTTTTATTTTACGCAATAACCGATCAAGGTGGGCGGTTGCTTCAGCCTGTACAGTAATCAGGTCTATTCCAGCTCCGGCAAAAGGTTCAACCTGACTTTCCGGATCACTAACCATCAGGTGAGCATCCATAAACAGTTTGGTATGCGAGCGCAGCCAGCCGGCAACGATCGGTCCAACCGTAATAGCCGGGACAAAAATGCCATCCATCACATCAAAATGAATCCAGTCGGCTCCGTGTTTTTCAATTTTTTTGATCTCTTCGCGCAGAATGCCAAAATCAGCTGATAGTAAAGAGGGGGCCACTTTTACCGTCATTTTCAGTAAACCTCCTGCCGTTTAGATAGCTCATCCATAAAATAACAATAGTGCCCATAGCGAAGCGGATTGATCTGATCACCAAGGTGCTGCCTGATGGCACAACGCGGTTCAGTAAGATGCTGGCAATCACGAAAGGCACACCTGCCGGAGTATGCTTCAAATTCGGGAAAGAGCAATGCTAAATTTTCCGGCTTCAGGTCGGCCAGTTCAAGACGGGAAAATCCGGGCGTGTCAACAACCGAGCCTCCAAAATTAAGTGGTAAAAGCTCGGCCTGACGGGTTGTATGCCGACCGCGTTTAATCTTGTCACTCACCGCACCTGTTTTCAGGGTCAGGCCAGGTTGCAGAGAATTTAGCAGAGAAGATTTACCGACACCTGATGGTCCGGCAAAAACCGAACATTTACCAGATAACCTTTCAGCCAGACTGTCAAGCCCCCGGCCACTGTGCGCGCTGCTGATTAAAACCCTGTACGGAAAGGGATTAAGCTGTTTTTCGATCTCATATAGCTCATCGTCTTCAACCAAATCCGCTTTATTAAGGCAGAGCAGGGCTTCCATTCCCTCTTTTTCAGCCTGGACCAGCAAGCGACTGGCCAGCTGCCAGTCATATGAAGGTTGCTTTAGAGAAATGACTACTGCCAGTTGATCGACATTGGCTACATTGGGGCGGTTAAGACTATTTTTGCGGGGTATCAGCTCTTCGATTGTACCATGATCAATAGCTTCAGCTACGGCAGACAATGCCGGCTTCAGAGGAGGCACAAACAAAACCCGGTCGCCTACCATCAGTGACTGGTTGTCTCTTTTCAGGTTACCGCGGGCCCGGCACAGGTAACTTTCTCCTGTTACTGTGTAGACAGTAAAAAAACCACCGGCGGCCCTGATGATTGTCCCCTGATTCAAAAAAGACCTCCCTACTCGCCAACGATAATATCAACAAACTGCCCGGGGATAACTTCTGATCCGGGTTCCGGGAGCTGTTCCACAACATGCCCGGTTGACCCAATCGTAAATTTATAACGGACACGGGGTCTAAGATCATTTTCTTCAAGATATTCAATTGCCCCGGCTTCGGAGTAACCAGTTAAATCAGCAAGTGTAAACGGTCCGCGCCCCTGGCTAATGTAAACAACAACCTCTTCGCCACGCGAAATGCGGAAAGACTCACTTGGAACCTGGCGGTAGATAACCCCTTCGGCTATCTCTTCGTTATAATCGCGTACGACACTCATATTCAATTCAAGATCGCGCAGGATAACCCTGGCCTCCATCTCGGTCCGCCCAAAGAGATCAGGTGTTACTATGAATTCTGGTCCTTTACTGATATAGAGATCTACCATGCGGTTTTTTCGGACTACCCGCCCTTCAGGTGGCTCAGTTTTAACAACATTACCGACCAAAATTGTCTCGTCGTAGATGTAATATATTTCTTCATTCGGCACCAGGCCTGCTTCTTTCAGGATCTGTACGGCATCGCCCTGGGTGAGATCTCTGATTGTCGGCACCACCACTTCGGGAACCAATATAAAACTACTGAGAACGTAACCACCGACAGCAATGATCAGTAGCAAGAGGAGAATAGTAAGCAGCGGCTTGGCCCAGTTGCGCCTGATCTTTGGAGGTACGCTGAAATTATTGCGGTTTGCTGCGGTAGTAACCGGTCGTTTAATCAGATCGACTTCTTCGCCATTTTTTAACGAAATCGGTTTATGCTGTTTTTCGTTGACAGGAAGCTGGCTTTCCCCTGCATGCTTTAAATCCTCCAGCAGTTCAGCGGCGCTTTCATAGCGATTAGCCTTATCTTTCTCCACTGCCTTGATGATTATCTGTTCCAAGGCCAGCGGCAAGTCTTCTGTTAAAACCCCTGGAGGGACAATCTGGTCCTGAATATGCTTCATCGCCACAGCTACAGGGCTTTCTCCCCCAAAGGGCACTTTGCCGGTTACCATTTCGTAGAGCACGATCCCTAAGGAATATAAATCTGATTGCTTGTCAGCCAGTTCTCCTTTTGCCTGTTCGGGGGAAATGTACTGCACCGTACCAATTATTTCATCGCCAACGGTTACAGTAACTCCTTCGCCGGCGATGGCTATACCAAAATCAGTTACCTTAACCTTACCGTCGCTGGAAAAAAGAATGTTCTGCGGTTTAATATCACGGTGCACCACTCCGGCTTTGTGAGCTCTATCCAAAGCTTCAGCAATCTGGCGGGCGATGAAAACAGCCTCAATAGCGGGCAGCCGGCCTTTTTCCCGGATGTACTGCTTCAGGTTTAAGCCTTCAGCATATTCCATAACCATGAAGTAGGTACCTTCTTCTTCACCTACGTCATAAATATTGACGATATTGGGATGCGAAAGCGCCGCTGCCGACTGGGCCTCCCGCTCAAAACGGCGGATAAAAGCGGCATCACCGGTCATCTGATCTTTCAGCACTTTAATAGCAACCGTTCTTTTAAGAAGCAGATCACGGCCACAATAAACACGGGCCATTCCACCCTCGGCAATCTTTTCGATAATCTCGTAACGTTCAGCCAGTATTTTACCGACCATTAAGCCTGCCGACCTCCAATACCGGTTGCAATAACAACGGTTATATTATCAAAGCCGCCATATCGATTAGCCTGCTCAATAAGCGCTTCTGCTGTCTGCTGCGGATCTCCATATTGATTGACTAGAGCCAGAATTTCTTCATCCTGGACCAGATTGGTCAGGCCGTCTGTACACAGTAAAACCGTTGAGCCTTGTTCAACCTGTTCTTCGAAAAGATCAACTGTCAGTTTTGACGAGATTCCCAGGGCCCGGGTCAGGATATGACGCTGAGGGTGACAGCGGGCCTCCTCTTCCGTGATCTGACCCGATTCAATGAGCTGTTCAGGCAGAGAGTGATCCTTGGTGATTAGCGTTATTTTTTCGGCGTTGATCAGATAAGCACGGCTGTCACCGACATGACCGACAGTCAGATTCTGTCTACAGAGAAAAGCCGCAGTTACTGTGGTACCCATCCCCTTCTGGGTAGGGTTCTGATCCGCCTCTTCGATGATTAACCTGTTTGCTTCACGGATAAAATCTTCGATTATTTTCCGGATGTCCGCACCTTTTTCTGCACAGCATTTTTCAAGTTCAAGCCAAGCATTTTCTGCTTCTATAATCACCAGTTCGCTGGCCACATTACCGGCCCTATGGCCGCCCATACCGTCAGCTACAACCAGCAAAGCGTTTTCGCCGCTTGATGCAGCGAAGCAGCTGTCTTCATTACGGGAACGTTCCAGTCCCTGGTTAGTTAGCGCTACTGCCTGCAATTGATTGGCCTCCATTTATTTAAAACACCTTCTTGCTTAACCCTCAGTATAGCAAAGTGGCCGCATTCGGGCAACATACAGCCATTTCCAGAATAACTACAGCTGTTAATCAACAATTAAACAAAAATCCTTTATTTAACAATATTGCTGCCGTGCAGCGAGTGGTCACGGTAATCGAAAGGGAATATAGAGCGAGCGATTAAGAATTGCTATCTTATTTTCTGCCACAGGGCGATGAAAAAACCATCGAGGTTATGCCGGTGCGGCAGGAAGGTCAGGGTTTGTGAACCTTTAAATACCGGTTGGAGCGGTGGCGGAAGCAGTGGGAAAACAGGCAGGGTTGTAAAATCTGGATTATTTTGCAAAAAAGCCTCTGCCACCTGAACTGTCTCCTCCGGTTCGGTAGTGCAGACCGAGTACATCAGCCTGCCGCCGGAGCGAAGCTGGCCGGCAGCTGCCGCCAGCAGCTCGAACTGCAATTGCTTAAAGGTAAGCAGGTCTGCTTCGCTGCGACGCCACTTAATCTCTGGCAGGCGCCTGATTACCCCCAGGCCGGAGCAGGGAGCATCGACTAGAATTGCATCTGCGGCCGGCAGGTTGAGGCTATCAATTTCACGCCCGTCACCCTGAACAATAATGATACTCTTTAGCCCAAGCCTGGCCGCCGCTTTTTCAACCAGGCTGATCCGGCTTTCATGCAGCTCCACTGCATAAATCACGCCCCGATCCTGTTGCCGTTCAGCTAAGTGCGTGGTTTTGCCACCAGGAGCGCTGCAAAGATCTATAACTACCTCTTCCGGTTGCGGATTGAGCAAGGCAACAACCAGGGCAGAACTAGACCCCTGGATTGTAAAAAGACCTTCCGTAAAAGAGCGACAACGGGAGAGCTTTCCCGTTCCTGAGTTGATGATCAGCATATCCGGAACCATTTGATCATGGACTGCTTCGATCTGCTCTTCTCTCAGCTTTTCGATCAGCTCATCCGGTTTTATCCGCAAGCAGTTAACCCGGGCTGTAAAAAGCGGTTTTTCCTGATTGGCTAGGCACCATTTCACGGCTTCTTCAAAGCCGTATCGTTCCAAAACTCTTTTAATCAGCCAGGACGGGTAGCTATAGCGTATTACTAAATAATCGAGGGGTTCCTTTTTCGGGTCAGGCCAGGGCAATTGATCGACTTCTGCAGCCAGTTTACGTAACAGCGCATTGGTTAAGCCAGCTACCCCCCGATGACCGTAGTGACGAGCAAGGTTGACCGCTTCGTTAACTACAGCATAAACAGGAACCCGATCCAGATAGATCAACTGGTAAGCACTAACCCGCAACAGATTTCTTAACCAGGGGGTAAATGTATCAAGTTCGCGCTTTGCATAAAGCCGAAGTGCCCAATCAATTGTGTTCAGATGTTGAATTGTACCAGCGGCTAATTTTGCAGCCAGCGCTTTTTCCTGATCAGGCAGAGCCTGAGTTAGATTCGGCAAAACCAATTTGAGGTAAGCCCGATCCTTTTCATACCGGACCAGGGCTTTTAAGGCCGCTTCGCGAGCGCTAGCGCTTTGCGCTGGTTTAATGATCAAGGCCGCTACCCGTCTCCCAGGCGATCGCCCGGCACAATCCGGTAGCCGCAACAAAACGAAGCCGCCTGCATCTGCTTCTTTCCGGCCGGCTGCAGGTCAATTAGAAACAGACTGCCATTACCGGTTGCAACTTCTAATGAAGCTTTTTCCACACTCAAGATTGTTCCGGGAACACCCTGACGCTCGTTTTGATCAGTAATAATAGATAATCTACTTTTCCAAACCTTGACCCTTTTGCCCTTAAAAGTGGTATAAGCGCCTGGCCAGGGACTTAAACCTCGAATCCGGTTATGGAGTTCTAAAGAGCTTAAATGCCAGTCGAGAACTTCATCAGCCGGGCTCAGCGGTGGCGCATAAGTAGCCAGTGTTTGATCCTGTGGGGTTTTGACGGCTGAACCGTCTGCCAGAGCGTTAATTGTTCTTAAGAGCAGTACGGATCCCTTTACTGCAAGGGAATCGTGAAGCATGCCAGCTGTATCATCAGGTTTAATAGCCACTTTTTCCTGGAAATAAACATCACCGCCATCTAGCTCTTCTGTCAGGTCAATAATGGAAACTCCGCTATATTCAGCGCCTTCAATTACTGCCCGGTGTATCGGGGCTGCCCCGCGATAAGCCGGCAGATACGAGGCGTGTAAGTTTATACAACCAAGTGGCGGGGTTGCAAGAAGGCTTTTTGATAGCATCCGTCCAAAGGCAACGGTGACGATTAAATCCGGTTTCAGATTTTCAAGCCAGTGAAGAAATGCGTCTTTACTCAATTTTTCCGGTTGGCAGGTTTCAATGCTGTTGCTAACTGCCCATTTTTTTACAGCAGAATAACTCAGCACCTGTCCGCGCCCTGAAAGTCGGTCTGGTTGGGTGACAATGGCTGCAATGTTGTGGGGAGAACTGTTCAGTAAATCAAGGGCAGGAATGGCAAATGCCGGTGTGCCCATGAAAAGCAGTTTTAAACTCTTCAACTTTAATCCTCGCTTTTTAGTTCTTCGGGATCAAGCAGACGTAAAGCTTTATCGGTAAAAAGAATTCCATCAAGGTGATCCATCTCGTGCTGCAAGATCCTCGCCAATAATCCTTCAGCAGTCAGGCGAATCTTCTGCCCTTCCCGGTTCAGGGCCGTGACGATGATCTTGGTCGAACGCGGCACCTCACCGTACTTTCCGGGAACACTTAAGCACCCTTCTGTTCCGACCTCATCTCCCTCACTTAATTCACAGCAAGGGTTTATTAGTTCATAGATTGTTTCTTCACCCTCAGCGGCAATTAAAATCCTTTTTGATACGCCAACCTGATTAGCAGCCAGGCCGACTCCATCCGCTTCCCGCATCGTTTCACGCATGTCATCAAGCAAACGGAACACACCGCTGTTAATGTTTTTTACTTCTGCTGTTTTCTGGCGCAACACCGGATGGTCGTCACGCAAAATTATTCTGATCGCCAACAAAACCACCTCTTGCTTTAAATTATAGCACTACCAATGGATTAAAATCCACTGCGAGGCGAACAGAATAGGGAGGCTTGTGCTCATGGTAAGTCCGAATCACTTTTTTAACTGCAGGGTTGATTGCATTTAACTGCTGCCCCTTGATAATGGTCTGAACCCGATACTGATCTTTAATTCTATAGAGCGAAGCAGGCGCCGGTCCTAATATCTCGGCACTGCTGATGACTTGCTGCAGTTGACCGGTTAGCCAGGTTGCGGCTTCGAAAACTTTTTGTTCGTCACTATCACTGAACAGGAAGCGCAGCAAATCGCTAAAAGGCGGATAAGCCAGCTGCCTTCTGTTTTCAATTTCCTGGTTATAAAAAACACAGTAATCGTGTTTGGCAGCAGCCTGGATAGCGTAATGCCCGGGGTGATAAGTTTGGATTATTACTTTGCCGCCGAGCTTACCACGAGCAGTACGCCCGGCAACCTGGGTCAGCAGCTGGAAAGTACGTTCGGGGGCCCTGAAATCTGGCAGGTTGAGAGTTGTGTCAGCAGCGACAACCCCAACCAGGGTAACCGAGGGAAAGTCAAAACCTTTGGCAATCATCTGGGTGCCAATTAAGATGCTGGCCTTGCCCTCTCGGAAACGGCGGTAATAGTGGCTGTGCGCCTGACGGCTGGTGGTAGTGTCGCTGTCCATCCGAATCAGGGTCACCCCGGGATGTAGTTTCTTTATTTCATCCTCCACCCGCTGGGTTCCGGCGCTAAAGTAGCGAATTTTAATGCCACTGCACTCCGGACAGGTCTGGGGAACCGGCGCTTCAAAACCACAATAATGACAGCACATTAACTGCCGATCCAGATGCAGGGTTAATGATACATCACAGGATGAACAACGCACTACATAACCACACTCACGGCAAAGCACAAATCCGGCAAAACCACGGCGGTTAATGAAGAGCAGCGCCTGTTCGCCCCGCTCCAAAACTCCATCGAGTTCTGTCAGCAACAGGCGACTAAAGATCTGACGGTGGTTTTCTTTTAGCTCCTGGCGCATATCAACTATGGTTACCGGGGGCAGCTGGGTGGGAGTGATCCGCCCGGTCATCGTCAATAATTGCCCCTTATCCTCCACTGCCTGGGTATAACTCTCCAGTGAAGGAGTAGCGCTGCCTAAAACCAGAACCGCTTTATTATAGCGGGCACGCCACCAGGCTACATCGCGGGCATGATAACGGGGTGCCTCTTCCTGCTTGTAAGTTGTTTCATGTTCTTCATCGATTACGATCAGTCCCAGGTTGGCAAGAGGGGCGAAAACTGCAGAACGGGCTCCTAAAACAACCCTGGCTTCTCCCTCCCTGATTGCCTGCCACTCACGACTTTTCTCAGCCGGGGTCAACCTGCTGTGCAATACGGCAATATGACCGGGAAACCGGCCTTCAAAATGGCTGATCATCTGAGGGGTAAGAGCGATTTCCGGCACCATTACCAATGCGCTTTTGCCACTCTTCAGGCATTTACTGATACTTTGCATGTAAACTTCCGTCTTACCACTGGCTGTGATACCGTGCAGCAGCAAACGCTGAGCACGGTTACTGTCAAGAGCGGCCCCGATCCGCTCGAAGCAGACCGCCTGTTCACTTCCCAGCTGCAAAGGATCCGTTGAAACTTCTGCGGCTGGCTCACCGGTAGGATAGCGGCTTTTATTGCGTTTTTCGATTAAGCCCTTGGTCTCGAGTGCTCGCAGAGTAGCGCTTGTAATCCCCTTTTTATCGAGAGCTTTACGGTCCTGCGGTCCCTGATCAAGAAGGATTTGGAGCACTTTCTGTTGGGCAGGAGCTTTAGTCAGTTTTACAATTTGTGCTTCAGCTTCTGCCGTCGCAGCAAAAAGGTAAGGTTTCTGAGAGCGGTGACCCTGACGAAAGGTAGCCGGTACTATGGCATTTAAGGCATCTATTTTACGGCAATAGCAGCGGTGGGCAAGCCAATGAAGAAGGGTAAGCTGTTCTGCGGTAAGCAAAGGCTCCGGATCGCTTACCGCATAGATATCCCGAAGCGCTGCGTGATCAACAGAGGTAGAACTTAGCAGTCGTAAAATGTAACCCTCACAGCGACGTGGGCCCAGGGGTATAGCTACTTTCATGCCTGGCATAACTTTTCCCCTAAGAGCTGGAGGTATTTTGTAGTGGAAAGGGCGATCAACCGCGTTGCTGATCAGGTCAACAATTATTTCGGCGTACTCATGCATGAAAATACCTGCCGTTTCCATTTATTGCTGAATAATTAATCAATGGGTAGCGAAAAGTGGGGCAATGCGGTCCAGCAATCTGTGCGCAAGTTCTTCTTTTTTCATTAGGGGCAGCTCTTCCACGGCTCCGCTACGATCAATGAGCGTAACCCGGTTAGTGGATGAAGCAAAACCGGCACCTTCTTCCGCCAGGTCATTAACAACAATCAGATCAAGGTTTTTACGGTTTAACTTGTCACGGGCATTTTGAATCACATTTTCCGTTTCGGCTGCAAATCCGACCAGTACCTGATCTTTTTTGCGTCGACCAAGCTCCATCAGAATATCGGCTGTCGGGGTAAGCTCAAGGGTCAGACCGGCAGTGTTTTTTTTCACCTTTTGCCCGCTAAATTGTGATGGTTTAAAATCTGAAACAGCGGCAGCCTTGATTACCAGCTGGTTTTGATCGAAATGATCAATTACGGCCTTGTGCATTTGCTCGGCAGTAGTTACCGGTATTAAAATAACTGCCGGTGGTGCCTTAAGCGCCGTCGGTCCGCTGATCAGGGTCACTTTGGCGCCACGCTCCCGTAAAGCATGGGCAATGGCATACCCCATCAGGCCGGTTGAAGGGTTGCTGATAAACCGGACAGGATCAAGCGCTTCCCTGGTTGGACCGGCGGTAACCAGCACATTAATATTTTCAAAATCTTTTACCTTGGCGGCCTGCAGCGAATAGCTATATATATCTTCAGGTTCAGGCATTCTTCCTTTACCATAGACCCCACAGGCCAACTCACCGGAGTCAGGATCCATCACCCGGCAACCAGCGGCTCTTAAACGATCAAGATTGTCGATCACTGTTTGATGGTTAAACATATTGACATTCATGGAGGGGACAACCACAACAGGGCAAACGGCGGCAAGGTAGAGGGTGGTCAGCAGGTTATCAGCTATACCGGCAGCCATTTTGGCCACCGTGTTGGCTGATGCCGGGGCAATCACCAGCAGGTCAACACCATCAAGCAGTTCAATATGGGGTATCCACGCTTCGCTGCGTTCGGCAAACATTTCGCTGAACACCGTATTACCAGTTAAGGTTTGAAAAGTAAGCGGAGTTATAAAACGGGCCGCAGCAGGCGTCATCACCACCTGAACTGCAGCGCCGCCTTTAATATAAAGACGGGCCAGTTCGGCTGATTTATAGGCGGCAATGCCACCGGTTACGCCCAGCAATACCTTGTTCACCAAAACACACCCCTACTTAATTCCGTCACGTACTCGCTCATAAACGATCTTGTCGCGTTCAATCTCGTGCAGCGCAGTGGTCACTTCTTTACGGAAACTCTTATCGATAGTCTTTTTACTGCCACTTCTTAACTGCCTGCCCCGCTTGGCTGCGGCGATAACCAATGTATACTTACTGTCAACTTTTCCCAACAAAACATCAATTGAGGGATAAATCATTATTCTACACCTCCCCATCCCGGCGGACGAACGCCACGATTTACCTTGCATTTTTCGGCATCAATAATCGCACCAATCAGGCCTGCTGCGTTTTCTACCTGATCATTTACAACAACATAGTCGTAAAGATAATAAGCCTCCATCTCTTCACGGGCAGCAACTAAGCGCTGTTTAATGCGCAGGTCATCTTCTGTCCCACGCCCCCGAATCCTCGCTTCCAGGGCTTCAAGCGATGGCGGCGCCAGGAAAATTAATGCAGAACCCGGTGAATTCTTTCTGACCTGGGCTGCTCCCTGCACATCAATTTCTAAGATCAGGTCTTCACCCTTTGACAAATAATTGCGAACGGTAGTCTTCAGCGTTCCATAGTAGTGGCCGTGCACAACCGCCCACTCCAAGAAATCACCGCTGCCAATCATTTCCTTAAACCGATCAACAGAGGTAAAATTGTATTCCCGGCCCTCTTCCTCACCTGGTCGCGGTGGCCTGGTGGTAGTTGACACAGAGAGATTAAGCTTCTGTCGGACTAACATCAGATGACGGCAAACAGTGCCTTTCCCGACGCCGGAAGGACCGGATATGATCAATAATACTCCTTCGGCCATAAATCTAACTTTTCTCCTGTTCGCTATCTCCGCTTTCAGCGCTGCTTTCTTTCGTCTGCAGGCGGTGTTTAACCGTCTCAGGCTGAACTGCGGAGAGAATAATATGACCACTGTCGGCTACAATAACCGCCCTAGTGCGCCGGCCATAGGTGGCATCTATTAAAATACCGCGCTCCCTTGCTTCAGAAATCACCCTTTTAATTGGCGCTGATTCAGGGCTGACAATGGCAACTATGCGGCCGGCTGAAACGATATTACCAAACCCGATATTAATTAGTTTAATAGCCATGCTTAACCTCGCTCTCTACTCCAGGTTCTGGATCTGCTCACGCATCTTTTCCTGCTCCGCTTTCATCTCGACCACAAGGTTGGTAAGCTGATAGTCGCCAGCCTTCGAGCCGATCGTATTAACTTCGCGGAACATTTCCTGCGCAATAAAATCAAGTTTACGCCCGGCAGCCTCTGTGTCCATGATAATCTTTCTGAAGGCTGCCAGGTGACTTTTCAGGCGGACCAGCTCTTCATCAATGCCCATCCTTTCAACCAGCAGGGCACATTCCATCAGTAGTCTGGTTTCTTCAAATTTACCGGCCAGCAAATCAGCTACTTTTTCTTCAGTTCTTTTACGACAATCCTCTTTGGCCCTTTCGGCTCTGATCACCGCTTCCGCAACCAGCTCTTCCAGCCTGGTGCACCGCTCTAAAAGATCACGGCAAAGGTTTTCACCTTCCATTTTTCTTTGCATTAGCAGCTTTTCCAGGGCATCCTCCAGCGCAGCGGCAACGGCAGGCCAGAGTTCTTCCTCGGTCAATGAAGATCCGGGTGACTTAAATAGCTCGGGAACCTGCAGCAGGTGCTTCAGCTTGACCTCACTTTCAATTCCCAGTCGTTCCGAAAGCTCCACCAGAGAGCGATAGTAGTCCTCTGCTAAATCATGGTTGATCTTAACCTGCCGTAAAGCAGCCGGCATTTCATCCAACGTCAGGTTAACTTCTACCCGTCCGCGCTTGATTGATTCCTGCAGCAAGCGGCGAATGCGGTCTTCCAAAGCGTAAAGGTCGCGCGGAAGGCGCAGCGAAAAATCAGCATAGCGATGATTAACAGAACGAAGTTCCACTGAAAAGGTAAAACCATTTTCTGTTCCGACACCTTGGCCGTAACCAGTCATACTGCTGATCATCAATTATTCCTCCCGGGCTCTCCAACACTGCGTTAATATTACCATCAAACAACGGCAAGCTCAAGCTAATCAGGGTCTTTATTTGCCATCTTGATCAAGAAGAATTATACTGAATCCCGGGAGTTGAAGCAAAAATGTCTTTTGACACCTTAATTATGCAGGTAGTCACTGCCGAGTTGCAGGAAGAACTGCCCGGCGCTGTTGTGCAAAAAGTAACTGAGCCGATCCGCGGTGAAATAATCCTTAACCTTTACCATCAGGGACGACAACTTAATTTGCTTTTTTCCATCGATTCCAAGTATGCGCGTGTGCATCTTTCCGGCAAAGCAGATAAAAAGGAAAAACATAATACTCAACCTTCACCTTTTTGCATGTTGTTGCGTAAATACCTGACCGGCTGCCGAATCTTAAATCTAAGCAACCCACCGCTGGAACGGATCCTTGAAATCACTTTTGAACCACAGGCCGGACTAATTCCTGTTTCGCTAATTGCGGAAATTATGAGCCGCCGCAGCAATCTGATCCTAGTTGGAGAAGACCGGTTGATCCTGGGTGCAGCCAAAATCGTCGGTTGGGAGAAAAACCCGCTGCGGGCAATCTACCCCGGAGAAAAGTACAGAACGGTGCCGAAGCAGAACAAACTCAATCCCCTGCAGATGAACACTGAAGAATTCACTACTGTATTTTTGGAGAATCTGGCCTTAAAAGAGAAACCTGAGCAGGCGCTGCTAGCATCAGTTGATGGCATCAGCCCACTTGTTGCGCAAGAACTGATTTACCGCAGCAGGCAGAAAGGCATTAGTGCCGACGTAAAGAATGATTCCACAGTTATCTTCAATGAAACCAGATCACTCTTTAGCGCTATCAACGAAAAACAGTTTACTCCGGTGTTGCTGCCGGATAAAAATATCTATGCCGCAATTCGGCTAAATCATCTGTCTGCTGAGGTGCAGATTGAACATGCCGTAATCAATGAAATGCTGGATCGCTTCTACTCCGGATTGATTCGTACTGAATTTGAAATAGCACTTAAAGGCCTTCTACAAAATGCAGTTAATCGACGACTCTCTGCCTTAAAACGAAAAGAGCTGGCTTTAAAGAAAGATCTGAAAACAACAGAGTTGGCCTCCCAGCACCGCCATTTTGGTGAACTGCTGCTGGCTTACGGTGATCAGGTCCCCCGTGGCGCTGATACTGCTCTCCTTCCTGACCTTTATCAGCCGGATGAAAAAGTAATAGTGCCCCTTAACCCCTCGCGAACAGCTGCTGCTAATGCGCAACATTATTTTAACCGCTACCGAAAAGCTAAAACGGGTCGGGATGAGTTGCTGCGCCAGTTAAAAATAACAGATGCAGAAACTGAATACTGTCGCAGTCTCCTGTACAGTATTGAAAGTGCCGGCGGCAATTCCCTGGCAGAAATTCGTTTGGAGTTAATTGATGCCGGTTACTTACGTGATAAACAAAAAGGCAAAAAGAAAGAAACCGTACTGCCACAGCCCCTCATCTTTAAAAGTGGATCGGGGAAAACAATTATGGTAGGGCGCAATAACCGTCAGAATGACTATGTTACATTCAAAGCGGCTGTGCGACGAGATATCTGGTTCCATATTCGCCAGCTTCCGGGCAGCCACGTGATCCTCAAAGAAACCGGCTGGCCGCCCGAAGAAGTTGATCTTGCGGATGCTGCTTTTCTGGCCGCCTATTTCAGCAAAGGGCGGGAAAGCAGGACTGCCGATGTTGATTATACCGAGGTGCGTCATGTCAGACGCCGGCCGGGAAGCAATCCGGGGCAGGTTTTCTATGAAAACTACGAAACAGTCACCGTCAATCCTCTTGCTCAGGATTTAAGGAAACAGTTCAATCTACAGTAAATCTACTTCGATTTGAATGTGCAACTACTCAATCGGATAATTTGCATTTGTACTTGACTTGGTATTGACGTAGTTGAGATCATTGTAGACAGAGTTTCAGCAAGAGTCAGTGCTCACGATCGCTCGCTTTATGTTCGCCTTTGACTTCTGCTGAAGCTCTTTTTGCTTGATCTTTTTAATGAAAAGTGAAGATTATAAGAATATTTCCATTCAAAAAACTGTCACTTTAGAACCCTTTGGCTAAATAGTGGAGCAGGGCCTGGAATTCTGGCGGGGGGGAGGCAGAAAAAGTGAGGGCTTCTTTGCTGCCCGGATGAACAAAAGAAAGCCGGTAAGCATGCAGAGCGTGGGTAAAGAGCAGTTCCGGCGGTAGACCGGCGCAACCCCCCGGCCCATAAACAAAATCACCGACTACCGGGTAACCGATCTGGGCGAGATGGACCCTGATTTGGTGAGTGCGCCCGGTTTCAAGTTTAAGCTGCAACAGGCTGATCTGTCCGAAATCTTTTAAAACCCGGTAGCGGGTTACCGCTTCGC
The DNA here is from genome assembly GCA_016874655.1 of Bacillota bacterium. Classification (GTDB taxonomy): domain Bacteria; phylum Bacillota; class Dethiobacteria; order DTU022; family DTU022; genus UBA993. The sequence continues at coordinate 46,432 of VGTO01000001.1, read as the reverse complement.
GGCCACCGGTGATAACCGCCATTTTTTTGCGGTTTTGAGGATGTCGCCCCACCGGAGCTTCGATCCTGCCGACCTTTGGTTTTACCCGCCCACAGACTAGAGTCAGATACATGCGCTTTAAAAGCCTGCTTTTGAGTTGGCTTGAAAGAGAATTGTGTGTTTTATCGTTCTTGGCTACAATTAGCAAACCCGATGTGTCTTTATCAAGACGATGCACAATACCGGGGCGCATTACACCACCAATCCCGGAAAGATCCCGGCAATGGTGAAGCAGTGCATTTACCAGGGTTCCACTACTGTGACCCGGAGCAGGATGGACTACCATCTGCCTTGATTTGTTAATGACCAGCAAATCCCGGTCTTCGAAAACAATCTTAAGGGGAATTTCTTCAGGCAGGGTCGAGGGCTCTGTCAGATCCGGTAAGAAACAGCTAATCCGGTCATTAGTGCGAACCCGGTAATTCTTATCAGTACAGACCAGATCATTTACCTTTACCCTACCGTCTTCAATCAGTTTCTGTACCCGGCTGCGCGTCAGATCGGCAGCCTCTCCAGCCAGGAAGAGATCGAGACGCCGGCCAAGCTCAGGTTCAGAGACAGTTAGCTCAACAGGGGACTTTTGCTCCCTCATTTTTCCACTGCTTTCTTCTTCTTCTTATCTGAAGCCTTCGAATCGGGAAGCAGGTAGCAGATCAGGGCCATAGCGGCTGCTGCGAGTAGAAATAGGCTCAGGCTAAAGATCTGGGCCGCGGTCAGACCTGCTGCAATCTCATAACCATGACGGAAAAACTCAGTAGTAAAACGCAGCATACCATAAAGCGCAAAGAGCATTAGCAAAATAAAACCGATAAAAGGTCTGCGTGGTTTCAAAAGCTTTAGAATTAAAAAAATTAAGAGGCCTCCCAGGGCGGCATAAAGCTGAACCGGGTGACGTAATACACTATCGGCCATGTTGATCGGCAAAGCCCAGGGTAAATCCGTTTCTTTACCGTAGCAGCAGCCGTTTAAAAAACAGCCTACCCGCCCGAACCCGTAGCCAAGTGCCAAGTAAGGAGCAAACAAGTCGGCCAGTTTCATAAAGCCAATCTTGCGCCGGGAACACCAGATTAAGAGGGCGATGACACCACCAAACATAGCCCCATAAAAGGTGAGCCCCTCAAATTCAGTTAATATTTTTAAAAACGGCTGGGTGCTGTAATAGCGCCAGTGTAAAACAATATAGAGTATCCGTGACCCAATCAACCCAAAAAATGCGGCAACGATTATCGCCTCGAGTAAATGGTCCGGATTAATCCCCTCCCGTGGAGCCTCACGATAAAGGGCAAGGGTAGCAACCAGGATAGCCAGCGCCATCATTAGACCATAAGAGTGAACAGTCAGACTGCCAATGCGAAAAAGCTCCGGATACATTAACTCATCTCCTTTGATCGTTTAAAAGAACCATCCCGCCAATAGGCGAAAAGAAACAACCCGATACCGATTACAATTGCCGAATCAGCAATATTAAAAACAGGCGGCCAGATTTTAAAATCAATAAAATCAATTACATAGCCGCTGCGCAAGCGGTCAATCAGGTTGCCGATTGCGCCGCCGAGCAACAGGGCTAATGAAAAACGCAGCAATCGGTGATCTGCAGACAAAAGCCGGTAATAATAGATGATAAAGATCACAACCACTACTGTAATAACGATGAAAAATATCTTCTGGTAGGGTAGCATGCCGAATGCAGCGCCCGGATTACGAACATAGGTTAGATGCAGAAAGTTCTCAATTAAAGGGATCGACTCGCCGGCCTGCATCAGCGATGTGACGAAGTATTTACTTAGTTGATCGGCAAATATGATTAGGACAGCTATTATTATAAGGCGCAATATGGTCTCCTTTTTAAGTGCTAAAGTGTAGCTACGACGCTGCTGCAGCGCGGGCAAAGCTCCTCTTCCGATTCAGTAAAAATCCAGCAACGCGGGCATTTATGTCCTTTCGATTTTTCAACCAGGATGCTAACCGGAAGACGCTGTCCCTTGAGGGTCGTAGAGGGCGCGCCTGAATAACCTTCCTGCAGTTTGGCAGCCGATACGATGAAGAGCACGGTTAGTTGATCTTCAAAACCTTTCAGCTGATGAAAAAGATGTTCATCAGCCCAAATCGTCACTTCAGCTTCCAAAGATCCGCCAATCACTTTTTCCTTGCGAGCCTGCTCCAGCGCCCAGTTAACTTCCTCGCGCAACTCCAGGATCGCTTGCCAGCGTGCGCCCAGCTCCTGATCTTGCCAAACCGGATCGGGCACAGGCCAATCTGCTATCTGTACACTTTTTCCATGGCAGCCGGGCAGGTGCTGCCAGATTTCATCCGCGGTAAAAGTCAGGATTGGCGCCATCAACACTACCAGGTACTCTGAGATAATCAGCAAAACACTTTGTGCCGAACGCCTTGCCGGATCACCCGGAGCAGAGCAGTAAAGGCGGTCCTTGATGATATCAAGGTAGAAGTTACTCATGTCAACAACACAAAAGTTATGCAGGGCATGGAAAAACTGATGGTATTCATACTTTTCGTAGGCAGTGGTCACTTTTTCCACCAACTCGGTCAGTCTGAACAGCGCCCAGCGATCAAGCTCTTCCATTGACCCGTAATCGACAATAGCGGTTTCCGGGTTAAAATCGAAACAGTTACCTAATAAAAAGCGGGTTGTATTGCGGATTTTACGGTAAACCTCGATCAGCTGTTTGAGAATATCATTAGATAGGTGAATATCGCTGGTAAAGTCGGCAGATGACACCCAAAGCCTTAAAATATCGGCCCCGTATTGCTTGATTATTTGCTCCGGTGCGATAACGTTACCGAGCGACTTGGACATCTTTTTACCTTCGCCATCGACAACCCAGCCATGGCTGAGTACCGCCCGGTAAGGCGGCTCGCCCCTGGCTGCTACGGCTGTAAGGAGCGATGAATGGAACCAGCCGCGATACTGATCGCTGCCTTCTAAATATAGATCCGCCGGCCAACTCAGTTCAGCGCGGGTCTCCAACACCGCATCGTGGCTGGAACCCGAGTCAAACCACACATCCATGGTATCCTTTTCCTTACGAAATTCGTCGCCCTCGCCGCAGTGCGGACACTTAAATCCTGCGGGCAGAATCTCCGCCGCCTCGCGGGCAAACCAGGCATCAGAACCTTCAGCAGTAAAAAGATCGCTAACCGCATCGATCGTCTCTCGGTTGATCACTGCTTCGTTGCATGAAGTGCAGTAAAAGATCGGAATCGGTACCCCCCAGACCCGTTGGCGGGAAATACACCAATCCTGACGCTCAGCAATCATATTATAGATACGTTCTTCACCCCAGGAGGGAGTCCAGTTCACTTTTTTAATGGCATCAAGCGCCTCTTTGCGAAAGCCGTCTATGGAAGCAAACCACTGTTCCGTAGCACGGTAGAGAACCGGCTGCTTGCAGCGCCAGCAGTTGGGATACTGATGTTCAATAGGTATAGAGCGGATTAAGGCTCCATTGCTCTTAAGGTCTTCAATTACCTGCAGCCCTCCTTTATCGTAGCGCAAGCCCGCATACTGACCAGCTTCCTCAGTAAAAAATCCGCTATCGTCAAGGGGGCTGAGCACCGGCAGGTTGTTGGCCTGACCGATCGCAAAGTCTTCGTGACCATGGCCCGGGGCAATATGCACACAACCGGTTCCCTGCTCCAGGGTTACGTGATCACCGATCAAAAGGACCGATTCCCTCTTGTAGAGAGGATGGCGACAGCGGATACCGACCAGTTCGCTGCCTTTAAACCTCTTCAATATCGTCCAGGGCTTTTCTGCCCCGGCGATTTTAGCAACATCTTCCAGAAGCCCTTCGGCCAGGAGATACTGCTCGCCTCCGGCATCGGCCAGAACATAATCAAAATTGGCGTGCACAGCAATGGCCAGGTTGGCGGGGATGGTCCAGGCAGTAGTGGTCCAGATCAGGCAATATTTATGATCAGTTCCGCCAAGCAGCCCCAGATCATCGACAACCGCAAATTTAACATAGATTGAATCAGACGTTTTCATCCCGTATTCAATTTCCGCTTCGGCCAGGGCTGTTTCGCAGTCGGCACACCAATATACCGGACGCATGCCTTTATAGATGTAGCCCTTCTCAGCCATGGTGCCAAATATTTTAATCTGACGTCCCTCGTAGGCGGGAACCAGGGTCAGGTACGGGTTATCCCAGTCGCCGCGAACACCGAGTCGCTTAAATTGTTCGCGTTGAATATCGACATAGTTAAGTGCATACTGATGACACATTTTGCGGAACTCGAGATCGGAAATCTCTTTGCGGTTTACTTTTTTAGTTTTGATAATCTGATGTTCAATCGGCAGGCCATGGGTATCCCATCCGGGAACATAAGGGCAGTTAAAGCCGCGCATAGTCTTATACTTATTTATAATGTCTTTAAGCACCTTGTTTAGTGCGGTACCCATATGGATATCACCGTTGGCGTATGGCGGTCCATCGTGCAAAATGTAGGTCGGTGATCCGCTGCGCTTTTCGTAAACCAGGCTGTTAATATCAAGCTCGGCCCAGAATTTTAGCAGGTCAGGTTCCCGAACCGGCAGGTTGGCGCGCATTGGAAATTCGGTCTTTGGTAAGTTCAGTGTATCGCGATAATCCATGATTTGTATCCTCCAGGTAATTGATATTATCCCGCCATAATAAAAAATCGCCCCGACGAGGGGCGAGATTATATCCCGCGGTACCACCCACAAGGCCAGCCTCATCAGTCGGCATAACCTTAGCTCTAAGCCGTTAACGGTGGCGGCCGCCCGCTACTACTCTTCCAATCAGGAATTTGGTACGGAAGCTCCCGGGTGATCTTAGACGCCTTCGCTTAACCGGACTCTCACCTGACACCGGCTCTCTTGATAAGCAGACCATACGCCAATACGTCCCGTTCACAGCACTTGCGGTAAATTTTAGCATGACCAGTCTATAATTGCAACAAGCCTGCGAAAGCACACACCTAATCTTGTTGATCAGATTCCGGTTCCCGGTTGGGAGCTAGCTCCAGTCGCGGACGGGTAGGTGGATTGTCTCCTTTGATAACGTTTTCATCGACCGTATCTTTTGTCGGTTCAGGAGCAGGCGGTTTAGGTTCAGGCTCTGTGGTCACCTGCTGCCTCGTTGTGCTTGCCAAACCCTGTCCTTTAAGCTGCTCGGTCATCCATTCATCGCTGTCGAGATTTGCAAGCTGGGTTTCCAGAAAAGCCTTAAAGCGCATTTTAAAAACCCGGGCTCGCTTAAGCAACTCTTCGTGTTCACCAAGGACCCGGCCAGCCCGTGTGCGCGCTTCTTCAAGGATCTGCTTTGCTTCCCTCTCGGCATCCTTTTTAATCAGTTCAGCCTCACGCTTAGCACTCCGCTTTACTTCTTCGGCTGTTTCCTGGGCTACAACAATTGCATTGTGCATAGCTTCTTCCATTTTATGGTATGTTTTATTTTTCTCCTGCAGCAGCTCGATCTGTTCCTTGTAATCGCTGTTCTCCCTGATCATCTGCTCAAGATCCTTGGCAATCCGATCCAAAAACTCGTCTACATCTTCAATATCGTAACCCCTGAAGGCCCTTTCAAACTCCTTGTCCTGGATATCGAGCGGTGTGATGGTCATCCCTGATCTCCCCCTTGATCAATAGTTTAACAAAGATGCCTTACGAAGCAGCTCCTGACAAATCGAACAACATTAAGTAAAACAAAACAGTCTACTGATTTTGATTGCTGACTATGAACCAATCTTTCTGCTAACTATATCGTTTCAGTTTAAGGTGTATTCTGCCCTTGCGGGTTTCACCTTCAACAGCAGTTAACAGCAATCGGCCCTTACCTCTTATGGAAACCTGATCACCCTCTTTCAACTGTAGCGCCGGAGAGTTTACCGGTCGCCAGTTAACCCGGGCCAAACCTCCCTTGATGAGCAGAACCACCCGTGACCGTGAAAGACCAAACCCTAATGAGGCAACGGCATCCAGTCGCAAGCTGGGTACAGTCCCCTTAATATCACGGCCATCATCTTCCGGCAATGGCAGGCTGCTGATATCTGTGATAGCACATGCAACCTTTACCTGCCCTACCTCTGTCAGGTTAACACTAATGTAAGCGGCCTGGGCAGCAGCAACGATCACTACAGCCTTTTGTTCATCTGTTACTATTATATCGCCAATCTGATCGCGTTTTAAACCAAGTGCCAGCACCGCACCAAGCAGGTCACGATGCCCGATTTGCCCAACCGGTCCCTTCCAGCTAACCTGGATTGCTTCCAGATCCGGCAGATTCTCCTGATACTGGGCGGGGAAAATATAGAGCAGGTTTCGCTCAGCTTCAGGGTAACCGCCAAAAACAGTATATCCTAAATCATTTTCACGCCTGAGTGCCACTTCAGCCAGTTCAAGCTGACGCGGATCCAGGAAAGCTGTGGTCAGAGTGCGATTGCCAATGAGAGTTTCCAGCTTTCGCTCAAAATTTTGCAGCCACTGTTTTTCGGCCTCAGATAGAGGCGATGTTGTGATCAAGTGCAGCGCTCCCAAGCTCTTTAAAAATAGATATAGCGAAACACCAGTTGCCGGACCAGACTGATCAGGACCAGCAAAATAAAAGGCGACAGATCTAAATAAGCCATGCCCATTTTAATTGGTGGGATTATATTTCTGATCGGTGCAAGCAAGGGCTCGGTAAGGCCGTACACCACCTGGTATATAGCCGCCACTGACTGATTACTACCGGCGCCACCAACCATAAACCAGGACAAGATAATCCGTGCCAAAATAACAATGTTATAAATCTGTAAGAAAAACAACAAACCATCTGCTACTAATCTGATCATCATCACCTGCTATCTGTTAAATTTAGTTTTAAGAAAAGAGGGCACTACCGATCCTGACGATGGTTGCCCCTTCCTCAATCGCTACCTTGTAGTCATTGGTCATCCCCATTGATAGTTCATTAAACCCGTTACCGGAAGTAGCGTAAAGATCACGCAACTCTCGCAGACGGCGGAATACGAATCTTACTGATTCAGGATCATCAACAAAAGGAGCCATCGTCATCAGGCCGCAGATTCTAATGCGCTCTAAGCCGTTCAGGTAAACCAGGAAGTCCGCCAGTGCAGAAGGGTCCAGGCCAAATTTGCTCTCTTCACCAGAGACATTCACCTGCACTAGGGCATCTACCATGATATCAAGACTCTCGGCAGTATTTTGCATAGTAGCAGCCAGAGTATGGCGATCAAGGGAGTGGATCAAAGTGTAAAATGGTAATACATCCTTTACCTTGTTTGATTGCAGGTGTCCGATGAAATGCCAGTGGGCCTTAGGCAAAGCCGCAATTTTCGGTGCGGCGTCCTGGACCCGGTTTTCCCCGAAATCATCAATGCCGAGTGCCAGGGCCTGACGCACTTCTTCGATGCCAACAGTTTTTGTGACCGCTACTACTTTAATTTCACGTGGATCACGGCCGGCAGTTTTTGCAACAGCCGCGATTTCTGCTTTAACTTCAGCATATCTTTTTTCCAACTGACTCAATAGATTACTCCTAAAGTGAATTAAATAATCAGTTCAGGCGTTGACCTTCGGTAACCAGATCGGGGCGGGTTATAATCAGGCTACCGGGTTGCAGGCCTTCAACCATCACTTGATCATCCTGCTTTTCTACAACAGTTATCTCGACAAATATCACCCGACCGCTCTGGTTCAGATACACGCCGGTAAGATTCTCTTTTTTAAAAACAGCTGCTTCAGGCACAATTATACCGCTCTTCTGCTCGTAGAGCAAAGTAGCACTAGTCAGACGCACCAGGTCAAAACCCGGTAACTGCCTGTTGATTTGATAAGTGAGACGTACCTCTTGTGCTGTTTCGTCAATCTCATGGCTAATTAATGTGGCCTGCACCGGTTCTTCCGGGGCAAACTCAAAAGCTAACTCCACTTGTGGCAAAACAGCGATCATCCGGCCAGGATGGAATGGAACAACGGCGCTAAAATACCACTGCCAGTTATCAACTATTTTTAAAATCGGCTGTCCACGCTGTACAAGGTCACCTTCCATCGTATAGGTGCCAGTTGGAATCTGCAGATCTGATTCTGTTTCGTTGAAATAGTAAGGTTGGGTGTGGTCCTCCCAGGAATCGAGGTAATAGGAGACAAAACCTGCTTCCGGGCTATCGATAGTGATAAAGGTTGTAAATAAGGGTCCACTTTCTCCTGATTCCGCTAATTCTGGCCCCGCATCCGGGAAAACTTCTTGCCAGTATTGCTGAATCCTAACCCACAGCTCTTTACCCGGGCCGGGCTCTGCGGAATCGAGCAGCATTTGCATTTCCGCTGTGGTTAGCTGGCCGATTCTGGCCAGTTCGAAGCCGACGGGAACGCGTTCTCCGACAGCTGCGAGTTGAAGAATAAAGCCATCGACAGGTGATGCGATTACCTTTTCATCGCGGGTGACGATCCCCCTTATTTCAGCCTGCTGCAGCATCTGACCCGGTTCAGCTTCAATAACCCCCAGACGCCAGGATTGGAACTGCTCTCCGAGCCAGTGATAGCCAAGCTGTACCAAAATGACCAACGCCAGCAGTAACAGGATGTAAAAAACCGCCGCCTGCCTGATGTTTCTGAAGCTAAAGCGCTTGCCTTCTCCGGGCAGTACTTCAAAACGCTGTTTCGCCTTTCTCAGACGCTTATTTTCCATTGCCCCTACCCCGTAACTTCGCTTTTCAGGACTATAAAACCGATCATTCTTCCTGTTATACCTCGATCACGCCGGTAAGAGTAGAATAGATCGGGGTTACAGGAAGTGCATAATTCACTTATGGCAATATTATCATGATTGACACCGGCCGTCAGTAGCTGATCTAAGTTAATCGCTACAAGATCAAGATTAAATTTGTCTTCCGCTGCAGGTTCCAGGTAGGGCTGCCCATTCCAGCCTGCCAGCCGGAATGCAGCAGCGTCCCCGCTACCTACCTGATAACAGCACCAACAAACCGCAGGACTCATCGCAACCAACAAACGGTCCGGTTTTACCTGGAATTGTTCCTGGAGATAGTTTACCACCTGTGGTCCAATACGGCCTAACGCTCCCTGTTTTCCGGCATGCGCAAGCGCTACAAGTGGCCTGTCCAGTGCGCAGAAATAAAGGAGCTGACAATCTGCGGCATAGGCGGAGAGGATCAAACCCGGCTCAGTGGTAACTAAAGCGTCGCAGCTTCTTGTTGCGCTGTGGGGCAGTGCTCCCTCACCTTTGTGGTTTTTGTCAAAAACAGCAATCTCCGTGCCATGCACCTGGATCGCTGAGACAATCTGCCGGTAATCGGCCTTAAAAAGGTTAAAAAAGCGGCGCCTGTTCTCGAGAACATTATCGACGCTGTCCTCCGTATGGAAGGCCATGTTAAGTGATGCCAGATTACCGCTGCTGCAACCGCCAGAACGGGTTGAGAAGGCATGTTCTACAAGGCCACTTGCTTTAAATAGATCAGACTGCAGGTAAGCCTGGCTGCCGCATTTAATCAGCGAAAAAGATTTATTGCCCCTACCCATCGCCGGAACCTGCCCACTTAGTCACGATACCCTCGCTCAGGGTCTTTTTGAGGTCAATGATGCGCTGATTGCGTGAACCCCGGTAAGGAAGGTTTAGATCCTGTTTGTTCTTCAGGTAAGGTCCGTCAATCAGCAGCCAGGCTGCTTCGAGCAGCTGCCTGATTGATGAATCCAATTGGCCTGCAGCTCGCAGCTTTTCATATGTATAACCGCTGTAAACAACCAGGTTTAAACCGAGTGAACTTACCTGGCTGGCAAGCACCGCGGCGGCCGAAGCCTGTAGAAAGGGCTCTCCACCGGAAAAAGTTACCCCGGTAATACCGTGGTTTTTGTTGATCATTCCCACCAGCTCTTCTAAAGGAATCCTTAAGCCGCCCTGCGGATCGTGTGTTTCAGGGTTGTGACAGCCCGGGCAATGGTGCGGGCAACCCTGAAAATAGACAGTAGCCCTGATCCCCGGTCCGTCAACAATACTCTCTTCTTTAAATCCGGCCAGCTGTAGCATCACCGGCGATTATCGGGTTTGTAATGGACCCGGCGATCTTTGAGCTCACTGAATTTGGCTTCGTTAAAACGTTCATCGGTAGAAAGATAGCCAGTTATCCTGCGGATCCTCCTGATATTCGGGCTTCCGCATTCCGGACAATCCCCGCTGAAAACCCCGTTGTGCGAGCAGTTGCGGCATTCATCAATTGGAAAGTTGATCCCGCCGTAGCCAAAATCGGAAGCAGCCATTTTGCGGACAATACTGTCGACGGCATCAATATTGTTGGCCGGCGGCGCTTCAAGCTCTGTATAGCTGATATGCCCGGCATTGCAGAGATGGTGGAACTGCCCCTCGCTTGCAATTTTTTCAAACATCGACGTTGCGTAATAAACCGGGATGTGGAAAGAGTTGCTGTAGTAATCTTTATCCGTTACCCCCGGGATTGTGCCGAAACGTTCCCGGTCAATCTTCACAAACCTTCCGGCTAAACCTTCGGCGGGCGTGGCCACCAGCACAATGTTTAAATCGTATTCTTCAGCGTAGCTGTCGGTCCGTCGCCGCATGTGCTCAATGATTTGCAACCCCAGCTTCAAGGCCTCCTGATCTTCGCCATGATGTTTACCAATCAGCATCTGCAAAGTTTCGGCCAGACCGATAAAACCAATAGCCAAAGTGCCGTGCTTGATCACCTCGCGTATAGTATCATCAGGGCCGATTTCATCAGAGCCGAGATATAGCTTTTGTCCCATCAGGAAAGGAAGATCTCGGGCCTGGAGCCTGGCCAGCACCTCAAAACGGTGCAACAGCTGGTGGGTAGCAATACGTAATACCCGATCCAGCTGAACAAAAAATAACTCCTGCTGACCTTTACTCTCAAGGGCAATGCGCGGTAGGTTGAGGGTAACCGGGGCGATATTGCCTCTGCCGGCTGAAACCGCTGCGCCATGACGGTTGGCAATAACCCGTGTCCGGCATCCCATGTAAGAAACCTCGTCACCGTAGTCCTTGTTAAAGCTGCTATCCATAAAGCTAAATGTCGGGTTCATCCGGCGGGCGGCTACCTGGAGGGCCAGACGATAAAGATCATAGTTGGGATCACCGGGATTAAAGTTGACGCCTTTCTTGATCCGGAAAACGAGATTGGGAAAGATCGGCGTCTCGCCCCGTCCCAGGCCGCGGCGGAAAGCCTCCAGCACCGCCTTGCTGACCATGCGCCCCTCTTCTGTTGTCTCGGTGCCAAAGTTTAGTGAACTGAAAGGAACCTGAGCACCCGCCCTTGAGTTATGAACAAAAATGCCTGATGCAGTTAGGAAATTATCGTTATCTGCAACAGAAATATCAAACACATATGGTTCAAAATTTTCTTCAGCCAGTTCCCTAATTCTAATCGGCCACAAACGTCTGGCACGTTTAATTGTGTCCATTAATTCGATCATTTTTACGTTTTGCTTCAAAATCATCTTCGCCCAACAAATAATCAATTGAGGGCTTTTACATTTATTAGAAATCCTGCTGCCAGTTGTTTCTTTAACAGTCTCTGGAAGATAAAACCTTTTAAGTATATCCTTGTAAGCAAAGTATGTTGGCAAATAAGAGCAAAATCGCGGCAGCGCTTTCGCTTTCAGTTTTCTGATAAGTTGAAACCTTTCAGATGTCTTGATCGCAGGCAAAATCTCTTCTAGCCGGTTAAACCAAAAGTTTTCAGTTGACAACTCACTAAGAGTGGTCAATTCATGTTCCGAAAGGATCCTTTTAGCAAGGTCTTCTACTAGTTCATCTAAATATTGAGGCCTTAAGCGATAATTATAAGTATTTTTACATTTTATACCATACACTTCTTTAATCGAAGGCCTAAGAAATTCATAATCATAGGCGGTCTGCTCAGTTTCAACGGCAGATAAACTGATGAGTTTATCTGCTTTATCTGAGCTTAATGAAAGCTTATCGCAGTAATAACCACCCGCTGAGATCATGCATTTCTCATTGGCAGTCGCAAACTGAGTTTGCGGCATCTCTTCTCTAATAGAAACAGGAATCCCCATTTTATAAAAGAGCAACTGAAGCCCTTCTCTTAATGAAGGAGAAACTGTCCCCGCTACGATGCGATTTGAACCTACTGTTGCATCTCCTGAAAGATAACCGTCTAGAAAAGCTCTAATCACTGAAGAAGTTGCAAAGAACATCTCTGATGGAACCTTCTTATTGACTGCACCCCGACCACACTTATCAGCCATAAAAGTTGTGAACTGCCGCCCGACATTACAGGCGATGTCACGGGGTTTCCCTTCCCTAGTGCGCAGCCTGACTGTAAAATCAGGATGAATCTGCTTAAGTATAGTTTCAACATCGCTTTCAAGCTTTCGATCAAAAAGAGCTAACAGAAGAGTTGATCCATCCGCAGTCCCTTCAGCTAAGTAATAACCCATTAATTTTGCCAGGATGGGAGTTAGTTCAAGTTTATCAAACTGGTATTTCCTGGAACTGGGATAGGTGCTTAAATCAAAAGTTATATCTTTTCTTTCTAAATGTAGCTCCCGAGGAACAAGCGCCCTTTTCAGCCAGGCAGGCGGTGCAGTAGTAATGCTTCCCGATTCATCGAGAGTCATCAGAGAATGGTTATCGGTAACAGTCACCTTTTGTCCCGACTGGAGTTTCACTGTGTAAAGTTTGTTTGCATTCTTATGCTTAAAAGAAGCCGTAATATCTTTAAGTTCAGTTTTACCGGTAGAATAATTGATGCTTAATGCTTGATATCTATCGGATTCAAACTTATGATCAAAATCAGCCATTGTAATTGCAAAAAGTTCTTCGGTTATCTTATCATAAACCCAAATCCGTTCGTAACCACTCAAAGAATGCATGGTATTTAGATTATAAATCAATCCTTCCATAGCCTGGTAGATTTCTTCATAGCCGGGGGTGGTTTTAAAGCTGCGGATTACCTCGCCTATGCTGCGGTCAAAATGGGGGAAGCTTTGCCCACCGAACATATCGTTCTGGTTGCTTTGCAGAATGATAGCGGCCTGGGCAGCGGCTGACCCGATCCGTTTCGGGGGGCGGATGTAACCGTAACCGGTATTAAAACCTTGCTGTAGCAGTTTGGTCAGGTCGATCTGCAGGCAGTTTAAGGTTTTACTGTAATAATCTAGATCATGAATATGCATCGCTCCATCCTCATGAGCCTGGGCATATTCTTCCGGTATTAAATTACTTAAGTAATACTGCTTACTGGCCGCCGAAGCAATCTGCAGCATTTTGGCCGAGGGGGAATTGCTGATGTTGGCATTTTCCCGGCTGGTTTCAACCAGGATGTCTTTTACCACATCCATCAGTTCCGATTTGCCATCACGGATGCGTGTCCGGCGATCACGGTAAAGAATATAGGCTTTAGCAGTACGGGCATGTCCGTTTTCAATCAGCGTCACTTCCACTTCGTCCTGAACCTCTTCGACGCTGGGAATAATGGCGTTGTGAGCCTTCTGTTGCAGGCTTTTTATCACCTGATTCGTCAGGTTTTCGGCAATGCCGCGATCGCTACCACCTACTGCGGTAGCTGCTTTAAAGATCGCTTCAGTGATCTTTACAGCATCAAAAGGCACCACCCGACCGTCGCGTTTGCGGATCTCTTTAAATGAAATGCCGGTCAGCTGCCCCTTTACGGTTTCAGTTGCAGTTATGTCGTTTTTCAATTAGCTTACCCCTCCAGAATAATCGCAATAAAAGTCTATTCAGGCAAACCACGCTCGGCCAAAGGCCGGGTAAGTTTCTTCTTTTCTGTGAGCATTGTTTCCAGTTCGGCATTAAATGTTTCAACGTCAGGAAACTGCCTGAATACAGAGGCAAACCTGACGTAAGCAACTTCGTCAATTTCACGTAGCCGGGCCAGAATGACGTCTCCGATGCGATCAGTGGTGACCTCCCGCATATAGTTACTGCGTAGCTCCTGTTCTAAGTTTTCAACAACCTCTTCCCAGACAGAAAGTGGAATGTCGCGTTTTTGCCCGGCTAAGAGCAGCCCTTTAAGAATTTTTGCCGAATCGAACAGTTCCCGGCGACCATTCCGCTTGATAACCACCAGCGGCTCTTCTTCCATTTTTTCCATGGTAGTAAAACGATTGGCACAGGCGGTGCATTGGCGCCTGCGTCTGATGGTGGTAGCATCCTGAGTAGCTCTTGAATCAAGAACCCGGGTTTCGGCTTCACCGCAGAATGGGCATTTCACGAAGAGCCCTCCTATCAATATATTGCATTTAGAATATTATAGAACACAACATCTTGTGTGTAAAGACAAATGTTATTTTTTTTCGATAAAAAAGGCAGCCCCCTCCTGTTAGAAGAAAGCCGCCTGATTAGAGTGAATAGACTAATATTAGCTTACTCGTTTACAATCCTTTCCTGTTGCTGCCAGCGTGACCAGGTTGGCGAATCTAAGTTTTCTCCACGATTTACTGCAATACCGCCAACTGCTGCCAGTTTGGGCCGAAAAGCTTGCTGGGCCTCCCTGAAGCCGGTAGCGATAACGGTAACCCTGACCTGATCCTTAAAATTGTCATCAATGACCGAACCAAAAATGATGTTGGCTTCCGGATCAGCATAGCTGGAAACGATACTGGCTGCCTCCTCGACTTCGTAAAGGCTGATATCGGATCCACCGGTAATGTTGATCAGAACCCCTTTCGCCCCTTCGATCGAAACCTCGAGCAGCGGACTGCTAGTTGCCGCTTTCGCCGCTTCGGCAGCTCGGTTTTCACCGCTGCCCTGGCCGACACCCATCAGGGCCGGACCAGTTTCAGCCATAATCGTCCGCACATCAGCAAAATCAAGGTTAATCAGGCCCGGGACCGCGATCAGGTCGGAAATACCCTGCACACCCTGGCGTAATACATCGTCTGCTACCCGAAAAGCCTCAAGTAACGGGGTTTTCTTTTCAACAATCTGCAGCAGCCGATCGTTCGGAATGGTAATCAGTGTATCGACTTTCTCCTTTAAAACAGCCATTCCCTCTTCGGCTTGCTGTTTGCGCTTATTGCCTTCAAAAGTAAAGGGTTTGGTGATGACCCCAACAGTCAGAGCGCCAAGCTTGCGGGCAACTTCGGCCACAATCGGTGCGGCTCCGGTACCGGTACCGCCACCCATGCCGGCTGTAACGAATACCATATCGGCACCCTTAAGCATCGCTTCCAGGGCGTCACGACTTTCTTCAGCTGCCTTACGTCCAATTTCCGGATTAGCCCCGGCTCCGAGACCCTTGGTCAGTTGTTCGCCGATCTGAATTTTAGTTGCGGCATTGGCCAGATAAAGCGCCTGGGCATCGGTGTTAACGGCGCAAAAATCGACTCCTTTTAATCCAGCGGCAATCATCCGGTTGACAGCGTTACTGCCTCCCCCTCCGATGCCAACGACCTTGATGGAAGCAAACTGTTCCATTTCTATATCAAACTCGATCATTTTAAAACACCTCCCAATAGTGGTCTGCTTTAGTCAATAATGTCGGTCATCCAGTCTTTCAGACGCTGCCAGAAACCCGAACCCTTGCGTTTAGCCGATTTGCCTCTCTCGGCAGTAAACATCCGGGGCTGGTTGTGCTGAGCGTAATATAAGAGGCCAATCACTGTCGAATAGATAGGGTTTTGAACGCCGACCACATCAAAATTAGCCAACCGGACCTGGTTACTCTCGAAATGTTGGCGGGCGACTTCGACGATCCCTTTCATCGTGGAAACACCACCGCGCAGAACAACCCCGGCCGGAGGCAAGTATGGCCAGCCTAGTTTAATCATTTCTCCTCTGGTGATTTGCAAAATCTCCTGGACCCTCGGCTCGATAAATCCAGTGAGCTCTCTTTCCGACACCAGCCTGAGCTCATTGCTGCCTACTGTCTTGATTTCAATTTTCGGTTCACCCTCGGTATAGGTCAGGTTTGCTGAACCATGTTCGCGTTTCAGTTCTTCAGCCTTAAAATAATTGATGCGTAAACCGGCTGCCAAATCAGTGGTTATATGGTCGCCCCCAAGTGGAATTACTGCCATTTTCTGGAGCTTTCCGTGTTGAAAGAGTGAAATTTCAGTTGTTCCGGCCCCAATATCAACAAGAAAAACGCCCAAGTCTTTTTCATCGGGCGACAACGAGATCTCAGCGTTAGCCAGTGCTTGCAAAATCAGGCCCCTGATGTTAATCCCTGCCTTGTTGACACAGCGCAACAGGTTGTGTAGGGAAGTAATCAGACTGGTCACCACCAGGGCATCAACTTCCAACCTTACGCCGAGCATACCAAGCGGATCCCTGATACCGTCAAAACCGTCAACAATAAATTCCCGGGGAATAATGTCAACAATTTCACGGTCCATGGTCAGCGCCACAACTCTGGCAGCCTGCATAACCCGATCAATATCCTCTTCCCTGATCTCACGGTCTTCGCCGCTCACCGCCACTACTCCGCGATTACTGATCAGCTCGATATTTAAACCTTTCAGACCAACATAGGCCGAATCGATCTTTAAACCAGCCATTCGTTCAGCTTCATCTACCGCAGTGGCAATCGCATCGACTGTTTTATCAAGGTCGACGATAACACCTTTGCGGACTCCATCGGAAGGGCTCAGACCTAAACCAATAATATTGACTGTACCGTCCGGACGGGGTTCGCCAAGTCCAACCCTAACCTCAGCCGTACCAACATCAATTCCCACCAGGTAGTTTCTTTTACTCACTGTAAAACCCCCTTACCCTTCCAATCATGGATACAGTTGTCCTAATACTTGAATACTTCAACACATCTTAACAATTTCCCTTTTTTGCGCGCTATGGCTCCACCTCCCTGTCCCTGATTGCTACGCTGCCGGCTACGATCAGGCGACTTCCGGAGCGCACATCAATTTTAATCTGTCCATCTTTCTGCAGATAGGGCAAACTACTTTCAACCAGCAGTAATTTATTTGCCAGAGAAGAACTGTCGCCAAGCCAGATCTCCAGCTGATCAGCGGTATAGATAATCAGGTTATAGCTGCTGCTTACATCAAGCTTCTTTAGTGCGATAAACTCTCTTTCGGCCCATAGGGCAAAAAAATCTCTTAATAGCTTCGCCCTCACCGGGCAGCCAAGCGGTTGGCCCGGTAGACCTATACTGCCGTCAAGCCCTGTAATCAAAGGGTATGTCTGATCTTGCTCTGCAGATAGATTAAAGCAAACCGTGTTTTTGTCAATCATAAAGTAACCATCTGCTGTCATCACCGTGGCAACCGGAACCCGCTCAGTGACCTGGATCACAACCAAACCGGGCAGATTACGGGTAACCTCCACTGTTTCCAGCTGTGGATATTTATCTTTAATCTTCTGAACCGCCTTTTTCTCCCTCAGCATAAAAATGTTGCGTGCGCTTTCAGCACCGGAAACGCTGATGATATCCGCGGTTGGCACTGCACTGTCTCCGGTAACCCTGATTTCTGTAATTGTAAAAAATGATTCCCCTTGAACCGCTAAAAAACATAAACTTGCCAGAAGAGTTAGCCTGAACAGATTACGCAGGGCTCTTTTCCAACCGGTCATTTCTTTGCGTTTTAGATTTAAATTGCTGTTTTTCCCGGTCCCTTTCACTCTGCAAGCTCCTCTCCGACGATTTTTACCTCCGGTTTCAGTTCTAGACCATATTGTTCTTTTACCAGCGCCTGTACTGTTTTGATCAGTTTCAGAACATCGGCCGCCGTAGCTTTGCCGGTGTTAACAATAAAGTTGGCGTGCTGGGTTGATACTTCGGCACCCCCGATACAAATGCCCTTGGCCCCAGCCTGTTCAATGATCTGGCCGGCAGGTTGATCAGGCAGATTCCTGAAAACAGATCCCGCGCTCGGTAAATTGGGATGGCGGCGTTGGCGCTCGGCAAGAAAATAATCAATCTGTCTTTTGGATACCGCTTGCTCACCTTTTGTTAGATTAAGCTCAATCTCATAAACAACACCTTTGCCAATCAGGTTGCTGGTGCGGTAACCAAATTCAAGCTCATCTCGCTTCAATTCAACAAGCTTACCTTCCAGATTAACCAATCTAACCAGACCAACTTTTTCGCCAATATAACCGCCAAATGCTCCAGCATTCATGATTACCGCGCCCCCGAGCGAACCGGGAATACCAACGGTAAATTCCAGCCCACTGAGTGATTCTTCAGCGGCGGTGAAAGCAAGCAGTGTCATCGGGGTTCCAGCCCCAACAATAAGTTTTTCGCCGACGGGTTTAACGTACGAAAATGATGGACCGATATTAATCACCATACCCCTGATGCCACCATCTAAAACCAGCAGATTGGTGCCATTGCCAATGACCAGTGCGGGGATCTTTCTTTCACAACAAACGCTTAATACTTCAACCAGTTCATCTAACCCTACAGGACTGACGTAGTAATCTGCCGGGCCTCCGACCTGCCAGGAGGTGTGATCAGCCATCGGTTCGTTGACCTTGATTCCGTTGATCAGCTTGTGATTTAACAACTCAACGATACTCATGACAGAACCTCCTCAAGAGTGCGGTACAGCCTTTGGGCAGCATCAGTTACACCAAGCGCTTTACTATTTCCCTGCATCGCACTTCTCAAATCCGGGTTATCAATCAGCAGGTTAATCTCCTGTTCAAGTATTTTACGGTTAAATTCTTTTTCTTCGATCAAGACTGCCGCCCCCACGTCTGATAACATCCTTGCATTGTAATACTGGTGATTATTGACTACATTTGGCGATGGGATCAGAATTGCCGGTAAGCCGAGGGCGGTCAGTTCGGCCAGAGTGGTCGCTCCACTGCGGGTAACAACAAGATTAGCGGCAACCAGGGCTTCAGGCATTTGGTTAAGATAGGGATATAATTTAACTTGCTCCGGCAGCGGGTTAAGTTTGCCGCTGATCTCCTGAAAATATAGTTCACCGGTTACAAAAACAACCGCGATCTGCTGTGGCAGGGTCGTCTCAACAAGATAATCGGTGACCACCTCGTTTAACCGCATAGCGCCTCGACTACCACCGTAAATTAAAACAATTACTTTATTCCGATCAAGCCCAAGTGCTGAGCAACCCTCTTCGCGGCTTAAGCTTAAGACCTCCGTCGAGCGTGGATTTCCGGTATGCACAACCCGGCTGAGACGAGACATTTTTTTAGCCGACCCGGCAAAAGATATACAAACTCTGCTGACAAAAGGCGCAAGCAAGCGATTAGTCAGGCCGGGTAAAGCATTTTGTTCATGAATGACGACCGGTACCCTTTTAGTCAGTGCGGCGATGACCACGGGTGCAGCTACGTAACCTCCAGTGCCAAGAACGGCATCCGGTTTGAAATCCTCAATTATTTTAACAGCCTGCCTGATTCCGCCATAGAGATTCCTGATAACCAGGCCAAACTGTTTGAAACTGCGCTGGAATCCTTTGGCGGGTATGGTTGCCAGTCTAAAACCGGAGGCAGGAACGATCTTCTGCTCCAGCCCTGCTTCACTGCCGACGAAAAGAATCTCGCTGCCGGCGCTGACCGAGAGCAGATATCTGGCCAGAGAAAGTCCAGGATAAATATGGCCTCCGGTACCACCTCCGCCGATCAGTAATTTCATCAGGACGCCCTCCCCATCAATGAGGATTCTTCCCTTGTATATCGGGAAATATTAAGTAAAATGCCAATTGAGATCAGGGTAAAGAAAACCGAACTGCCCCCGGCGCTGATCAATGGCAGGTTAATCCCGGTGACCGGCACTGAAGCAGTTACCACCCCAATATTGATCAGCGTCTGTAGGCCGAATATAAAAGTTATACCGGTAGCCAAAAGAGAGCTGAATAGATTCGGTGCTTTTGCGGCTATCTGGTAACCACGCCAGATCATTAAAAGATAGAGCAATATAATAGTAACCGCACCTATGAAACCAAGCTCTTCACCGATTACAGCAAAAATAAAATCATTATGTGGCTCCGGTAAATAGAATAGTTTCTGGCGGCCCTGTCCAAGACCGCTGCCGAAAATATGACCGGGACCCAAAGCATAGAGCGACTGGATAATCTGGTAGCCGGAACCTGTAGGGTCAGCCCAGGGATCGAAAAAAGTAAACAGCCGTTGAACCCGGTATTCTTCCTGTAGTGTCAACCAAGCTACCGGTGGAATTGATATTAACGAGAGGCAGGCAGCCTTGAAAACCGGCACTCCGGCACAAAAAACAACCAGGAAGGCCCCAGCCAGAACCACTAAAGCTGTACCCATGTCGGGTTGGATCTGGATTAGCAAAAATGCTACAAAGGCTATGGCCAAGGGCAGAATCGTCGCCGTCCAGGTATGCCTGACATTTAGGCTGCGGCTGCTCATATAGGCAGAAGTAAAGATAATAAAGGCCAGCTTGCTGAATTCTGAAGGTTGCAGAACAACCGGTCCCAGGACCAACCAGCGTTGGGCTTCCGTTCCCAGCGCGGTCCCCAGCGGGGTAAAAACCAAACCGAGCAGAATAAAGTTTAAAAAGAGAATAAACAGCGAAAACCGTTTTAGCACCAAATAGTTAATTTTAGAAAAGATGAAAAGACCTACCAGGCCGATGGCCGTCCAGAGAGCCTGACGTTTTAGAAAATAGTAGGGATCGCCCATGCTTTCAGCGGCCACCACAAAACTGGCGCTGAAAACCATAACCAAGCCGACGGCCAATAGCAAAACAGTCGTTAACAGTAAAACGCTGTCAGCTTCATGACAGTTAGGTCTGGCTGTCATGTTTTTGCACCCCGCTTAACAAGTAGTTCGTCACCATCTGACTTACCGATTCCTTAAACTTTTTGCCTCGCTCTTCGTAATCGTTAAACATATCCCAGCTGGCACAGGCCGGTGAAAGCATCACGACATCGCCTTTTTTTGCCTCATGCGCAGCCAGGTAAACTGCTTCCTCTAAAGTGGCGACAAACCGGTAATGATCAAAACCGGTTTTATCTACTGCCTTAGCAATCTTATCTTTAGTTTCACCGAGTAAGACCAGCAGACGCACTTCGCGCCTGATTACTTCAGCCAACTCAGTAAAATCAGCGCCTTTTTCCTTGCCCCCGGCGATCAAGACAATCTTTTTCCCGGGAAAAGAGCTCAAGGCTTTGATTGTTGCTCCCGGATTTGTTCCCTTGGAATCATTGATATAGTCAACTCCGTTAAACGTTCTAACCAGCTCCAGCCGATGTTCAATGGCTTTAAAAGTCTGCAGAACCAACCCAATTGATTCCGGATCTGCACCGGCAGCCCAGGCCGCCGTTGCCGCTGCCAAGGCGTTTTCCAGATTATGTTCTCCCGGTAGAGCCAGCTCAGAAACGGAACAAATATTAACCGGGTTAGCTTCACCGTTATAAAGCTTGATCAGCCCCCCATCAACTCCGCATCCTGATGAAACAGGTTTGCGACCGAACCAGAGCACTGTTGCTTTATATTTACCGGCCAGTCCGGCTACCGCATGATCATCAGCGTTTAAAACTGCATAATCACTGGCAACCTGATTTTCAAAGATGCGGGATTTAGCCTGGAAGTAGCGTTCCAGATTACCATGGTAGTCAAGATGATCTTCTGCAAAATTTAGCCAGACAGCGACAAAGGGCCTAAAGTGGCAAATGTTTTCCAGTTGAAAACTGCTTAGTTCAGCGACAATCAAACCCTGGGCACTGAATTTGCCGACCAGGCCGCTTAGGGGGTTGCCGATATTACCAGCAGCCTCTACCGGATCAAAGCGAGCTTTTTTGAGCATCTCTGCCACCAACGCCGTGGTAGTGGTTTTTCCGTTGGTGCCGGTAATGCCCACCAGTGGTGCGCGGAGGAAGTGATAAGCCAGCTCTATCTCTGACCGAATTGGTATCCCCAGTTTTTCAGCTTTTTTAAAGATCTCCAGATTGGGCGGCACACCCGGACTTTTTATAATTACTGATAGATCAGCGGTCACCAGATCAGAGGGATGATCACCGGCAACTATTTTTATTTGCGGATAGCGTTTTAACTTGATCAGCGCTTCCTGAAGTTCACCTTCCGGTTTGCGATCAGTGATAGTGATTTTGGACGCACCACCACCCGCCAGCACTTCTGCGGCAGCTACTCCGCTTCTGGCCATGCCAACCACCAGGATCTCATTTCCTCTGATCAGATCAATCAAAACCTTACCTCCGTTAGTGCAATCTATCCTAAGAGGCTAAGCTCAAAGCGCTGCAGCCGCTAAGCTATACTGCCAGATACCGGTTATGGCAAAAAGTAAACCGGCAAACCAGAATAAACTCACCACCCGCCATTCTGACCAACCTTTGAGCTCAAAATGGTGGTGGAGTGGACTCATTAAAAAGATTCTTTTTCCGGTCAATTGGAAGGAGGCCACCTGCAGGGTCACCGATAGCGCTTCCAGCACAAAAACAGCGCCAATAATCAATAAAAATAAATCGGCAGCCGCAACCACCGCAACCGCGGCCAGTACACCGCCGAGAGCAAGCGAACCAACATCACCCATAAAGAGCCGCGCCGGGTGGCGGTTAAAAACTAAAAAACCGAAGCAGGCCCCGGTTAAAGCCGCACAGAACAGAGCGACGGAAGGAATTCCAGCCCGGTAGCTGATGTAGGCAAATGCTATAAGGGCCAGGGCAGCTGTTCCGGCTGCCAGACCATCTATTCCGTCAGTCAGGTTAACGCTGTTGCTAAAACCTGTAATCAACAACAAGACAAAAAAGGGATAAATGTACCCAAAATTTATCGGATCAGTAATAAAAGGCATTTTTACAACCGGATTATATAGGTCGGTTAATGTTAAAAGAACCATAAAGACTAATGAGATGATCAACATACCGAATAGTTTGGATCTGGCTTTGAAGCCCAGCGATTGTTTTTTGACGATTTTCAGGTAATCATCAAGAAACCCCAGTAAACCACAACCAAGAAATACTGGCAGAACAACTAGTAATGGCTTGGCCAGGCCGGCAGTGAATAGCGAAGCAATCATTGCCGAGGCAATAATCACAAGGCCGCCCATGGTCGGAGTGCCACTTTTTTGGGCGTGGCGGGCTGGACCGTCTTCCCTAATCTGTTGGCCAAATTGCAGCTGATCCATGCGTTTGATAAAAACAGGGAAAGCAAGCACCGAAAGCAGAAAAGCAAGTAGCAGAGCAATCAATAATTTCGTCATCATTGTCCGCCGGCTCCTTCCGCATTACCGCCAAGTAGCGCAACAACGATCTGATCCATATGCATCCCTCTCGAACCCTTCACTAAGATATGCCATCCCTGAGCAAGGGGAAGCATACTGAGCCGCTGCAGAGCTTCTTCATGACTCCGGTAGGAATAAACTGTCATGCCGGCAATTAAAGCTTCATGGGCTGCCGCCTGCATCAGCTCTCCAACTGTAACCAGATAGGTAACACCAGATTCAGCCAGGTAACGGCCGATCTCCTGGTGCGCCTCCTGTGCTGTCGACCCAAGCTCCAGCATATCGCCAAGAACAGCAACACTGTTACGGCCGCCCAGTTCAAAGAGCACGTCAACAGCGGCTTTAACCGAGCTGGGGTTAGCATTATAACTGTCGTCGATGACTACCAGATCGTCACCGGTATGGTAAACCTTGAGTCTGCCGGCCGAGGTCTGGCTCATTTCAAGCCCTTTTTGCATCTCCGACACACTTAAACCCAGGATATAACCGACGGTAAGAGCCGCCAGGGCATCGCTTACCGACTCCCGTCCAGGTAAGGGCGCCTTAAACCACCCTTCCGATTTATCTGGAAAACGCACCCGGAAAAAGCTGTTTTCTCCCCTTTGAGACAACTCTAAGCCTTCTATATCGCCCTGGTTAAAGCTGTAGTTATAGACTTTTCCCGGGTAGCGTTCCCCAAGCTTTAGGAGGCGGGGATCATCGCCGTTCAAAACGGCTACCCCGCCTGAGCCGAGGTAATCAAGTAGTTCTCCTTTCGCTTTTTCAATCGCTTCTATCGATCCTAACAACTCAATATGAGCTTCACCAATATTGGTGATCACTCCAATTGAGGGATTGGCAATTTTACACAGTTTATCAATCTCACCGGGTGCGCTCATACCCATTTCCAGTACAGCTACCTGATGGCTTTCTTCCAGCTTAAGAATAGTCAGGGGCAGCCCGATTTCATTATTCAGATTGCCCTCGGTTTTCAAAACCGTAAACCTTGATGCCAGGACTCCGGCAAGATAATCCTTGGTCGTTGTCTTACCGCTGCTACCGGTTACCCCAATTACGGTAAGCGCAAACTGTTTGCGGTACCAGGCAGCGATCTGCTGCAAGGCCGCCAAAGAATCATCTACTTCAATCAGTAGTACTCCCTCTCCCACCGGTGGCAGGTTTTCTGCCCCGCTTTCAACCAACGACCCTGCAGCTCCACGGCTAAGGGCATCGGCTATGAAAAGATGGCCATCGGTCTTCTCTCCCCTGAAAGGAATAAACAGTTCGCCCGGGGTAACCTCTCTCGAGTCGATAGTGAAGCCGGCAATCTGCTGTTCAGGACTACCCTGCAGCAGTTTGCCTTGACAGGCCCCGATGACATCGCTTCCTTTCAGGTTCATTGCACGCTCCTTATCCTCAGTTCAACTCTTCTTTTGTCATGGTTAACGCCGTGGGCGTAACCTGCAGATAATTAAGGGTATCTTCCATGATCCGTTTAAAAAGAGGGGCACTGGTCGCTGAGCCATAACGTGGCCCCAGCGTAATCCCATCGACAGCAACGTAAAGCACAACGCGTGGATCATCTACCGGAGCAAATCCAACAAAAGAGTAGATAAAAGAATCGCTACTATAAAGATGTTCTTCGTCCAGCTTTTCAGCGGTGCCGGTTTTTCCGGCAGCACGATAACCTTCCAGAGCTGCAGTTTTTCCCGTACCATCAAGGATCACTGTTTCCATCAACTCAATCAGTTTTTCCGAAGTCTCGGCTGATATTACCTGCCTGACCAGTTCCGGCTTTCTTTTAAAAATTGTTTCACCCTCTTTACCCCTGATTTCGTTGACCAGGTAAGGCTGATAAAGATACCCGCCATTGATCATTGCCGACACCGCCATTGCCTGCTGAACCGGAGTCACTGATATCCCCTGACCAAATGCGGTAGTTGCTAACTCCAGCGGGCCAAGCATCGTCTCTCTAAAAACCAGGCCACTGCCCTCACCCGGGTAATCAATACCGGTTGTCTTACCATACCCAAACGCTTCGATATACTCGGCTAATTTTTGGGCCCCAAGTCTTTGACCTAAGACAATGTAAGCAGTATTACATGAAGTACCCAGCGATTGCTGAAAAGTTATAGTGCCACAGCCACCGCGCTCGACAGTCCAGCAATTGATGCGGTGACCGCCGACAATGGCATAGCCGGGACAGTAATGCAGTTCTTCCGGATCGAATAACCCTTCTTCCAGAACCGCGGCCAAAGTAACCAACTTAAAGGTTGAACCGGGCTCAAAAGAAGAAGTAAAAGGCGCCAGGTTCCAGCGTTCCGGATCAAATTCATCATAATGTAGAGGATCGTAGTCGGGCCGGGCTGCTGCTGCCAGCACTGCACCACTGTACGGATCTACAGCAATGGCCAGTGCCTGCCTGGGCGCAGCTTCAGCCACCACCCGCTCCAGTTCTTTTTCAACAATATGTTGAATTGATTCATCAATTGCCAGGTAAAGATTACAGCTCTGTTTCGGTAAAAAGTTGCCGAAATAATTATGAGGAAGCTGACGACCCAGTGCATCAGCCGGGTAGAGCAATCTGCCCTCGCTGCCGCTTAAATACTGTTCGTAATAGAATTCCAAGCCAGACCACCCCTGGTCCATGCCGACAAAACCAAGCAGCTGAGAGGCAAGATTGCTACCCGGGTAATAACGCTTCTCTTCATTAAAAAAAACTATACCTGGCAAGTTCATTTCTCGTACCGCCTCGGTTATTTCCGGATCGACCTTGCGTTTGATGTAAACCGCACTGCGATCCAGGGTGACCAGTTCAGCGATTTCCTGTTCATTCATGTTCAGGATCGGAGCAAGCGCTCCGGCAACTACACCGGGATCTTCTATCTGTTGCGGGATGGCAACTACGGTCTGCACATCGGTACTGCCGGCCAGCAAACGGCCATGCTGATCATAAATTGCCCCCCGCCCGGTCTGCACAATAATATTATGATTCCACTGTTTCCAGGCTTGGTCATATAATTCATCAGCCCGAACGATTTGAATCCAAGCCAGCCTGCCAATCAGGTAAAGAGAAAAGAGTAAAGTCATGACGAAAATAAAGAGGATCCTTTTCTTCACCATACTGCGGCTGACTGCAAAACCCGGCAATTAGTTCACTCCCCCACACTGGTCGATAATACCCGACCGGCGGTAATTATCCTCAACTGGGCCAACTCCGGTTCAACCATCCCCAGTTCTGTTCTGGCAATCTCTTCAATCACTCCGACAGAGCTGAGCTTAGCTACTTCAAGTTCAAGCTGCCTGGCACTCTCCTGGATGACAGCAAGCTCATTTTTGGCGCTGCTAATCTGATAGTTGGTCATGACCAGCGAAGAATACTGGGCAACTATTACCAGGCTGAGCAAAAAGCAACTTAAGAACAGGGTAACTAGTATAAATCTCTTTACCCTTCTTTGCGGATCTTGCTGGTAAACCGGATGCCGGTACGGCCGGTTTTGCATTCCCCTGAACTGCTGAGGGGCCAGTTGCCTTGCTGTTTGCATCCGTCACACCTACTTTCTCTCTATGGTTTTAGATCAACTTTTCAGCCACTCTCATCCGGGCGCTGCGGGCCCGGGGGTTATCTTCAACTTCGGCGGGCAAAGGCTTCAGTGCTTTGCCGGTAATAATTCTTAGCTCCGCTTTCTGACCACAAACACATGGTAAATTTGGAGGACAGCCACACTGCCCGGCATGTGCCCGCAGGAAATTTTTCACCAGCCGATCTTCCAGGGAATGGTACGCTATTACCACCAATCTGCCCCCGGGGTTTAGCCTTCTCAAGGCCTGCGGTAAGAATAATTCTATGTTCTCCAACTCCCGATTTACGGCCAATCGCAAGGCCTGAAATACCTTTCGCGCAGGATGACCGCCCTGGCGACGAAAGCGGGCCGGGATTGCCTCTTTAACAACTTCCGCCAGTGCTTTGCTGTCTTCAAACGGTCCGTGTTGTTCTCTTGCCCTAACGATGCCGGTAGCGATTTTTTTCGACCAGCGCTCTTCCCCGTAGCGGAAAAAAATAATTGAAAGTTGTTCCTCGGTATATTGGTTAACAATATCTTTGGCTGTCAAAGAACCGCGGCGATCCATGCGCATATCCAAATCGCCAATCTGGTGATAAGAAAAACCACGTTCAGCATCCATCAACTGCAATGTTGAGACGCCGAGATCGATCAAAATTCCATTAACCAGATCAAATTTTAGGTTTCGTAAAACCTCTTCCAGGTTGGTGTAGCTTTCATGAACCAGAAACATCCGACCCGTAAATTCATTAAGCCTGTTTTCTGCCCGCCTTAAGGCTTCCATGTCCCAGTCCAGGCCGATCAGTCGGCCCTGCGATGCAAGGCTGCTGAGGATTGCCCCGGCGTGACCTCCGTCCCCTAAAGTAGCATCGACATAAATCCCTTCAGGGCAACATACAAGGTATTCCAGGACTTCCCTCTCCATCACCGGTCGATGCAGTTCAACCATCATGCCGTACCATTTTACCGGCCATGAGGCAATTCCAGATTTTCGAGCATCTCGGAGAGGTTGTCACTCACTTCTTCATAGTATTTACGCCAGGTATCTTCGTTCCAGATTTCAACGCGATCACCGACACCCAGGATCATTACATTCTTATCTATTTGGGCATGCTCTCTTAGATACTGGGGAATCAAAGCCCGACTCTGTTTATCAAGTTCAACCTCCATCGCTCCTGAAAACATAATCCGGTTTAGTGCCCGGAGATCTTTTTTTGTCATCGGATTATTGATCAATTTCTCTTCGGTTCGATTCCATTCATCCAGCGGATAGACGGCGACACAAGGCTCGATACCGCGAGTGAGGACAAAACGCTCGCCCAACCCATCACGCAATCGCGAGGGAATAATAACCCTACCCTTGCTATCCAGCATATGCTGGAATTCACCGATAAACATATGTTCGCCTCCATATGGAGCGATCTCAACTGCTTTGCACCACTTTACACCACTTTACTCCATTTATCAACCCCTTTTACCCATTTTCTTGCTAATAATTGAAAAAAAAATAAAAAAAAGAGGAAATTGTGCCTATTTTCCTCTTTTTATTAACAGATATTACCATTATTCTGATTATGCGTGAAACCTAAAACCTTATAGTTTATAAGGCTTTTCTTTACCGGGTGGAGAATGGCATTGATCTGCACAATCACCACAGGTATTCGATAACTATAAACGCGATCAGGTCACGCTTCGATCAATTAAGAAACCTGATAAAAAATGACGCTACCGTAAAGTAGATTAACAAACCGGTGACATCTTTGATCGTAGTCACAAATGGGCCGGCAGTAATGGCAGGATCTATTTGTGTCATATTAAGCAACAGCGGAACGAGGGTTCCAATCAGGGTTGCCATGAATATTGTTACCAGCATTGACAAACCGACTACCAACCCAAGATAGGGGTTACCCTGCCAGAAGAAAGCGGTCAGTGAAATCAGGCTTCCGCAAATGATGCCCATTAAAAGACCGACACGTATTTCCCGAAAAAAATAGTTCCATACATCAGCCTTATCAATCTCCCCTGTTGCCAGGCCACGGACAAAAATTGTTGACGATTGGGTGCCCACGTTACCCCCCATGCCCATGATCACCGGGATAAAAATAGCCAGGACAACAATAGTTTCCAGAGTACTGCGGTAAGCACCAATGACGCTTCCCGAGATCATTCCACCCAGCATAGCGATAATCAGCCAGGGTAAGCGCATCTTAACCACCTTAAACACCGGGGCCTCGGTTAAGCCAACCCCTTCAACCTCCCTGGCCCCGGCAAAGCGGTAAATATCTTCCGTTGCTTCCTCTTCCAAAACATCAATAACATCATCTACCGTTATGATCCCCAACAGGCGATCATCATCGTCGACAACCGGTATCGCCAACAGATCATACTTGGAGACGATCCGGGCTACTTCCTCCTGATCCAGGGCAGCATTAACGCTGATCACATTGCGTCTCATAATATCCTTCAGCAAGATCCCGTCGCTGGAGGCAATCAGATCTCGCAAAGAAAGCACCCCGATTAGGCGGCCCTGTTCATCAACCACAAAAACGTAATAGATAGTCTCCGCCTCCGGAGCAATTTCCCGCAGACGGTGAATCGCCTCTTCAACCGGTATGTCCGATAACAGTGATATGTATTCGGTGGTCATTAAACCCCCGGCGCTATCTTCGGGGTATCTGAGCAGATCACCGTAATCAGCCTGATCTTCGTCATCGATCAGTTCTAACATCTCCTGCGCTTCAGAAGGAGTTAGTTCACCGATCAAATCAACTGCGTCATCAGCAGACATGGTTCCTAAAATGATCTTAACCCGATCATCGCTCAGGAGTCGTAGTATTTCAGCCTGCTCAAAGTCCTCCATTTCCTGAAAAATAAGAGCGGCATCAGGTTCAGGCAGACGCTGTATCAGCTCCGCTTTTTGCTCAACATTAAGCTCATCCAAAATATTGAGCAAATCGCCGGGATGTGCCCCGGCTTTAAGTTCCCGGCCTATCTGCAGGTAAATGTGGTCTACCGGCATCATGATCACCGCCTTACCATTACGATAAAGGAAAATAAATACAGGTTATGCCAAAGGGTTAAAAAACACCAAAAAACCCCGCCATGCCGTGGGCCGTTGTTTTGAACTGTTCCCCGAAAGGTGGGTACCCTCTCGACTGTTTAACAGGTCCTCTTTACAAAGGCTGCTGCGCTGCAGTCGAAGACCAGGTTCCCATAAAAAAAGTGTTAGCTCAAAACTTTATCGGTTGTCACGAACACAGCAGGGCATGCTCGTTAAAAACTAACTGTTTCCATAAAAATGATAGCACAAAAGCCGGAAAGGAGCAAGAAATATGTTACTCTTCGTCTTCTTCACCTTCATCGCCGGTTAGCATAATCTTCAACTCATCAAGCTGCTTTTCGTCTACCAGGGCCGGAGCGCCGGTCATCAGGCACGCTGCAGCAGCGGTTTTCGGGAAGGGAATAACCTGCCTGATCGAATCATCCCCCACCAGGAGCGCAATCAACCGGTCCAAACCAAGAGCCAGCCCTCCATGGGGTGGTGCACCGTAAGACAGCGCTTCCAGTAGAAAACCAAATTTATCAAAGCTCTCTTCAGTAGAAAGACCGAGTAGTTTGAAGATCTTACCCTGGGTTTCCCGATCGTGAATCCTGGTACTGCCGCCACCTATTTCCACCCCATCAAGAACCAGGTCATAAGCTTGGGCACGAACAGCCAGTGGATCGCTCTCCAGCAGTTCAAGGTCTTCAACACGCGGCGCTGTAAAAGGGTGATGATCGGAATCAAATCGCTGCTCCTCTTCGTCATAATGTAAGAGTGGAAAATCGACAACCCACATAAAATGGGGTTCTTTTGCCATCTCCTGCGGGGCCAGGTGGCGGCGCAAAGCCCCCAGAACCTGGCAGCATGTTGCCCAGCGATCGGCTACAAATAGCAGGACGTCTCCAGGCAAGGCTTCCATCTCTTCAGTAATATCAGCAATCAACTCAGCACTAAAGAACTTGGCAATTGGCGAACGCCAGCCTTCGTCTTCGACAAAGGTCCAGGCCAGGCCCTTAGCTCCCAGCTGGCGAGCCAGCAGAGTCAGGTCATCTAAATCTTTACGGCTCATGCTGCCACCGCCGGGTACTCGCAAACCCTTCACGGCCCCACCAACTTCCAAAGCGCTCTTAAAAACTTTAAAATCGCTTTTTGCAGCAAGATGATCAATAGAAACCAGCTCCATGGCAAAACGCAGGTCCGGTTTGTCTGATCCGAAACGGTTCATCGCTTCCCGGTAGGGCATTCTTAAGAATGGCAGTCTGAGCTCAATACCGTGAATCTCTTTCCAGAGCAGGGCCATCAACCCCTCTATTAGAGCAAAGAGGTTTTCACTGCCAAAAAAGGAGGTTTCAATATCAATCTGGGTAAATTCCGGCTGTCGATCTGCCCTTAAATCTTCGTCACGGAAGCAGCGCACGATCTGAAAATAACGCTCTACCCCACTAACCATCAACAGCTGTTTAAATAGCTGGGGTGATTGAGGCAGTGCATAAAAAGAGCCGGGGCGTACACGACTGGGGACCAGAAAATCCCGCGCTCCTTCGGGTGTGCTGCGGGTTAACATCGGCGTTTCTACTTCCAGAAAATCATAGCTGTCCATGTAATCCCGGACCAGTTTGACTGCTTTGTGCCGCAGTTTTAGACGATTGAACATCTCCGGGCGTCTTAAATCAAGATAGCGATAACGCAGACGCAGGTTTTCATCTACGTTTAAATCATCTTCAATATAAAATGGCGGGGTTTTGGAGCGGTTTAGAATCTCCATTTTAGTCACGTGAACTTCGATCTCCCCGGTTGGCAGGGAAGGGTTGATATTCTCATCGGAACGGCGGACCAGATCCCCTTCTATGGCTACTACATACTCAGAGCGCAAACTTTCAGCTAGAGCAAACAGCTCCTCTCCGTTTTGCTGATCGAATACGAGCTGCATTAAACCACTCCGGTCGCGCAGGTCGATGAAGATCAGCCCGCCATGGTCGCGGCGGCGGCCTACCCAACCGGCCAATTTAACTCTAAGGTTAATCTGATCAGTTGTCAGTGAGCCGCAATGATGTGTTTTAAGAGTTGCTTCATCAATGCGTGGCAGTCGCACCTCAGGGGCATAAGCGCCTCTGTCGGCAGAACCCCTTGTTGGTGCCTGACCCGCCAGCTTCGAAATCAACTCGGTCCGAAGAATTTCAAGTTGTTCTCCACTGGCCATGTCACGCAGGGCAATTCGTCCAGCTGCAATCTCCTGCTCTCCAATGATCACTACAGTGTCATAGTCAAGCTTTCCGGCATACTTCATCTGAGCCTTCAGACTGCGCTCTAAAAGATCTGCTTCGGCGGCGATCTTCCGCTGACGCAGTTCCTGCGCTAATAGTAAGGCTTCACCCTCAAGACCGCTGCCCGCTGTGGCCACGAAAACTTTACTTCCTATGCTGTAAAGCTCTTTTTCCCAGTCTATGTTTAACAGAATGCGCTCTTTTCCAAAAGCAACACCAACTCCCGGGGTCGGTGGCCCACCAAGGTGCTCCACCAGGTGGTCGTAACGGCCACCACCACAGACTGAAGCCTGAGCTCCCAGAGAGCCGGTGGTGATTTCGAAAGCGGTCCGGGTATAGTAATCGAGTCCGCGGACCAAACGGTCATTTAAATTAAAAGCTATATCAAGCCGTTTTAAAAGCGTTTTCAGTGTAACAAAATGTTCAGCACAACCGGCGCAGAGGTTAGCACCCATTTTGGGAGCATCGGCCACCCTTGCCTGGCAGCTTTCCTCTTTGCAATCCAGAACTCTTAAGGGGTTGGTTTTATAGCGCCTGCGGCAATCAGCGCAGAGATTGTGCTCCAATTTCTCCAGGTAGGGAACCAGCAAATCAAGGTAAGCCGGACGGCAAACCGGGCAACCCACACTGTTCAGTTCTATGCTTAAATCTTTTAAGTCAAGGATTTTAAAGAAATTGTAGCAAAAAGAAATGATCTCACAGTCAGCTGCCGCATGTTCAGCGCCAAATATCTCCAAACCAAACTGGTGAAATTGGCGGTAACGCCCGGCCTGAGGCCGGTCGTAACGAAACATCGGCCCGCTGTAGTAGAGCTTAACCGGCTGCTGCTTCTCATTTAAATGATGCTCCAGGTACGCCCTGGCCACGGAAGCAGTCAACTCGGGACGCAAGGTAAGATCACGTCCGCTACGATCTTTAAATGAATACATCTCTTTCGATACAATATCGCTGTCTTCCCCTACGCTACGGGCAAAAAGTTCAGTCTGCTCAAAAATGGGTGTCCTGATCTCTCCAAAGCCGTATAAAGAGCATAGCTCCCTGTATTTTGCTTCGATGTATTGCCATTTTACTGCTTCTTCCGGTAAAATGTCGCGGGTGCCGCGAGGTGCTTTGTACTTCATTTGTTACCTCCGCTTTCTGTCAATAATAAGCGCTGAACAGCATCGATCATTATGAATACAGTACGCTTATTGGAGATTTAGTCTAAACTAAAATCTGAGAATAATCGATAAAGTATAATAGCTAAAAGAGTTTCCTGCTGTCAAGCAGGATCGTCACCGGCCCGTCATTATCAACCAGGATTCTCATCTCAGCCTGGAAACGCCCTGTTGATAATTTTAGGCCTTCCTTGCGCATCAAAGTACAAAATAAATCATAAAGCTTTTCCGCCTCAGCTGGCAGGGCAGCTTCGGAAAAACCCGGTCTCCGTCCTTTTCGGCAATCGGCAAAAAGGGTAAACTGCGATATAACCAGAATCGCTCCACCGCTGTCTTTAAGTGAGCGATTCATTAACCCATTATCATCTTCAAAAATCCTTAACTCCGCTATTTTTGAGGCCAGATAGGCGGCATCGGCTTCCAGATCGCCACGCCCAATGCCTAAGAAAACAACCAGTCCCGGTCCAATAGCACCAACTTCCGTTTTATCAACGGTGACGAAGGCACGGTGCACCCTTTGGATAACTGCTCTCATCTGCGACTAACTCCTACTTATTGTTGCTTGATCCATAGACATAGCGCCGGACCGCATAAACATCTTTGATCTTTTTTATTTTGCTCATGATCTGTTCCAAGTGATCCTGGTCGCGCACCACCATAGTCAGATGTATGGTAGCAATGCGGTTTTTATCAGCCTTGGCCGAAACGGCAGTCATATCAATTTTACTTTCGTTAACTGCAGTCATGATATCAGAAAGCAAATTTTTACGGTCATTGGCCGAAACCTCAACATCAACCGGGTAAGCTGCTTTAACCATACTATCCCAGGTAGCACCGATAAACCGGCCGTTGTCGGTGCTGTAATGAACAAGGTTAGGACAATCGCGGCGGTGGACAGTCACCCCCCGCCCTCTGGTGATAAACCCGACAATATCATCGCCGGGAACAGGGTTGCAGCAGCGGGCAACCCGCATCAGCAGGTTATCCATTCCAGAGATCGATACCCCGGCAGGCCCTGATTTAATGTGCTTAACCGGTTTGAGCTCAGGCAAAACCTCTTCTTCCTCAGTTTCGCCTTTTCTGCGGTTATTTTCTTCCCGCAGGCGACTGATCACCTGGTGAATCGAAACCCCTCCGTAGCCAACAGCCGCATACAAATCGTCAACCGACAACAGATTGAATGAGCGCCCCACATCCTCCAGCATGTCTTGTTTGATCGCCAGGCGCTGTTCAACATTAACCCTGCGAATCTCACGCTCCAGCATCTCTTTGCCTTTTTCAATATTCTCTTCCCGACGCTCTTTCTTAAACCAGCTGCGGATTTTACTCTTAGCCTGATTGGTTTTAACCAGATTGAGCCAATCGCGACTGGGGGAGCCGCTCTTGGTGGTCACCACTTCGACCATGTCACCGGTCTTTAGCTGATAATCCAGGGGTACCAGCCTACCGTTAACCCTGGCCCCGGAGCATCGGTTACCCACGTCGGTGTGGATCTTATAAGCAAAATCGATGGCGACCGAACCGGCGGGCAGGTCTAAAACATCTCCCTTGGGAGTAAAAACAAATACTTCGTCGGTAAAGAGGTCCCCCTTTAAATCTTTGATAAATTCACGGGCATCGCGGTAATCATGCTGCCACTCCAAGAGCTGCCTCAGCCAGGACAGCTTCTGGTCAAGTTCGTCGGAATCCTTTACTTTTTCCTTGTAACGCCAGTGCGCAGCAATCCCATACTCGGCTGTTCGGTGCATATCCCAGGTCCTGATCTGGATTTCAGCCAGCTCGTTTTCGGCAGCAAATACCGTGGTGTGCAGTGATTGGTACATGTTCGGTTTCGGCATCGCAATAAAATCTTTAAAACGACCGGGGATCGGTTTCCAAATCGTATGAACAATGCCAAGCGTGTGATAGCAGTCTTTTATCGAGTCAACAATGATTCTCACCGCAGTCAGGTCGTAGATCTCACTTAAATCCTTACCCTGTGTCTTCATTTTATTGTAGATGCTGAAAAGATGTTTAGGGCGGCCCTGGATTTCCGCCTGGATATTGGCTTCTGAAAGTTGATCCTGCAGCACCCAGATGATGCGATTTATAAAATGCTCCCGCTCACGCCTTTTTTTGGCCAGTTTTTCCACCAGCTGAAAATATTCCTCGGGTTGCATATAGCGAAAGGCAAGATCCTCGAGCTCCCATTTAATCATGTAGATACCAAGACGGTGAGCAAGGGGTGCATAAATCTCTAAAGTTTCACGGGCAATTTCTTTTTGCTTGTTTGTATTGAGGTAGCGCAAGGTGCGCAGGTTATGGGTCCGGTCAGCCAGTTTGATCATTACAACCCGAATATCCTGAGCCATGGCAATAAACATCTTGCGCAGAGTTTCAGCCTGCTGCTCTTCCTTGGATGTAAAATCGAGACGGCTTAATTTGGTTACCCCGTCAACCAGTGAAGCAACCTCGGTGCCAAATTCCCGCCGGATATCTTCAAGCGTAAGATCTGTGTCTTCCACTACGTCGTGCAGCAGTCCGGCAACGATGGTCACTAGATCAAGTTCCAGCTCAGCTAAGATCATCACTACGCCCAACGGGTGGATGATGTAAGATTCCCCTGATTCACGCAGCTGGCCGCTGTGAGCCTCTTGCGAAAAATTGTAGGCTTTCTCGACCATGGCCCAATCTTCCAGCTTTGGATAGTAGCGCTGAACTGCTTTTTTTAGATCGCTTAATTTCTTTTCTTTAACCGCCATATGTAAGGACCCCGGCAAATCGAAGTTACCATTCATCATACTAGAAACAAGCCGTAAATACTATAGATTAGGACTTGCACAAAGAAAGATTGTGCAAAGCGGTGGCAACTTCTTCGAGGGAACCGTCAAGCAGAAGCTGCTGAAACCCTTCGCTGGTTGAACGCAGGTACTGTGTCTCAGCATAGGTCCGGGAGTTAGAAAACTGTTCTGTCTTTTTAGAGCTTTTTTTTCCGGCCGGATCCAACAACCGCCCTTGCTGCAGAAGGCCGCATTCGGTGAAAATCAGCTCGGCTTTTTCCCAAAAGCGGGGCAAAGTCTGGTAGGAAAACAGGCTGGCTTGAATCCGGGAGAGATCTCCGGCGTCGCCAGATACTGAAGTCAATTTAAGCACTTCCCGGATCGCCTCGAGCTGTTCGTCTGATGGAAGAGACATGTCGATCATTTTTTTGTTAACCTCAAGATCTTCACGGCCATAGAGGAGGTGAACCTCGATAAAATTACTCAAAGCGTTATTGCCGAAGAGCAAGCTGACCTGATCTGCACTGATTGGCAAATCATAAAAGATTAACTGGTCTGCTTCAGTTTCAGGCTCAACTGTGCCGTTTAATAAACCTCCGCTGATAATTTGCACCAGGCTGCTATTGCTGGTGAAGCGTTTAATTTTCCCCGCCCGGTCTTTTGTAGTGCAAAAGACGATTGTTTTAGCTTGTCGCTGCTCGGCTGCGTAAAGTAATTGCTTTAAGCGACCCTCTCGGTCAGCACAATCACGGCTGTCTACCAGATCAAATAGATCTGTCTGAAAACTATCTGCGTAGCGAAAGGCCTTTAAAATAAGGTCAAGCGTTTTATCGCCCCTGAACTGGCCTTCTTTCAACCTGAAGGCAAGATCTACCTGCCGGCCACTCTCTGGCTTGGGTTCAAATGATGCACCGGAGAAGAAAATCGGCGAAAAAGATCTGTTCCCTTTTTTAACCTCAACTTTAAGATGCCTCTTGTCAGCGCCAACCAGCCTCCATTGTAAGACTTGCCACTGCCGGCTGCCGAAAATCGGTTCCGGATTATTCTGGCCAAAGGGCTCAAGCTGCTCCAGAGCGGCAGCAAGGTCATCATTGATTTCTGCGTCGCTTAATTCGACCTCGAGCTCCAGTGTTGGTTTTAGCTGGCAAAGCTCTTCGTGTTGACAGGCATAGTCATTAATAGCTTCACGCAGGGCAGAAATATTATCTCTCGTAACCGTAAAACCGGCAGCCTGCTCGTGCCCGCCGAATCTGATCAGCAGACCGGCCTGGGCTGCCAGAGCTGCGGTAATATCAAAACCCGGCACACTGCGGGCCGAACCCCTGCCTTCATCATCTTCCACCGCAATCAGCGCCACCGGCCGTTTAAACTTTTCAGCCAGGCGTGAAGCGACAATACCAATCACACCATGGTGCCAGCGATCTGAAGCCAGCAAAAGAACAGCCTGGTCAGCTTCATTTAGCAATTCAGTTGCTGCCGCGGTGGACTCTCTAAGAATATCCTGCTCCAGGGAGCGGCGCTGCTGATTTAACTGATGCAAATGCTTTGCCAACCCCTGTGCTACTGCAGGATCCTTCTCCAGTAGCAGCCTGGCCGCCGGATCTGCTTCTCCCATTCGCCCGGCTGCGTTGATGGCCGGCGCTAGGATAAAACTTAGCGCGGTGCTATTGATCTTGTTTTGATCAAGGCTAACTGCTTCAGTGAGGGTTCTAAAACCAATCCTTTCCAGCCTGCTCATCACAGCCAGACCGGCAGCTACAATAACCCGGTTTTCATCAATCAGCGGTACTACATCAGCTGCTGTTCCAAGAGCAGCCAGATCGAGAAACGCTTCTGGAAAAGGCTGTTGATATTCTTCGAACAGGGCGCAGGCCAGCTTAAAAGCAATACCCGCCCCGGAGAGCCCTTTAAAGGGATAGGAGCAACCATCCTGCAAGGGATTTACTACTGTAACTGATTCCGGAAGTTTGACCAGCTGCTGGTGGTGATCAGTGATGATTAAGTCCAGACCGATTTCTGCCGCAAAAGAAACCTCAGGCAAGGCGTTGATTCCACAGTCAACCGTGATCACCAGACCGGTTCCTTCTTCTTTGAACCGCTCAAGAGGCTCGCGGTGCAATCCGTAACCTTCATCAAAACGACTCGGTAAATAATAACCGACCGTACCGCCAAGAGCCTGCAAAGCTTCGACCAGAATAACCGTTGCTGTTATCCCGTCAGCGTCATAATCACCGTGTACTGTGATTATTTCTCCCCTTCGCAGAGCCTCCTGGATTCGTGCTACGGCCTGACGCATCCCGCACATCAACCAGGGGGAATATAAATCATTTAGATTAGGATTTAAAAAAGCCCGTGCTTTCAAGGCATCATCTATGCCCCGGTTGATCAGCAAGCGGGCCAGGGCCGGGGAGATCTTCGCCTCCCGGACCAGGCTCCGGACCTGTGCCTGCTGCTCGGCAGGCCAGATCCAGAGTGGATTAGTTAAGTTCATCAGCGATCCTCACCAGGTTTTCGATGAGGCCAAAGATCCTGAAAAATGAAACCATATTGCCCCTCCGTTTACTATCCCCGCTTTACCTTCCTGAATTGAACATCCTGTAGGGTAAGCCACAACGGGCTGGCAACGAAGATCGACGAGTAAGTGCCGACCACCACCCCGATAATCAGGGCAATGACGAAAACGACCAGGTCAACACTGCCAATAAAGTAATAAAAACCGATGAGCATGGCGATCAGCACAAAAAGTGTAGTTAGCGAAGTATTGATCGAACGCATCAGGTTCTGGTTGATGCTTTCGTTAACAATAGCAGCATATTCGCTTCTCCTCTTGTGCTTGATGTTCTCACGAATCCGGTCAATGATTACGATCGTGTCGTTCACCGAGTAACCAAAGATAGTTAAAATAGCCGCCAGAAAGGGTAAGTTAATCTCCATCTGCAGGATTGAAAAGACCCCAATTACTATCACAATATTATGCAGAAGCGAGATAATTGTAGCGATAGCAAACTTAAATTCAAATCGAAAAGTAATATAGGCCACCATCAGCACAGTGGCCACTGCCAGCGACAGCAGCGCCTGCCGGGTTAACTCCCCGCCGACCACGGCACCAACACTTTCGATGCGCAGATCGTCCGGATCAAGATTAGGCCAGTGGCTCCTGAAGCTATCCATCAGCTCGTTGCGCCGACCCTCCTCGATATAGGGAGCCTTGATGACCAAACCCTCGTCAGCCAGATCTCCATCCAAATCTCGTCCCTGAACTACCTGGATTGTTGCACCGGCAAGTTCTTCATATTCGGCGAGAACCGACTCAACCTCTTCCATTGAAAAATCTTCGCCGAGGTTTAAATGCAACACGGTGCCCCCGGTGAAATCAATGCCTAAGCTGAGACCGAAGAGAACCAGCGAAACCAGGCTGGCCACGACCAGTATCGATGACAGTAGATAGGCCTTGCGGCGATTACCGATAAAATTAATCATGTCAGTTTCACCCCCACGTAAGCCCCGCTGCGGATCAGTCCGGCCTGGAAGGCAAGCCTCATCAGCAGGCGGGTCAGAAAAATTGCCGTGAACATGCTGCAGATAATGCCGATAAAGAGAGTTACAGCAAATCCCCTGACCGGGCCACTAGCCAGGCTGAAGAGCACCACGGTCACAATCAAAGTGGTTACGTTGGCATCAAGAATAGCCCGGAAAGCTCTCTGAAAACCACTTTCCAGAGCACTGCGCGGTGTGCGGCCCGCACGCATCTCGTCTTTGATCCTTTCAAAGATAATCACGTTTGCGTCAACCGCCATGCCGATCGAAAGAATTAAACCGGCAATGCCGGGCAGGGTCAGGGTCGTGGGCAGATAATTTAAAGCCCAGAGCACCAGCGACACGTAAAAGATAAGAGCAAAACCGGCGATCACACCCGCCAACCGGTAATAGATAATCATAAAAATAACAACCAGGAAAAGACCAGCCCCGGCGGCATAAACGGCAACCTCTTCCGTCCGCTGGCCGAGGGTTGGCCCAATGAGTCTTGATTCAAGCTCAACCAGTTGAACCGGCAGGGAACCGCTGCGTAAAAGCAGGGCTAAATTAGCTGCTTCTTCAATTTCAAAATCGCCCTCAATCACCGCCTGCCCATCAGTGATTACCGCCCTCACCACCGGGCTGGAAATAACCTCGTCGTCAAGAACAATAGCAATCGGCTCGTTTAAAAATTTTGCTGTTGCATCGCCAAACAGTTTGGCCCCTTCTGAGTCAAATTCGATTGATACAAAGGGGAAGGGGGTCATTTGTGGATTTCTTTCAGCCATGGCCCTTATTAAGTTTGAGCCAGTAACTATTTCAATCCCATCAGGACCAACAAACCTGAGCAGTGCGGTTCTGCCAATAATACTGCGGGCTTGCTCAACATCGTCAATGTCAGGCAGTTCAATTCTGATCCGGTTATCTCCCTGTGCGGCTATAATGGGCTCGGCTACACCCAGCTCATCCACTCGCATCCGGATTACGGTGATCGCCCGTTCAATGGCATCTTCATCAAATTCCTGATCACCGGTTTCAACCGCCTCCAGTAAAACATATAGCCCTCCGGCGATATCAAGGCCGCGTTTAATCCCTGTCTGTCTGTCCGATGCGTTCTGAAAAGCCCAATAAGCAGAAGCCATAATCAGCAGACAAAGCACCAGCAGGATGGCCAGGCGACCTGGTTTGATCGCAGGTTTCATTTTTTACCACTCTCCATTTCATTCGACCGTTACAGCAGATTAGCTTCATCTATGACCAGCGTAAAAGGGGCCTCCAAAGTGGAAGCCACTTTTACGGCATATTGCCAAAACCAGATCCTACCCCGGCCAGAATATTTCACAGCTACTCATTCAAGATATAGTTCACCACATCATGCAACAGCTGTTGATCCTTTAGAGCTTTCAGCGAGACAGAACCCACTTTATCAGGCATTACAAAAAAAATCTCGCCGGCAAGGCGTTTTTTATCCTGCCTTAGTTTATCGATTACCGCTTCCGGGGTCAAGTCCTCCGGCGCTTTTTTCAGGCCAATTTGCCGAATCAGTTTTTCGATCCGACCTGCATCTTCAAAGCTGATTCCATTTAGCTTCAAGGAAAGCTTTACAGCCGCCAGCATGCCGCTTAAAACCGCTTCGCCATGCAGGTAATACCGGTAATCGGTCGCCGCTTCCAGGGCGTGACCGATCGTATGGCCAAAATTGAGGATCCGCCGGAAGTCTTTTTCAAACTCATCCGCCTCAACTACCCTGGCTTTATTCATCACTGAGACCATAATCGCATCGGAGAGCAGGGCAATGTTAAATTTGAGCAGTTCTACTAAATTTACCTCGAGCCAGGCGAAAAAATTTGAATCAGCAATTATCCCATATTTCAAAACTTCAGCCAAACCGGCCTTCAGCTGGCGTTCCGGTAAAGTCTTAAGCGTTTCAGGATCGATGATCACAATCCGGGGAGGATAGATTGAACCGATCAGGTTTTTACCGCAGGTGTGGTTTACAGCAACCTTGCCCCCTAC
The DNA here is from genome assembly GCA_016874655.1 of Bacillota bacterium. Lineage (GTDB taxonomy): Bacteria > Bacillota > Dethiobacteria > DTU022 > DTU022 > UBA993. The sequence goes on along the minus strand of VGTO01000001.1, from coordinate 4,933 downwards.
ACTGCTGTCAACCTGAGCTAAAAGGGTAGTCGGAATCATTACCAGTGGCACGCCCCGTAGGTAAGTAGCGGCAACGAAACCGGTCAGGTCACCGACCACCCCGCCGCCCAGAGCAATTAGCGGCGAATAGCGGTCAAGTCCCTCCCTAATGGCCTGATCATAGAGACGGGCTGCATTTTTTAGGCTCTTTGCTCTTTCACCCGGCTTAATCAGGGCAACGGATACCTGCCACCCTCCACCAGCGAGTGACTGCTTAACTTTTTCACCATATAGCTTGTAAACAGTGGTATCGCTAACCAGGAAAGTTTTGGTCGACGGAAAAAGCTGGCGCATAGCCCGACCTAAGCCAGATAAGACACCTGCTTCGATAACTACACGATAGGTCAGATTGGCAGATTTAATTTTTATCTCACGTTTAACCAAGGTTTGTCCCCGATATATGTAATAGATATTTAACTCTTATTTAAATGTCCTGAGGTTTGTTCCAGATAATAATGATAAGCTGCGTCTAACTCTTCCATTGAGTCGCCGGCAAATTTTTCCATAAATGCTACCGCTAACGTCCAGGCAGCAACCGCTTCAAGCACTACAGCTGCAGCCGGTACAGCGCAAACGTCCGATCTCTCCAACACAGCTGTTGACGCAGCACCAGTTTCCCAATCCACACTGGGCAAGGCACTCATCAGGGTCGGAATTGGCTTCATCGCCGCTCTGATCACCAGCGGCTGGCCGTTGGTAATCCCACCCTCCAAACCGCCGGCCTTATTGGATGGGCGGTCGATGCCCCGGGCATTCCTGACTATCGGGTCGTGCACCTCAGAGCCAGGCCGGGTTGCAGCAGAAAAGCCGAGACCGATTTCCACACCCTTGATCGCCGGTACTGCCATGATCGCCCCGGCCAGCAGTCCATCAAAGCGTCTGTCCCAGTGCACATGGCTGCCAAGACCTGGAGGAACGGCAGTTATTAAAAGCTCGATTACTCCACCGAGCGTATCGCCATCTGTCTCGGCCTGCTTAATGGCAGCGACCATCTTTTTTGCTGCAGTCGCGTCAGCACAGCGAACCGGTGAACTTTCAACTATCTCAAACAGCTCGGGCAAATGAAGCGTTTCAATTTCCGCTGTTTGATCACCAATCCGAATTACATGACTGTAAAACCTGATCCCGAAATGTTCCAATAGAATACGCCCGACAGTGCCTACCGCCACCCGGATCGCAGTTTCCCTGGCACTGGAACGCTCAAGCGCCAACCGCAAGTCCGCATAGTTGTATTTAAGCCCTGCGGCCAGGTCGGCGTGCCCCGGACGGGGGCGGGTTACTTTATTATAGGTGGATGGCTCACTTCCTTCCGGCGACATCAATTCCTGCCAATTATCCCAATCACGGTTCTTAATTTGCAGGGTCAGGGGGCTGCCGATCGTTTCATTAAAGCGCAAGCCTGATAGGACCTCCACCCTGTCTTTTTCAATGCTCATTCGGGCGCCGCGACCGTAACCGCCCTGGCGCCTTTCAAGCTGCCGGTTGATGTCTTCAGTAAAAAGCCTCAGCCCTGCCGGCAATCCTTCGATAATCGCCGTCAGGCATGGCCCATGCGATTCGCCCGCGGAAAGGTAACGCATCACCTTCACCTCATCTTCCAAACAATCAATTTGCCCCTTCGAGTTTAAGCAGCATCTCTTTCCATCCGGCGGGTCCGCTGAATCCACCAGCCTTGCCGTTACTGCCCACAACCCGGTGACAGGGAACAATGATCGGGTGGCGGTTCCGGGCCAGTGCCTGCCCCGCAGCCCGCCAGGCCAAAGGCGAGCCGGCCTGCTCTGCCATCTGCCGGTAAGTACAGACTTTGCCACTGGGAATAAGGCAGACCGCTTTTAAGAGGCGAGCACTAAACGTGCCGTAATCGCAGCAATCAAGTGGGTAGTCGGACCAGGATACCTGCCCGCCGGCCAGATAGTGATCAAAATCAGCGGCCAGCTGCGACCAGGGCAGCTCTTTCTCCGGATACTCTTCAGCAGGTCCGGAACCGGGGAAGAATATCTCGTAGATTCCTCTTTCGCTCCATAAAACCGTAAATTTACCTTTAACCGTATTAAAGCTGCTGGAAAAAACTTTTTTCACCCCCACCCCGCCCATCCCCCCTCAAGGGGGAGGGAATCTTTTGCGTTTCCTCAAGGAGAAATTAGTTTGTATAACTCTAACCTTGACGGCCTTAGAAAGGGATAAGACTCCTGGAGCGTTTTGTAAAGGTGGCCAATGCCCTGAAGCCAACCTCACGCAACAACTTTTCAGCCTTATCAAAATAGCGGCCAACCTGACCGGGTCCGTGAGCATCGGAACCGACAGTAATAGTTACCCCCTGGGCCAGGGCAGCTTCCAAAAGCCGGCGGTCAGGGTAAAATTCGCTAACAGGGGCATCGCGGCCGGCAGTGTTCAGTTCAAAACTGGTATCCGTTTCAGCCAGCACCCTGGCTGTTTCCTGCAGGTAGTGGTCAATTGCGCCTTGGGGACGGTAACCAAATTTCTTGATTACATCAATATGCCCGATAATATCAAAATATCCACTGCGGCAGGCGTTCCAGACCAGTTCGAAATAGGTTTCGTAGAGTGCTTCCAGATCGCGTTCCTTATAGCTTTCAGCGTAGAAAGGATGGGTAAAATCCCATCCGTCAAGAAAGTGGATTGAACCGATCACGTAATCAAAACTGTACTTTGTGAGCAGCTGCTCCAGTTTCTTTTCCGTTCCGGGCAAATAATCAATTTCAATACCGGTTTTGACCCTCACCAGTGGGGAGGCGGCCTTAAGATTTTCAATCTCTTCGAGATAGTCATCAAGTTCAGCAGGCAACATCGTTACCTGAACCCGCGGGGTATAATCAAGGAGGCCAAGGGGAAAATGATCGGCAAAGCCGATCTCCGGCAGCCCGATCTCTTCAGCTACAGCAAGATATTCTGCAGGGGACCCTTCAGCATGACAACAGCGGCTGGTATGCAGGTGATAATCAATCATCGGCCTTTCCTTTCATCCCGGCCAGCTCCTGAAAAAAACAGGAATAGCGTCCGGTATGACAGGCTATTCCGTCGCCAAGCGGAAGCACCCGGATCAGAAGCGCATCGGCATCACAATCGGCATTTATTGATATTAAATCGAATATATTACCCGATGTTTCACCCTTCACCCAGTATTCCTGGCGACTGCGGCTCCAGAAGCAAACTTTATTATCGGCTATAGTCCTTTTAAGTGCCTCTTCGTTCATGTAGCCAACCATTAAAACGGCGGAGGTTCGATCGTCCTGAACCACTGCCGGAATCAGGCCGTTTTGATCGTATTTTAGCTGATTGCTGTGCAGCGGAATCAATTTTTCGCTGTTTTTTCCCATATTAGACCTTCCTATAGTTAATTGAATACTGCCATAGCGTCAGGCAGTGTCAGCTGGTTTGAATAGAGAGCCTTGCCGATGATCACTCCCCGGATTCGCTCACCGTAAGGTTTAAGGGCAGTCAGGTCACCTAGTGAAGATATTCCGCCGGAAACAATAATCTGCAGGGATGTGTGAGCAAGGATCGTTTTTAGCCCTTCAAAATCAGGCCCTTTAAGGGTCCCGTCACGACTGATATCGGTGTAAACGACCTCTTTTACCCCCCACTCTTCAATCTGACTAACAAGCTCCAGCACATTAAGAGTTGATGACTCTTTCCAACCCTTAACGGCCACTTTACCGTCGCGGGCATCAATCCCAACCAGGATCGCCTCTCCGTGCTCAGAGACTAGTTCGCTGGCCATCCGGGGCTCTTCTACCGCCATTGTCCCCAGGATAATTCTGCTGATCCCAAATGAAAGAGCTTTCTCAACCGAATCTTTCGTGCGAATTCCTCCACCCAACTGAAGCGGAACATGCACCGATTCGCCAATCTTCCTGATAATCTCGGCATTTTTTGTTAAACCGGTGAAAGCCCCGTCGAGGTCGACCAGATGCAGCATTTTTGCGCCAAGCTGTTCCCACTGCAGGGCTATCTCTACCGGATTTTCCCCGTAAACAGTTTCCCGTTCGGGATCACCCTGGTAGAGCCTTACGCAGCATCCGCGATGCAGATCAATCGCCGGTATAACCAGCATACCTTTCACCTCACTCCAGTTCGCCTTTGGTGGACAGAACTCCCTTTAGCCCTTCCAACATCAAAACTGCTTCGGCGATGGCCCGCGCTGTTGCCTTGAAAGATGCTTCGATGATGTGGTGTTTGTTAGTGCCATGGTTCAACACCAGATGCAGATTAAGTCGGCCTTCATTGACAAAAGCCTGCCAGAATTCGCGAAACAGTTCTCCGTCAATCCCACCGACCACGCCGGGCGGAAGGTCAATCCCGTAGTGCAACCAGGAACGGCCGGATAGATCCACAACGGCTGTCACCAAAGTTTCATCCATCGGTACGGCACTGAAACCGTAGCGTTTAATACCTTCTTTACTACCCAGTGCCTCTTTCAGTGCCCGGCCCAGGCAGATACCCAGGTCCTCAACCAGATGGTGGGCGTCTACCGCAAGGTCGCCAGTAGCCTCAAGATTAAGATCGAAATGACCGTGCCGGCAAAAAAGATCCAGCATATGCTCAACGAAAGGCAGCCCGGTGTCGATCTTAGCATTACCGCTGCCGTCAATCAGCAGCTCCAACATAATTTTTGTTTCCGTAGTTTTCCTTTCAACCCTTGAGCGGCGGTTCATCCTGTTTCCCCCTTATCAGCACCGCCCTGGCGTGGGCTTCCAGGCCCTCCGCCCGAGCCAGTGCGGCGATCTTTGCAGCAGAATTATTCAGTGCTTTATCGTTGTAACATAAGACCTGCGATCTTTTGATAAAATCATCAACCCCGAGAGCAGATGCATAGCGGACAGCGGACCCGGTGGGCAAAACATGGTTCGATCCGGCCCAGTAATCGCCAAGT